>NZ_JAVJUY010000269.1:0-27492 GCF_040220315.1 Fulvivirga sp.
TCGTTCTGGAAACTACTAACGTTGTTACCGCTTTCTCATTTCCTCCTGATACAGTAATGGAGTTATCAAACACTTTACCTGTTTGGAAAAAATCCTTCACGTTGTCAGGATATGCCTGGTATGGAACGGTTGTTCCCCAAATATCCTCAAACCCAATAACTCCATCATACCAGTGTGGAATAGTCGTTCTTGAAGCATAAGGTTTTGCTCCTACAAAAGGAGCGCCCCATGAACCGTTTGCCTGCTGATAGGCGAAATTGGTTCCTGTACCATAGGAATTTTGGTAGTCTGGTAAGTTGGCTACTTCTTCAATAGCAAAGTTGGAGCTAAAAGAAATCTCCAATCCCTTTCTTCCGGCTCCTGCACTACCTGATTTTGTAGTAATAACAATTACACCATTCGCAGCTCTTGTTCCATAAAGGGCGGCTGCTGCTGCTCCTTTTAGTACGTTCACTGACTCAATGTTGTTAGGATCTAAATCTTGGAAACGACTACCAGAAGCTCCTCCTCCAGTTAACTGATCGTTATTAAAACCATCACCTGTAGTATTAGTTGAATTATTATATGGAATACCATCCACAACAAATAACGGCTGGTTGTTTCCTAATAAAGAGGAGTTACCACGAATGGTGATTCTTGTAGCACTACCTGGTGCACTACTTGATCCACCGATGTTAACACCAGCTACTTTTCCTTGCATCGCACGTAGTGGATCTGGCTCTGAAACAGCTGAAAGCTTATCCCCTCCTACTCTTTCTACACCATAGCCTAATGCTTTTGCTTCTCTTTGGATACCTACCGCTGTTACCACAACTTCTGAAAGTTGCTGAACATCCGGTGACATCTGGATATCAATTACTGATCTAGAACCGATAGCAACTTCTTCAGTAGCTAAACCAATAAATGAAAATACTAACGTACCACCATCGGAAGGTACACTTAACTTGAAGTTACCATCAATGTCGGTAACGGTACCTGTGGTTGTACCTTTTAGTACAACGTTAACACCGGGTAGAGATGAACCATCCTCGATAGAGGTGACTTTTCCCGACACAGTGCGCTCTTGAGCCCACGAATCGCTGAACGCGAATGCGAACATCAACATGAAACTAAGCAGTAAAAACTTCTTCATATTGTAATGTTTAGGTTAAAAATTAAAAATAGTTTGCCTTAAACTTAGAATAAAATTCGGAAAGGATAAACAATTCAAATAAAAAAATAATGCGTTTTACGGTAAAAGGGAAACAAAATATAAGTCACTACGTATTACACTCCCCCATAATGGGGGATGTGCTTGAAATGATCAAAATTTAACTACTTTAAATTCTATTCTTCGATTGAGGGCTTTGTTTTCTTCCGAATTATTTGGGACCAGAGGGTTATTAGCACCTTTACCCTTAGAATCAAGCCTATTTTGATCGATTCCTGCTTTTATCAAAAAATCAATGACACTGCGGGCTCTTTTTATTGATAATTCTTTGTTGTAGCTATCTGTACCATCGTTATCGGTGTGGCCTACTATTTCTATAACTATCTTCGGATTATCCTTTAAAAAGGATATTACTTTTTTTAACTCCGTCTTAGAGTTATCCTTAAGTATGTAGCTGTCCGTATCAAAAAAAATATTATTCAATCTTGTGGTTACATTCTCTTTTAACGGGCTTAGCAAGATATCCATTTTTACAGGTGATGAACCATTACGTTGACCCATCTCAAATGTGTAGGTATTAAAAAGGTATGATTTTGCATTTGCATAGAGTGCGTATTCAGAACCTTCAGTAAGTACCATCAGGTATTCGCCAGTAATTGAGTCCGAGCTTACTACGGATATCCTTTGATCTTTAATCAAATCAAATAATTCAATTCTTGCCTTGATGGGTTGTTTGGTATTCGCATCCCTAACAATACCATAAACGTATGTTGCTTTATTCTTTAATTCATAAACTTCAGATAAGTCAAACTCATATAGTACCCCCTTTTGTATTGAATTAAGAGACTCGTTAGAATAATAGCCTTTATCTCCTTTTGAAGTTATGAATAATGAAACCTGGTCTTCCCCATTATTAATTGGTGAGCCTATATTGACAGGTTTAGTCCAACTTCCATTTTCTTTTTCCGAGCTATATAAATCAAATCCTCCAAAACCAGGCAAACCATTAGTAGCATAATACAAGGTGAGGTCATTGGGATGAATAAATGGAGAAACCTCTTCTTGGACAGTATTAATCAATGGACCCATGTTCTTTGGCTTTGACCAAATATCATCATCACCTTTATCGGATACCCAGATATCACGACCACCAAGTCCATTTGGTCGGTTGGATATAAAGTAAAGTGTTCTGCCATCTGCTGAAAGACTGGGCTGGGATTCCCAATACCTTGAATTTACATTGGGACCCAAATTCTCTGGCACTGACCACACACCGCCTTCCTTCTCACTTATATATAAGTCGCAACTGCCATAACCATTTCTACCGTAACATGATGTAAATATTAAAACCCTGCCGTCCGCAGAGATTGTACACGTACCTTCATTAAACTGAGAATTGATATTTGATGAAATAGATTCGGGAGCTGACCACTGGCCATTTTGATCTAGCTTACATACTACTAGATCTTCATCATCATTAGGTGTGTCCCCTAACCTTCGTGTAAATATTAATGACTTACCATCAACAGTAACCACAGGAAAATACTGCATCGCGAATGCATTGACGGTATCCGATAATGGTCTGGGATTAAATGAAACTTCCTTCTTATAATTATCTATAGCAAACCTGGCATTTGAGAGAATTGTATTCGCCTCATTCACCCTTTGTGAGTTACGAGGATTGTAGGCCAGGTATTTATTAATATAATCAATCGCTTGTTGATAATCATTCTTTCTTAAATACAGCTCACCTAATTCAAAGTACGATGGGCCATTATTCTCACCCTTTAGTTCAATTACTTTTAGAAAAAGTGATTCTGCCTTATCTAGTTCACCTTGAGCCTTATAAATAGTTGCTAATCGAAAATAAGCTTCATGGAATTTTTTGTCTTTATTAATAGATTGCTCTAAAAGGTTAATGGCCTGTGAATACTGCCCTCTTACTCTGAAGTTATCTGCTTCGATATAAAGTTCGGCAGCTTTCTTGGATTTAGTACTTAGGCGCGATTGTGCATGTGACTGATAAACACAAAAACCAAGACAATATATAATAAGGTGTATTTTCCACATAGATTTTTAAATCTATGCATCCAAAACGAAAATACCGAATTTATATTTCTGTTGTAATAGTGCTTTTTGTAGTAGCTGCTTTTAATGTATTCATTAAAAGTGAAGCGATGGTCATAGGCCCTACACCTCCCGGAACAGGAGTGATAAAAGATGCTTTCTTTTCAACTTCATCAAAGTCAACATCTCCACTCAACTTATAGCCTCTGTCATTATCATCGGTAGGAATTCTTGTGATACCCACATCTACCACAGCCACACCTTCCTTCACCATATCACCAGTGATTAATCCCGGTTTGCCAGTAGCCACAATTAATATATCTGCTTGTTTTGTATAATGAGCTAGATCAATTGTGTGAATATGGCAAACCGTTACAGTCGCATATTCATGATATGCCATTATTGAACTCATGGGGGCACCTACAGTACGGCTGTTACCTACCATCACGCAATGTTTTCCTTTAATATCTACCTTATACCTTTTTAACAACTCAACAATACCAAAAGGGGTTGCCGGCAACAGACCAGGATGTTTTGAAGTAATACGACCATAGTTCTCATTCGTAAAACCATCAACATCTTTATGAGGCAATATTCTATCAGTGACCTTTGCTGCAGAAATGTGCTCAGGTAATGGTAATTGCACAATTAAACCATCGATATCTGCATCGGCATTAATTCTTTCAATCTCCGTCATCAGTTTGGTTTCAGAAATTGTAGATGGAAAGTTCAAGAGTGTGTATTCAAATCCTACTCTCTTACAGGCTTTGATTTTATTATTGACATATGTCTGACTTGCACCATCGTCACCTACTAATATTGCTGCTAAGTGAGGGGCTTTTTTATTTTTCGCTTTTAGGGCGTCAACTTCCGATTTGATTTCTTCTTCGATTTCTCTAGAAACCTTTCGTCCGTCAAGTATTGTTGCCGACATAATGTTTTAATCTAATTTAAGTACTGCCATGAACGCCTCTTGTGGTATTTCAACATTACCTACCTGACGCATTCTCTTTTTACCCTTCTTTTGTTTTTCTAGTAGCTTACGTTTTCTCGAGATATCACCACCATAACATTTCGCCAATACGTTTTTACGCATCGCTTTTACTGTTTCCCTGGCGATAATTTTCGTGCCAATAGAAGCCTGTATTGCTATCTCAAACATTTGACGAGGAATCAAATCCTTTAGTTTTTCACACAGGCGTTTTCCCCACTCGTAGGCTTTATCCCTATGAACGATAGCAGAAAGCGCATCCACTTTCTCACTATTTAACATGATATCCAGTTTAACCATCGATGACTGCCTGTATCCTATAAGCTCATAATCCAAAGAGGCATAACCTCGAGATAATGTTTTCAATTTATCGAAGAAATCGAAAACGATCTCAGCCAATGGTAATTCAAATGTTAATTCAACTCTATTGGAAGTGAGATAAACCTGATTCTTGATAATACCTCTTTTATCAATACACAGACTAATAATATTACCGATGTAATCTGCCTTACTTATAATTTGAGCTCTAATAAAAGGCTCCTCAATATGAGAAACCGTATTTGGCTCAGGCATTTCTGATGGTGCATTAATATTGTACACTGAACCATCCGTTTTTACTGCATGAAACTGAACGGAGGGAACAGTAGTAATTACCGTCATGTCAAACTCACGCTCGAGCCTTTCCTGCACAATTTCCATGTGAAGCATTCCTAAGAATCCACATCTAAAACCAAAGCCAAGAGCCGCTGAAGTTTCCGGTTCCCAAATTAATGAAGCATCATTTAACTGAAGTTTTTCCATAGAAGCACGAAGCTCCTCAAACTCACTGGTATCAACCGGGTAAATACCGGCAAATACCATGGGCTTTACATTTTCAAAACCCTTAACTGCTTTGCAAGGACGATCTGTGTGTGTAATGGTATCACCAACTTTTACTTCTTTGGCCACCTTTATTCCAGATATGATATAGCCAACATTACCTGCACTAATTGAGTTTTTTGGCTGCTGCTTGAGTTTTAATACCCCAATTTCATCGGCCTCGTAGGTTTTGTTGGTATTCACAAACTTTACCTTGTCGCCTTTCTTTAACGTGCCGTTAAAAACCCTGAAGTAAACCTCAATTCCTCTGAAAGGGTTAAATACTGAATCAAAAATCATGGCCTGTAAAGGTTCATCCGGGTCACCATTTGGCGCAGGAATCCTTTCTATGATAGCCGACAGAATATTATCGATACCAATACCTTCTTTAGCACTTGCGTGAATAACAGATTCTGGATCGCAACCAATGAGTTCTACGATTTGATCTGTAACTTCCTCCGGCATAGCGCTAGGAAGGTCAATTTTATTTAGAACCGGGATAATTTCAAGGTCATGCTCCAGTGCCAGGTATAGGTTAGAAATGGTTTGTGCTTCAATACCCTGTGCCGCATCTACAATAAGCAATGCCCCTTCGCATGCCGCAATGGAACGTGAAACTTCGTATGAAAAATCAACGTGTCCCGGAGTGTCAATTAGGTTTAGGGTATAATCTTCTCCATTAAATTTATAGTCCATCTGAATGGCATGCGACTTAATGGTTATCCCTCTCTCTCGCTCCAAGTCCATATCATCAAGCAACTGCTCTTGCATATCCCTGTCGCTCACCGTACCTGTCGCCTGCAATAACCTATCGGCCAGGGTACTTTTACCATGGTCGATATGTGCTATGATGCAAAAATTTCTTGTGTTCTTCATGTGTATTGTTGAATGTTCAACATTCTTGTGGAATTCATTGCATTTTTATGCATCCTCTATTGATAACAAAATGAATAAAAATGTCCTCCTTTCATACGAGACTAATCCCTTATGCTCTAATTTTGACCTGCAAAAATAGTAATTAATTAGCTGGAAAAGAACAACGCCAACCAACATATATTTTATGGCAGAAATGAATATTGCAGATAAGAAAAAACAGAATAATATTTCAGAATATATCATCCATATGTATCAGACTGAAGATCTGATAAGGGCCTTTGAATGTGACATAGAAAAGGTAAAAGAATATGTATTAAAACATATTCCAGCAGGGGGTAGTACGAAAGTTGAATTGGAAAAATGGTATGAGCAAATTTTAGCTCAAATGGAGAAAGAAGATATACTTGAGAACGGTCATTTACAGGAAACACAGCTGATTGTTGCACAATTAGATGAGCTCAAAAATGAATTAAAGCAATCTGACAAAGAGTTTAAGGCTATTTATAAAAAAGCAGCAACCCATATCCAGCAAATGCTACAACTAGCTGAAGGAAAAATAACAAGTGAAATTCAAATTTGCCTCAATGGCGTTTATGGTTTACTCATTGCAAAAATTAACGGCAGGGAAATTCCTGAAGAGTTTAGGGAATCAATAGAGGAGTTTGGCAATGTGCTATCGTACCTAAGCTATAAATACAAGCAAAAACATTTTATGAGTGATAATTAGTTGTAACGGTTTGGTTTTAAAACGGCTAAGTATTGATCGTTATCGTCAGTAAAAACTATCTCACAACTCCAACCGTTCTTGGCTGCTTCCGATTGTAACAACTCAGAGTGTATATATAACCAATTGAACCAATCGCCAAGAATTCCTTCATATTCATAACAGAACTCCACCTCGCCATAGTATCTGTTCTTGGGCATCTCTTCAGCGATATAGCTCACATCGCTAGAATCAACAATTACCTGTCCGTCTTTTTTGAGAAGCGATTTTAAACTATTCAGAAATTGAGGGATATTTTCGAGTTTTTCACAAAGGCCAAAGCCATTCATCATCAACAAAAGAGTATCAAACTTTTCGGTGATGTTCCGATAATCATCACAAATGATGTTTTTAGCTCCTTCATGTGACATGATATAACAGCCCACCTCAGACGTTTCTACTGCTGTTATATCAAAACCATTATTATGTAGGTTTAAGGTAAGTGCCCCTGCGCCTGCGCCAATGTCAAGTATCGACCCTTTACATAAACTTAACGCTTTGATCTCCAAATCTGTAAAATCATACTCTTCCCTGAAAAACACCTCTACAGGCATTTTTTCGGGGTTTCCGTAGTTATTATGGAGAGTTAATTCAGAGCACGTACCATTGTAATACAGATCGTGCAAGGCGGCATCAAATGGGTTCAAATCAGGAAAGGTATTGTTCCGCTCTTTTTTTAATATCGTTTTTATCTACTGATTTGGATGGATCCAGATAAGTTGTAGAAACTAAGTCGAACAGTGCTTCTTCGTTATAACCTAGTTTTTTGATTACCTGCCAGCAGAACTTCATTTCTTCTTTATCAATTCTGCCATCGATTTTCATTACCATCACAAGATTGGTCATTAATTCTATTTTTTCTTCCCTGGAAAAAAGCTCTACCGAAGGTATGCCACTATCGGCTCGAGTTTGATCTATTATTTTTTCAATATCCTCAGAAGAAACATTGGAAGAAGTGCCTATTTGCCTGATTAATTCCAACTCGGCCTGATCGGTTTCACCATCTATTTTGGCCATCATTACCAAAATATTTAAATGCGGATTTTCTTTTAAGGGCATAGATCTGATATTATGACATTAGTGAGGCAATTTAATAAATCCTGATAAATAAACCTTTAGTTTTAAGTTGATCAACACCGAATGAATTTTCTTGCGCACATATATCTATCCGGAGATAACCAAAAATTAATGGTGGGCAACTTTATGGGTGATTTTGTGAAAGGAAGCAGTTTTGATCATTATGATGAAATTATAGTAAAAGGCATTTGGCTTCACAGGGCTATTGATGAGTACACTGATAACCACAAAATAGTAGCTAAAAGTAAAGATAGGCTAAGAGCTAAATACCGACATTATTCAGGGGTTATTGTAGATGTTTTTTACGATCATTTTCTTGCTAAAAATTGGCCGAACTATCATCCTGAAAAACTATTGAGCTTTACAGAAAAAGCATATGCCATTTTAGCTTCCTACAAGAACATAATGCCTTCCAAAGCGCAGTATGTTTTACCCTATATGATGGAAGGAAATTGGCTGTACCATTATGCCAAAACAGAAGGAATTCACAAGTCGCTCTCAGGTATGGCCAGAAGAACTAAATACAATTCTAAGATGGAAGAGGCCGTGAATGACTTGAATGAACATTACGAGGATTTCGAAAAGGAATTCACCCTGTTTTTTAGTGATTTAAAAGATTTCTGCTCGAATTGGATAGCTAAAGAATTGACTTAATTTTGCAAAAAATATTTTTGCATGAATAACGATCCAGAATTAAACGGTAAATACTTAGGTTCAATTACACAAGACTTTGCAGTGGTTTCTGATACGCTGAAAGAAGCTTCTTACCAAATAAGAAAGAGGGGCTTTTCTGAACATCCGGTATTTGCTATTGCTAAGTTCGATCAACCTATTGGTCAACTTCTAATTGCCAAAGAAGACCTTGCTGTTAATTGGAATTATAACGCCTCTTTTTTGAACGAATTTGTACAGCGAGAAATAATAGCCGAGGATAAAATAGATGAATTCAAAGCCAATTATAAAGACCCTGATGAATTTTGTTGTCTTTTTGTGATTGACGACAACTTTACCAAATTTGTTTTTATCCCTTATCCGGAAGATTAATCCTTTTTATAGTGGTTCCAACCTTGTGCCTTAATATCGATAAGGTTTTCTTGTTTGGTCACCATTTTGCAGCCCTCAGAAAATTCCTTTACATAGCCTATAAAGTGGATGTCTGCATGGTTTTTTAGCTTCTCATAATCATCTTGATTGATGGTGAAGAGGAGTTCATAATCCTCACCGCCATTGAGTGCTGCGGTGGTGGAATCAATACCTAATTCATAACCGGTATCGTACGTCTGCTTATCAATAGGCAACTTCTCTTCATAAATTTGAATGCCTACTTTTGAATATTTTGCCAGGTGCATCAGCTCTGAGGCCAAACCGTCAGAAACATCTATCATTGAAGATGGAATAAGTTTTAACTCTGCTAGCTCATGAATGATATCCATTCTGGCAACTGGCTTCAACTGTCGCTGAACGATGTATTCATATTTATCTAGTTGAGGCTGCATTTCCGGGTTAGATAAGAACACCTGCTTTTCTCTCTCCAACACTTGCAGGCCTAAATATGCAGCTCCAAGATCGCCTGTAACGCAAATGATATCTCCTTTTTTGGCTCCTGAACGTCTTACAACAGACTTTTTACCTGCCTGGCCTAATGCAGTGATTGAAAGCACCAATCCACTTGCTGATGAGCTCGTATCACCTCCAACGAGGTCAACCTTAAAATCTTCACACGCCTTTAAAATACCTTGATAAAGTGTATCAACAGCTTCCAAAGAAAACCTATTACTAAGGCCTATATTTACAGTTATTTGGGTAGGTATACCATTCATTGCCGCTATGTCAGAAACATTTACTGCCACTGCTTTATAGCCCAAATGTGCCAATGGCATATAAGACAAATCGAAGTGAACACCTTCAAGCAGCATATCGGTAGAAACTAATAATTGTTTGTCTTTAGCATCGATAATTGCAGCATCATCACCAATGCCTTCCACCGTGGATTTGTTCTTATTTTTAGTGCTATTTTTTATACGTTCGATAATTCCAAACTCTCCTAAATCACTTAATTCAGTCCTTTTTTCAGCCATTTTTTATCAAAATTTTATGTGCAACTCATCGGCCATTACCGCGGTTCAGCGATGCAAAGTTATACTTAATCTAGTATCGCTCATTGTCTTGGTGACTAAAATGCGTTTCGGGCGTATTTAATATCGAAACAACAACCGAATAAAGAGATGAAAGGTATAATTGCAGAAATATTGGTAGTTGCGCTTATGTTAGTTCTTTTTGCATCATGTTCCCCGAAACATCAATTTCAAACAAGGTCGGGGAAAAAGAAACTAAACTATTATAATAACATTCAATATGACAGGGGGTCTGTCTCCACTTACAAGAAATTTAAGAAGTAATCTCCTGGCATAATTCCACAAGAACACCATTAGTAGATTTTGGGTGTAGAAAGCAAACCAACTTGTTATCTGCACCCTTTTTGGGCTTTTCGTTTAACAGAATAAAGCCTTCTTTTTCTAATCTTGCCATTTCAGCTTCTATATCTGTAACATCATAGGCGATATGATGAATGCCCTCCCCTTTTTTTTCAATAAACTTAGCTATCGGTGAATTTGGGTCTGTAGCTTCAAGTAATTCAATTTTAGATTCGCCCATTTTGAAAAATGAAGTATTTACATTTTCTGATGCTACTTCTTCTTTTTTATACGGTTGTGTATTAAGCAATGATGCAAACAATTTGTTTGAAGTTTCAAGACTTTTAACAGCTATTCCAATATGTTCTATTTTGTTCATCGGTTGTTTTTATCTTTGTACTTACAATAGAAGTTTAAAGTTTGAAACTTTTTGCCCTTGTGAAAAGTTTTAGATTAAATTTATTTCTCCAATGCAGGAAAAACCATAATTATGATGGAGACAGCAAACGACATACATGTAGAGGCCGCCCGTATTCAAAAAGATATAAAAAGCTATTTGGGGCTAAGAAGCAATGCCCTAATTTTTGAATACAGCAATTTTGAAGGAAAAGTAAAGTTGGATTTGATTACGATCAACCCAAGACACAATCAGTCTTTCCTGTTTCATTCAGTATTAGGCTTTGATAAAGTGGACGCATTGAAAAAGATGCTCACCTACATTGAAAATTATAAGGAGAAAGAAAGTTCTTATACTATTCAGTGGATAGCGAATAATGAGAATAAGGAGTTACACACTTCTTATTTTAGGGCAAGTAGCATTTACGATGCGCTTGACAAGCTGTATTATGGCAGAGACAGTAATACAATTACCGTTTTTAGTGTAGTATTGAATCCAGTAGCTTAATTTTGCAATTATGATAAGTGTAACAGACAAGGCGAAAGAAAGAATTATCGAATTGAGAAATCAGGAAGGAAAAACTGATGATAATAACATCCGTGTATTGGTACAAGGAGGTGGATGCTCAGGCTTAATGTATGACCTTAAGTTTGACTCAGCCGTTGAAGATTCTGATGAAGTATTTGAAGATAAAGGAATCAAAATTTTAGTCGACAAAAAAAGTTTGTTGTATTTGTTAGGAACAACCCTTGATTTCTCTGATGGATTGAATGGCAAAGGTTTTCAGTTTATCAACCCGAACGCTACAAGGACATGTGGTTGTGGTGAGAGTTTTGCAGTTTGATTTTTAAAATTAGTAGATATAAAAACCTCCTAAGCTTTTTGAAGCTGTGGAGGTTTTTCATGTTTTACCCACCGCTGACCGCTCCCAAGAGGGGAATATACATTTCATTAATCCATTGTGGCGATGCACTTCAGCTCAATAGCAATAGGTGTAGGTAAAGAGCTGATTTCCACTGTAGTACGGCATGGCTGGTTGTCTTTAAAATACTCGGCATAAATGGCATTGTATTTTTTAAAATCTGCCTTCATATTCGTTAGAAACACGGTTACATCCACCAGTTTGTCCCAGCTACTTCCTGACGCTTCTAATACCAAACGTACATTTTCAAAAACTGAGTGACACTGAGCCTCTATATCATACTCAACGATATTTCCTTCACTATCTAACGTAACACCGGGTATTTCTTTTGTGCCTTTTTTTCTGGGCCCAACACCTGACAGAAATAATAAGTTACCCACCTTACGTGCGTGAGGGTATAAACCTACCGGTTCTGGTGCTTTGTCCGAGTTTTTAATGCTATCGCTCATACTTAAGAATTCATCAAATCTTCAATCTCATCAGCTTCTATTGGGATATTGCGCATCAGATCAAACGTTCCGTCCTTGGTGATTACAACATCATTTTCAAGCCTAACACCAAGACTTTCTTCTCGGATGTAAATACCTGGCTCGACAGTAAACACCATGCCTTCCTTCATTTTTTGATAAATGTTAGGTACGTCATGCACATCTAACCCAATGTGGTGTGAAGTGCCGTGCATAAAGTACTTTTTGTATGCCGGGTTTGAAGTATCCTGATTTTTAATATCGGTTTTATCAATTAAACCAAGTCCCAATAATTCATTCTCCATTAATTTGCCCACTTCTTTATGATATTCGGGAATCACATTTCCGGGTCTGAGCATTTTAGTTGCCTCTCTTTTCACTCTCAAAACGGCATTATAAACTTCTTTTTGTCGCTTTGTAAACTTGCCGTTTACCGGAATGGTACGTGTCATATCTGCATTGTAATTGGCGTATTCTGCCCCCACATCCATAAGCAACAAATCGCCATCTTTGCACTCCTGATTGTTATCAATATAATGCAAAACGCACGCACTATGCCCCGATGCCACAATGGGTGTATATGCAAACCCTCTTGATCGATTTCTCACAAATTCATGCAAGTATTCAGCTTCTATTTCGTATTCCATTACACCTGGCTTAACAAACTTAGCCACTCGCCTGAAGCCCTTTTCAGTAATGTCACAAGCTATTTGCATCGCATCAATCTCGAATTGGGATTTAGATGTACGCACATTATGCATGAGTGGTGCGGACCTTTCGTATTTATGAATTGGATATTTGTTCATACACCAATCTAAAAATCTTCTGTCCCTGGTCTGAACTTCTACAACGGCTCTAATATGTTCATTGGTATTGAGGTAAACATACTCTGCCTCCGCCATTAACGTATTAAAAATACTTTCGAAGCTTGAAACCCAAACGATGTTTTTAATTCCTGAAATCTCCTGTGCTTCCTCTTTTGTAAACTTATGCCCTTCCCAGATGGCAATGTTTTCGTTGGTTTCTTTTAGAAATAGCACTTCAGAGAAACTTTTATCATAAAAATCAGGAAACATTACCAATATGCTTTCCTCTTGGTCTATGCCTGAAAGGCTCAATAAATCATTATTCTGACGGAAGACCATCGTGCCATCTGCATTGGTAGGCATAATATCATTAGAGTTAAAAACCGCTATCGAATTCGGCTTCATTTGCGCTACAAACTGCTTTCTATTTTGGATGTAAAGTTCTTTGTTGAGAGGTGTATATTTCATAATGGCTTATTAATCTAAATTTCGGTAGAAGTTAAATTCTGCTAAATTTAACATCATGAATAAAATTAAACTTTTGATTTATGCCCTGATGCTATTTGCAGGCACTTTGCGGGCGCAGCAAAAGTACTGGATATATCTAAAAGACAAAACGGTCAGTATCGAGGAAATCAGAAGCACTGCTTGCGTGCTAAATACAGCTCCAATAATCATTTCTGACTGGCTTAAAGCCTATTCAAGTTCTCTGACTCATGAACAAATCAACAAGCTAAATGAACACCCGTATGTTGAACAATTAAGGCCTGTAGGCAGCCAACTTATTGCACATAAAATTGATATTGAACCCTATCCGCTTCACAAATCCCTTGATCAAATTAAGGCCGATACCCTCATAAAAATGGGCATTCATGGTAAGGGTATTAAAATAGGAATTATTGATGCCGGCTTCCTCAATGCAGATAATAATAGATATCTAAAAAAGGCCATTGAACTAGGACAGGTAAAAGGCTATAAAAATTATATTGATCCGGAAATAATAAATCCATTTGAGGGCACCACTATGAATAATGATAATCATGGTACGGAGGTATTCCAATTTGTTGGCGGTAACTACGAAGATTTATATACCGGTTTAGCCACTCAGGCAGCTTTTTACCTGGCACGAACGGATAGGTCGGAAAGTGAATATCATGCCGAAGAAGACTATTGGGTTGCTGCACTAGAATGGATGTATAGGCAAGGCGTTCGGTTAGTAAACTCTTCGTTAGGATACAGCGATGGTTTTAGTGAACCAGATACCGATTATTTACCAGCGAACGTTGATGGTAAATTCAGCGCTATAACCAGAGCAACAGATATTGCTATCAATGAAAAAGGGATGACCATTGTTCTTTCAGCAGGTAATGATGGCAATAAAGATTTTAAAATAATTTCAATACCTGCAGATGCAAAAGGCTCCATTGCTGTTGGTTCTACAGGCTACAGGTATTGGGACAGGTTAGATTACAGCTCCATTGGCCCTGAACATTTGAAAATGGTTAAACCAGATTTTTCTTGTTATGCATCAGGGGGCACATCTTTTTCGGCACCTATAATTACCGGTTTAATTGCCTGCATGAAGCAACTAAATCCAGACATCACGAATGATGAAATTATTACGTTACTCGCAAAATCATCGCATTTGTACCCATACCCCAATAATTACCTGGGTTATGGTGTGCCTGACGTAAAAAAGTTGCTAACGCTAATGGCTGATAAGAATAAAAAGGTTTGGGATGAAGTAAAAATTACTGCAGCGGATACACTAACCATTGAATTACCCAAGAGCTACAACATCATGGCATTCCATAAAAAAAATAGCTATATCGTTGAGAAACAAGAAAAGCTGCGGTGGCGAGATAACAAGGTTTTTGTCGAGCGGCCAAAGGACGTTCAATTCACATCTGTAACAAACGGTAGCAAAGTTTGGGAGGTTGAATGGGTGGATTAAATGCTTTTAAAGCGATTGTCAAATAAGAATTCCTCCGTACCTAGTAATTTTATCTTCTTAAAATCTTTATGCTGGGGATTAATTAAGTAGTTAGACTCTTCAGGTATAATCACCGAAGGCACTTGCATAACGCATGTTTCTTGCAAAGCAGCCCATTTATCACCGATTAGTCTGGTGTGTTGTTGTGATTTGAAAGTATGACAGTTTTTCGGCAACTCATTTGCACCAACCTGTTTAATGACCATTGTTTCAGGAATTTCAATCACCAATGTTCTGAATTGCGCATTCAGACCTTCACCGCCTCTATGCACTAAGTTTTCTAAACAGGCCAAAGACCTTGAAGATGCCGTATAAATAACAAACGTTCCCGCAGAATTCCATCTGGCAGGCCTGCCTGATGCTACAATTTTATTGGCAAATTCTGCATGAACAATGCGATATACGATCATGCAGTATCTCCATATTTGATACGATCTAACTCATCTGATATTAGATCTATACCATCAGATGTTTTTATCAAATCAAAGGGAATATAACCCCCGAGCCCATAAGCGGATTTTGACATCCAATTTATAAATGAAGACCTATCACCAAAAACAGCTACTCCTTTATGGTAGAGTGCTACTAATTTAAGCATGAGCTCGCTTCTTATTGGGCTAAAATTTATATTGTTAACCTGATACTTATTAATTGTTTTGTGGGTTAATTCTATCACTTCTGCCAAGTAATTAGTATGGCCATAAAGTTTTACTACATCGTTAAAAATAGTTGCTGAAACGCCTTTTTGAGCAGAAAGAACAATGGTTGTAGGATCGGTAATTTTTGATCTGTACCTGCCGTATATGACCTGTGGTTCATTAGCTTCCATATTTCCGAGCGTTTATTCTAATGTACGGAAATATTTCCAAAAAAGTTGGAATTTTTTCTTAGCAAAGCTCAGATAGTTCCAACCATCGTAATTCCTTCGCATCTAAATCACTCTTAGCCTTTTCAAGTTCTTCACCCCAACCTATCAACTTAGCATGATCTGTTTCACCAGAAATGAGCAGTTGTTCTATCTCGGCTATTTTCTTGTTAAGTTTTGCAATCTCCGATTCCAGTTTTTCAAACTCACGTTTCTCATTATATGAAAGTTTGCGTTCTGCTTCTTTCACTTTTTCTGTTTTGTCTTTATTTTCCACTACTTCAGGCTTACTTTCCTTTTTCGTAAAAGCTTTAGACTCCCTGTAAATCGAATAATTGCCTGCAAAATCTTTGATGGGCTTGCCTTCTTCAAATACAAACAAATGTTCTACCAGCCTATCCATAAAGTATCTATCGTGCGAAACAATAACCAAACACCCCTGAAACTGATGTAAAAACTCTTCTAAAGTTCTGAGTGTAATTAAATCCAGATCATTGGTTGGCTCATCGAGAATTAAAAAATTGGGTCTTGCCATTAATACTTTTAGCAATTGCAGCCTGCGCTTTTCTCCCCCACTCAGGTTATCTACATAATCATACTGCGCTTTTGGAGCGAAATTGAATTGAGTTAAAAGCCGAGAGGCAGACATCTCTTCTTTTCCGATGGTAATATATTCAGCCACTTCCTGAACTACCTCAATCACCTTCATACCTGGTTTGAAATTGGGCTCAGCCTGTTCGTAATAACCAAAAACAGTAGATGGTCCTTTATCCACTTTGCCACTATCTGCGTGCAACTTGCCTGTAATTATTTTTAGAAAAGTGGACTTTCCAGACCCGTTATGACCAATAATACCTATTCTATCCCCTTTTTTAAATGTATAGCTGAAATCTGTAATAAGCTTTTTATCGCCAAAAGATTTATTTAAATGCTCCAGTTCCAACACTTTTCCGCCTTGCCTTCTTTGCTCGATATCTAGGCTCACCTCACTCTTAGACAGATTCACATGCGCTTTTTTCTTTGTTTCTTCAAAGGCATCTATTCTATATTTAGCTTTTGTGCCTCTTGCCTTCGGCTGCCTGCGTATCCACTCAAGTTCAGTTTTATATAGGTTTCTGGCTTTTTCCTTTTCCGATTGAGCTATTGTCTCGCGTTCTGCTTTTTTATCGAGGAAATACGAATAGTTACCAGAGTATGTATAGACCTGCTGATTATCCAATTCAATAATCTCATTGGTTACATTTTCCAAGAAATAACGATCGTGGGTAACCATTACAATGGCCATTTGGCTGGAGGCTAAATACTTTTCCAGCCATTCGATAGCTTCCAAGTCAAGGTGGTTGGTGGGCTCATCAAGAATTACCAAGTCAGGCTTTTCCATTAGTGCTTTGGCCAAGCCCACTCGTTTCTTCTGTCCGCCCGACATGCTGGAAATAGTTTGTGATAGATCTTCAATGCCCAACTTGCCCAAAATTTCCTTAATCTGAGATTCAAATGTCCAGGCATCGGCCTCATCCATTTTTGTCATAAGGTCTGTGAGCTTTTCCATTGATTTAGGGTCAGTCTCCGCTCTGGAAAGATGGTACTCATACTCCTCAATTAGCTTGGCCATTTCTTGATTGCCGGCCAAAACCGCCTCAATCACATGATCGGTATCAAATTCAGGCTGCTGTTCCAGGTAAGCAATACTCACCTGATTATTTACAACCACCTCGCCTTTATCGGGCACATCTAAACCGGCCAGAATTTTAAGCAGCGTAGTTTTTCCACTGCCATTTACACCCACAAGCGCCACTTTTTGGCCCTGGCCTATCCCAAAAGTTACATCTTTAAAGAGAACCCTTTCTCCAAACGATTTGGAAATGCTATCAACTGACAAGTAATTCATAGGCGCAAAACTAGCTAAATAGTATCTAGCAACATTTAGGAATTATTTTTAACTTGTATTCAAATCATAAAAATCAAACCAACATGAAAATTTTAAAATTTATTGGACTCGGCTTAGTTGCAATTATTGTTCTGGCAGTAATCTATGCCCTTTTTCAACCTAAAGAAGGTAGTATGGAGAGGTCTATAGTTATTGAAAGAAGCCCAGAGGCTATTTATCCTGTAGTTACCACCATGAAAAGCTTTAATGAGTGGTCGCCCTGGTTTACCATTGATCCTGAGACAAAATATACCTACGAAGGCCCTGAAAGTGGTGTAGGAGCAAAAATGTCTTGGACAAGTGATCATCCTGATGTGGGTGCTGGTTCTCAATGGATCATTGAAGCAGAAGAGAATAAGAGCGTAACATTACAGCTAGACTTTGGTTTTGCTGGTGGCTATTATTCAGATATGTATTTAAAACCAGTTGAAAATGGCACAGAAGTTACCTGGACGTACAGATATGAAGATTTAGACCTGATGGGTGCATTTTTTACTGCAGTAATGGATGCTGAAGGTATGGTAGGTGATCAGTACGTGACTGGTTTACAGCAACTAAAAGAATATGTTGAATCTCAGCCAATGCCAGAGCCGGCAGTGGAAGAAGAAATGATGGAATCTGACTCTACGGCTATGGAAACTGAGGAAATGGCCGAAGAAGAATAATTATTGAGGATATTAACTGAAAAGGCCACTAATTAGTGGCCTTTTTTTATCCAGATTCATGATCCCTGGCCTTGTAGCGCTTCTCTTTCCACTCTTCCAGTTCTACTTTTCTCTTTTGTAATTCTTCTTCGCTAAATTCAAAATCAATTAATTTGTCCAAATCAGGCTGGCCGGCATCAATCCAGCAGGTGTACCAAAAATCGCCTATCATTTTTACCGCTCTCGTCATTTGTCTTTCTACCATACCATCTAACGCTTTGTGGTAGGCCTTTGAGAAATCTTTAGAATAAACTCTTACAGTTCCAGCTCCTCGTGTTTCAAATGAATATTTTTTATCAGCCCCCATTTTCTCAGTTAGCTGTCTTTCGAAAAGTAAAACTGAATCCATCGCCTCATGTGCTTGAATTAGTGCATCCCAAGCTGCCAACTGAGTATTGGTTATGTATTGGGCTTTCCCTACGAAAAAGTTGTAATCATTAGAATACAACTCCGGCAGACGTGACTCCCAAAAGCCGTGAATGCCATGTTGATTAGTTAATTGGCCGTTATAGTTCTCCGTAGTATGCAAAGGAACATTTGCATCACCAATATAATGTCCTAAATCTGCGGACAACCTAAGAATGGCCTCTGCATCCTGAATGCGCATAGCATCTGTGAGCCATTGCTTTACGCGATAAATATGCCAGGGAACTATTCCATACGCCTGTAAGGTATCCTCAGTGTATTTCTCAACCGCATCGTTCCAATAACGCGGGAGTTTATATACTGCACTATCGCCATAAACATCTGCATCTAAATAGTGCCTGGGTGCCTCGTTTTCTACTGCATATCTACGTTTATCAGGATTTACTGCATTTTCAGTAATGTATTGGATATTAAACTTGTAGAATCCAATCATTTCTGTAGGTAAGGTAAATACTGCAAGCCTATTTATTTTTTGATGCGCAAAAAAGCCCCAAATTGCATGAGAACAAGTGAAAATAGCTGTAAAAAGTAGGACCAGGATTGTTTTTCTCATTGTTGGCAATAATAAATCTATTTTACGGTAACGATAAATATTTAAATAATATTAAAATGTTGTTTTGCATAAAAATAAAATAACATTACCTTTGCACACTCAAAATTAATAGAGTAGTTGAATTAAGAGCATATGGCAAATCATAAATCAGCGTTAAAAAGAATTAGATCAAACAACGCAAAAAGATTAAGAAACAAGTATCAGCACAAAACTACCAGAACGTTCATCAAGCAATTGAGAGGAACGACTGACAAAGCTGAGGCTCAAGGTCTTTTGAAAACAGTAATTTCAATGATTGATAAGTTAGCTAAGAAAAACATTATTCACAGAAACAAAGCTGCTAACAATAAGTCTAAACTAACCAAGTTAGTAAACAGTCTTTAATCTGTAAGAAGTAAATACTAGAAACCGCTTTGAGTCTTCAGAGCGGTTTTTTTATGCGTCATTATTTATTGTAGTTGCAATACACAACATTATCATTCGCTCATATTGGTTTTGGCAATCCAGTATTAACTGTATTCAGCCACATATTCACCTTCATACTTTCTTAATAACCCTGTGAATTGTTATATTGAACGTTTATAGCTCAAATTTTGAAGACAAGATCATCATTTACATTACTTTTTAGCTCAATACTATTTTTACTTACCCTGATGGCAATGAGTATAGCTTATTGGGTTTGGCATGATATTAAAAAAGATAGCGTTAAGGAATTAGAGTATACAAGCGCAGTTATTTCACGCTATTATGAATTAAGTTTTAATCAATGGCATAATACATTGCTAAATCTAGGTGAGCGATTACATAGCACGAATGATGTTGATTCCGTTCAAAAGCGGCTAGCTATTGTAAATTCTGCTATTAAAAATTATGAAGAACTTCTTGCCTTTGGATATACCTCACCTGAGGGCCAGGTACTCACATTTTCAGGCAGCAAACCGTCAGATTCTTTACCTAATCTTATGATGTCTGAAAATTCTAGACGGTCTTTTTTACAGTCAAAAAACACGAATTACATTTCAATAGGGGAAGCTTATTACTTTCCAAATGTCCTGGATTGGATATTACCTATGCGCGTTCCTATAAGAGATAAGAACGGAAAATTGGTTGCAGTAAACACCACTGCTTTGCAATACAAAACGATGAATTCTGATTTAAATGGATTTGGCTTTGATCCAAACTATCGTATTTATCTCGTTAATGATGCATTTAACACTGTGCAATTCTATCATCCGTTGGCTACGGCAGACTACAACAAGATACTAGGTACTGAGGCTAGCCTTTTAACAGAGTCAAGCGTCCATACTATTACAGATATTACTTACTATCAGGGAAAAAATAATTTTGAAAATAACGAATCTATCTTCATAAAAACACCACTACACCAACTTAACCATACACTCTATGTTTCTGTGAATCATGACATTATAATTAAGGAAGCAATGTCAGCATTGATTCTAATCATTGCTGCTTATTTAATTGTAGTCATTTTTATTATCGCTATCTATGTTTACTCTCGTAAAAAACAAAATCAATATTTATCCAGCCTAATTGAAAGTCAGGCAAATCTTAATTCCATATTTGAAAGTACTAATAGCCTTATTGGACTTTTTGATACTAATAAAAGACTCATCGAGTTTAATCAGTCATTCGCTGAGGCAGCCAAGCTCACTGAGAATATAACATTAACGAAAGGTATGGGAATTGAGGACCTAAGTAGTTCTAAAGACATGGTAAAACTCTTTAACCATTACCAAGACAAAGCACTGAGGGGTGAGAAGTTTAAAGAAACTATTTCTTACCCAAACCCTGAAGGAGGTCAAATACACTATCAATTATCTTATAACCCTATCTTTCAAGGAAAGAAAGTCAATGGCTTATCAATGTTTGTTCAAGACATTACCGAATTAAAAAACTATCAAAATAACCTTGAGAGTCTTGTAAATGAGCGGACAAAAGAACTTGAAGGGAAAAATTTGGAATTAGAAACTACTTTAGGTGAATTAAAATCTGCTCAGCAAAAATTGGTTCAAGCAGAAAAAATGGTATCGCTTGGTGTTCTTGCTGCTGGTATTGGGCATGAAATAAACAATCCCCTTAATTTTATAAAGAATGGTGCAAGTGCATTAACTGAGACTTTAAAGCAAGACCCACAAATAAATCTCGATGAAATTCAGCCATTCTTAGAAATAATTAATACAGGAGTTTACCGGGCGAATGCCATTGTTAAGAGCCTAAGTCATTTCAGCCGAGAGGTCAAATCAAAAGATGAGGAATGCAACATCAATTCAACTATTGAGCATTGTCTTACCATGTTGAATAACCGGCTTAAAAATAAAGTAAAAGTTGTCAAACAACTTGATTTGAATTGCCCTACAATTTTAGGGAATGAAGGCAAGCTTCATCAGGCAGTACTTAATATTATTTCCAATGCTGAACAAGCAATAGCTGAAAAAGGTGTTATTACGATTAAGACGCACTTTAATAAAGCCTATCTGATTGTCCAAATTAGTGATAATGGAGAAGGTATATCTCAAGAGAATATCGCTAAAATTGCTGACCCTTTTTTTACCACTAAAGAGCCGGGGGTTGGCACAGGTTTAGGATTATTTATAACTTACAATATTATAGAAGAACATAATGGTGTAATAACTGTTGATTCTGAAGTTGGCAAAGGAACAACCTTTACCATTAAATTCGATCTATCAGAATGAAAGAATACGATAATATAACCATTCTTTATCTTGACGATGAAGAGATTAATCTATTTATTTTCGAAGCGAATTTCAAGAATAAGTTTCATGTAATTACGAGCAAATCACCTAATGATGCTTTAGCCAAATTGGACGAATATCATGAAAAGATAATTGTTGTCATATCAGATATGAGAATGCCTGTAATGTCAGGCTTAGAGTTCATTAGAAAAGCCCGCACGAAGCATTCCAACATATTCTACTATATTCTTACGGGTTTTGATTTTAACCATGAAATTGAAGAGGCCTTAAAGGAAAAGGTTATTCACAAGTTTTTCAGCAAACCTTTTGATGCAAAGCAAATAGAAGAGGAAGTGCTTGAAGCAGCAAAAAAACTAGACAGGCTATAAGTTTCAATTATCCTTCTTACCAGGATCTTTTGTAAGTTCATTTTTGGTTGTTGCTATGTGAATAAATTTTAGCATAACAAGCATGTACAATGTTAGAAATGCCATGTATTCTAATTGGCTGTAGTTGTAAATAAATTCGAATTCATAGGCCTTAAATACATTGAGTTGTTTGAAGAGCACTAATAAAAATCCTGCGAAGAAATAAGCTGCACCAACCTTTTGCCCAAAAACAATACTTAGCACACATGAATGAATAAAGTAGGTGATGAACAACATTGCTGCCAAGGCATTCTGGCTATCAATGGCGGTTGTAACCACATAGGCTGTTGTAAAGATAAAGCTGATGCCTATTAGCGCTATTACAGCCTCGTTAAATTTAAACCTGGAAATATAAATAAGTATTGCTGGTAAGCAGAGATTAATTATGATTGATGGAATAAGATACACCTCACTTTCGGGATGCCGAAACGTTAGAATAACAATTAAAATACCCAGCGCAAATTGAAAATAGCAGTATAGCAGAAATGCGTTTTTCTTGGCGTTGTCAGTAAAGAGCATAGAAGTCAAATAGATGTTTAAAAGCACAAGTAAATACTTTTAGTTGGCAGTTGCAATTTGATATTGATGTTTAATCAACTATCGTTTTGAATAAAGAAAAAAGCCTCTGAAATTCAGAGTCTTAGTTTGAGTGATCATGATGGGGCTTTCTGACGTTCGCTTATGCAAAGTCTGGATAGACTTCTCGCACCAACTTCTATAAATGCAAAAAAGCTATCCGAAGATAGCTTTTTATGTTGTGATCCCGCTGGGGCTCGAACCCAGGACCCTCTCCTTAAAAGGGAGATGCTCTACCAACTGAGCTACGGAATCTTGCAAGAAAAATCCACTGAAATTTGGTGTTTTTGACCACCGTTTTTTCAATGGAGTTGCAAAGATAATAGGTCGGATTATAACTGCAAACATTCCTAACATTTTTTAGTAAAAACTTTCTCAGCCACCTTTCGTGTAATTGATCTGAACTACTTGGTAAAAGTATTTATACAACTATATATTTGTCGTATGAAAAGATTCATTTGTGCAGTTATCTTATCACTAGTAAGTGTATTGGCTTACTCTCAAAGCTTGTCCACTGCCGATTCTCTCTTTAACGAAGGTAAGTATACTGAGTCATTCGAAATTTATCAAACCTTGTTGGAGGAAGAAAAAGTTGCGAGTCCATCCATGCTACTAAAAATGGCCTATATTAAAGAAGGCCTTGGCGGAACTTCAGATGCATTGTATTATCTAAACCTATATTATCTAAAAACAGCCGATAAAAAGGTTCTATTTAAAATGGAAGAACTGGCTCAAAAGGCTGGTGCAGATGGTTATGAGTACAATGATTTCGAATTCATTCAAACGGTATTCTTTAAATATTTTAACACAATTGTATTAACCCTTATCTCCATTGGAATACTGTTACTTGCAATTTCGTTCTATTTAAAATTCAGAAAGGGTGTAAGTCCGGCTATACCTTCAATTTTTATGGTATTTGTATTAGCCCTTACCTTTGTTCTGATCAACTTTGGAAAGCAATACAACAGAGCTGTTGTGACAAAATCAAATGCCTATTTAATGAGCGGGCCTTCCTCTGCTGCTGAAGTACTCACCATCATAAAAAAAGGAAACAGGGTTCATACTAAAGGAAGAACAGATATCTGGACTAAAATTGAGTCCAACTCCATAGTGGGTTACATCAAAACAGAAAAGTTAAAAGAAGTAGAACTTTAACATTAGTACATCACGCTCACAGAGCCTCGGTATTCCCTATTGGTATAATTGATCTGATAAAAATATACACCAGATGGCACGCCTTCACCTGTCCATCTAAAGTCTCTATCTGAGCTACTAAACACTTCCCTACCCCAACGATTGAATATTACCACTTCTTCAAACTGTCCTGCGCAATTATCTATGGGTAATATATTTTCCAACTCATTGGTATCCTCATTAAGGTTATACATGCCGAAAAATTCGTTCACTCCGTCACCATTGGGTGTAAATAAATTAGGTGGTAAAATATCAGTTTCACCAGCATTTATGTCAATTACATGAATAGTGAAATTTTTACTAATGCCTTGAGGATTATAACAATTGAGATCCCTTGCAATAAATGTGAGATCGATAGTCCGTGTGAGACCAGCACCTGTAAGGTCAGTACAATCCGGAGCCCACCTAAAGACGGACTGGGCAGTGCCTCTCTCTCTGACAGCGTTAAATTCAAAAGGATCGTTAGGACTACGTTCAAACAAATCCAGCAGAATGGTATCGCCTTCGGCATCTAAAGCACGAATGTTCAGTTCAATTTCAGTATTGACAATTACTCCAACACTGTCACCAATAATAGGCACACTGTTTAAACTGTTGATAAAAATTTCTGGAGGTGAGTTTGTTGGTGGGCTGAGTAAAATATCGATTTCCAGGGTATCAATATTAGTTAGTTGACAATCATCCAAGTCTTCTACAAAGAACTCTAGCCTGAAAGAGTCTAGTTCAGCTTCATACTGGCAGGGTATTTCCCATAGAAATTTACTAGTAACACCGGGACTGCCTGTACCCTCTTTATTTTCGAAAGAAGCACCTACATCTTCAAAGTTGAAATTGGCCCCTCTGCCAAATAGACTAATCTGATCATTGTCATTATCGCGGCCTCTGATGTCTAAATCAACTGTTTGGCCATAATTGTAATTGAGTTTGAGGTAAGAATCAGATGGGCGCTGTGTTTCGAACACTCGCGGTTTGGTTTGATTAGGAAAATCGATATTAAGTGTCATAATTGTATTTCTTGGATCTTCATACAGACACTGATCCTCATCATCCAGACTTAGCAATATGTCAAAAGCCTTTCTTATTCCTGTTGGCACTTCAACATCCCTGCCTGCGGATAAATTGATATCATTTGAGTTGCAATCATAATTCCAGTTAAATGTAGTTGACACTTGCCTGTCACCAAAAACAGGTTCTGTAAAAGACATTCCTACTTCTGTTAAATCAAAGCCCAGTGGTGTGATTGCAAACGTCACCTGGTCTTCTGCATCATAGCCATTGATATCAAACGTTAAAGAACCATTGGACTGAGACGTAACTGTTCTGTTATAAGAGTTAATTCGAGTGCCATTTCTACTTTCAGCATAATAGGCAGTGGTATTGGGTGGTGGTTCTATGTTGAGCGTAACAATAACGGTATCGAGTGCCGGTTGAGGGCAAGCATCATCCAACGCAATTATACCAATTTGATAAGGCTTATTTCTTACATAAGGACACTCAGGAAAACATATTTCAAATCGAGCTGTGTCGAGTTCATTGACTAACGAAACATTTTGCGAAACATCAATAGTTATTCCTTCGAGGTCAGCATCAAAATTGATGGGAATAGGCTGAATATTAACATCTTCAGAAATATCGCCACTAACCGGAATATCATTTACTAATATTTCGATACAACGTTCAGATGCACCGAACGGAAAAAATAGTTGAGTGCCTTCAGAATAAAATCCGCTTTCTCCTTTTTCTCTTGCTCTTACAACTGGTGGTTCATTAATGCAATTACTTACCACCAACATTTGAAAATCCCTGCGCATAACCCCTATCTGCTCGCCATCCCTAAACTCTTTACACTCCACGGCAAAAACATATAATCCTGTCGATTTTGGAGTTACAGTTAGAAGTCCTTTAGTAGATATGGCTAGGTCAGGATCGCCTCCTATTATGTTAAAAATACCAAAACCAGGTCTCCAAACTATGTTTGGGTACGGCCCTGGATTTGGTGTTACAGGCAATGCATTTTGAGTGTCTACTGTGCTATATGGAACTACAAGGGAATAAACCAAAGAATCACCATCCTCATCAACGCCTCCAAAATCAGCAAAGTAGAAATTATCTACGCATCCATAATCTCTCAGGGGTGGAAAAAGTCTTGGTGTTGAATTGATAAATTGTGTACCATCTCTCATTACTGGTGGGAATTCCAGATAAAATGTTTGTCCGGCACTGGTTCCTGCACCAGCTGGGTTATCACTAAATATGTTAGTGATTGTGTAGTTTCGGCAGCAGCGCTCCCAAGCCACATAGTAGCCTTCAGGATCGTCATACTCATCAGCTGGTAAAGTTAAAGGTGCTGTATAAAATATTCGAGAAGTCACTAATCGGCCATCGTCACACTCCACATTGCTGTAAGGAACAAATACATCTTCTGTTACATTTAACGTGATGTTTCGCATTTGGGCATTATCAGACTTTCTGTAGATATAGGCAATAATCGAATTTTGACGTGCGCCCGGGGTTCCATTTAATTCATCGAAGTAGAGCACCATATTCAATTGATAGTCGAAATCCTCGACATGCAACAATTCAAATTCTCCACCTACGATATGCGAAGCAAAAGCAGTAAGTTTGCCGACCAAAAGAAAAAAGACAAGTAAAAGTTTTCGCATAAGCTACCCTAAATATAGAAGTAAAGTCAAAGGTAAGTCTGATTAATTGCGAAATAATTGAAGCATGAAGATAAAAAATAAAATCCTAAAAAGTATAACAATTGAGGGCTTAGCTGCTGAAGGAAAATGCTTTGCAAAATGGGACGGACAAATCATTTTCGTTGGTAATGTGGCACCGGGTGATGTATGCGACTTAAGAATTACAAAACGTAAAAAGAGTTTTTTACAGGCTGTTCCAACACATTTTCACTCTTATTCTGAGTTGCGTGAAGAGCCGTTTTGTGAGCATTTTAGCACATGTGGTGGCTGTAAATGGCAACATATTGGGTATCAAACACAGATTAAAAGCAAAGAGCAGCAAGTAATTGATCAGCTTCAGCGAATTGGAAAAGTAGAATATGATCAGCTACACCCAATTATTGGCAGTGAAAAAACCAGATACTATCGTAATAAGTTAGAATTTACTTTCTCAAGCTCCAGATGGCTGACGCGAGTAGAAATAGCTTCAGGAAAAGAATTTGAGAAAAATGCATTAGGATTCCATATTCCAGGGCGATTTGACAAGATTTTAGATATCGATCATTGCTATCTTCAGGAAGATCCTTCCAACAAAATCAGATTGGCTGTAAGAGACCTGGCGCTCGAGAAAGAGATATCTTTT
>NZ_JAVJUY010000270.1:0-24850 GCF_040220315.1 Fulvivirga sp.
ATTACATTCACTTGAATCCTGTAAAGGCTGGAATTGTAAATGAACCGGAGCACTATCGATGGTCTAGTGCGGGGGACTATGCCGGTATGAAGGGGTTGGTAGAAATTGAGTTGTTGTAAACGAAGTATGCTAAAATTAACCGTGTCACAGACACTCATGCTCATTTATAAATCCTTAGTCACCCTTTGGTAGACTAAGGATATCATTGGTTTGTCATTAACTCTTTTGCAATTGATCACCCAAAACTTTTAGCCCTTCTTTAAAGGTATGGGGTTGATAGCCCAGTTGTTTCTTAGCCTTCTCAATAATAAAGCCTGTTTTTGGTGGACGCTTGGCTGGCTGGGTAAACTTAGAACCATCTGTCTCTTCAATTAGAGACTTATCTAACTCAAAAAACTCGGCAGTCTGAATAGCCATCTCGTAAGGAGTGAGCATATCTGCACCACTAATATTAAAGATTCCTTCCGTGCTATTTTTAGCGATTAAGTAACAGCCTTGTGCTAAATCTTCTGCCAGAGTAGGGGTGCGCCATTGATCATTCACCACCTGAATATTTTTACGGTTTTCCAAGCTATTTTTCACCCAAAGAATAATATTGGATCTGCTCATGTCATGTGCAATGCCATAAACCAATACAGTTCTAACAATGCTCCACTTATAACTTTTAGCCATGACAAGTTCTTCAGACTTCAACTTACTCTCGCCATAGTAACTGATGGGGTTGGGTTTGTCCTCTTCAGTTAAAGGCCCATGAGTTCCATCGAATATAAAATCAGTGGAAAGGTGAATTAGGTGCGCATTAATTTGATTGCAACCTTCTATCAGGTGCTTGACAGCTTCGACATTCAATAAATCGCAACCCGCCTTGTCTTTCTCGCATTCATCTACATTAGTCATGGCTGCAGTATTAATTACGGCATCAGGACAATGTTTTTGCAATATCTTTTCTACACTTACAGGATCGGTAATATCCATTTCTTCGAAGGTGTAGCCTGTGTATTCTGTTGGAAGGCGGTTGCCATTACGGGCAGTTGCGATTACTTCTTCATTACTTTCAATAAGAAGTTTTACTAGTTTTTGACCCAGTAATCCGTTACTACCCGTAATTAATATTTTCATTTTTCTTCTACAGGATATTCGTACCCATATAGCTTGGTAATCTTCTTCTTTGGTAGTTCTTCCACTTCCATGGTAACTACTACATTTTCCTTCGGTCTGTCTGTTCTATCAGTTTCAACGGCAGCTATTTTGTCAATTACTTCTAAACCTTCCACTACTTTACCGAACACAGTGTATTCATCATCCAGATGTGGAGCCCCGCCAATTGTGGTGTACGCATCTAATCGTTCTTGAGGGATTTCCTTGTCAACATCTACCTGCATATCTTCTTCTATAAATTCTTTTAGTTCAACCAGTTTTTTTCCGTAAGCATTAGGTCCTTCCGTCTGGTAAGTATTGATCAGCATGTTTTTAATAGAATCGTTTTTTGGTTTCTGCATCATCTGCTGGCCTGCTCTGCCCAATTTGTTCATATCCACTGTCAACTCTTCTTCACTCCATACTTTGCCTTGCACAATATAGAATTGGCTTCCACTTGACTCTTTCTTTGGGTTTACCTGATCGCCTTGTCTGGCGGCAGATAAGGCACCTTTCATATGAAATAAATCTTTATTGAATTCAGCTGGGACGGTATAACCAGGCCCGCCATTTCCAAGCCTTGCCCCCGGTTGAGTTCCTTTAGAATTAGGGTCACCACCTTGAATCATAAAGTCTTTGATTACTCTATGAAAAAGCGTGCTGTCAAAGTATCCTTCTTTCGCTAATTTGATAAAGTTCTCTTTGTGCTTAGGTGTTTCATCAAAAAGCACAGCTTTCATATCACCATGAGTGGTGTGGATGGTAACAATATAATCCTTGTCCGTAGCACAAGAGGCTAGCACAACCAAAATCACTAAATAGATTATTCTTTTCATAGTTGATTTACTTCTTTAATTCTTGTTTTATTTCTTTTAAAATTTTGTCGCCACCAGCATTCAACACATCATTGGCTAATTTTTGTCCTAATTCATTGGCTTCTCCCTGTGGACCGGCTACTTCTTTAATTATAATTTCCTTTCCATCGAGGCTCACAATTCCACCTTTCATTATTATTTGGCCATTGTTGAGATGAGCCAGACCAAAAACAGGAATGCTGCAACCGCCTTCCAATTTTCTTAGAAATGCACGCTCGGTTTCTAACCTAAACTCGGTTGGAGTATGTGAAATGGCTTTTTTAATAGCTGTTTTTTTCTCTTTGGAAAGCGTTGAATAACATTCGATGGCCACACTTCCCTGACCCACAGCCGGTATAAATTCATCGAGATCCAGTTTTTTTCTTATCAATGCACTATAACCCATTCTGTGCATTCCGGCATACGCCAATAATAAAGCATCACAAGCCCCATCTTTCATTTTCTGGATTCTTGTTTGCAGGTTTCCTCTTACGGGCACTGTTTTTATATGCGGATAGTAGTGTTTTAAAAGAGCGACTCTTCGGGTAGAGGAGGTACCAATCACCAAATTATTATCTGATAGATCAATATCTGCCTTTTCACTCACCAGTACATCATTCACTATTTCTCTTTCAGTAAATGCAATGAGCTCAAAACCTTCAGGCAATACCGATTGCATGTCTTTTGCACTATGCACCGCTATATCAATAGAGCCGTTCTTCAGTTGCTCTTCAATTTCTTCGGTAAACACGCCTTTACTTCCAATTTTGGCTATGCTCACGTCTAAAATTTTGTCACCAATTGTTTCTATGGTTATTATTTCTGATTCTAGACCAGTAGTGGAAAGCAAATCCTGAATATGATATGCCTGCCATAAGGCCAGTTTACTCCCCCGCGTTCCAATTTTAATTTTATCCATTATTTAATACTTCCGGCTATTTGAAGTGACAAATCTAAAAATATCATTTTAGGACTTCCATTTCTCTCTAAATGATACAAAGCCTCACTAATTAACGTTGAGATTTTGTCAATTTTAGTTTCAGTTAAAGTGGCACTAAACTTTTTGGTGAACTCCAGCACCTGGCCATTTACCTTGTTTATTTCAGGGGCATGCTGAAAAATCAATGCTTCACGGTAAATTGAAAGTGCATATTTAAATAAACTACGCTGTGATAATTTACTTGTCTTATGGTACTCTTCCGATAGCTGTACCAATGAGCCTAAATCACGCTTAAAACAAGAGCGCATCCAGCTTGCAAATAATTCGTGACTATCGGCTTCTAAATTATTCGCAATTCGCAATGCGTTGTTAATATCGCCATCTGCCACTGGGGCTATTTTATTAGCTTGTTCCTGATCAATACCTTCCTTAATCAGAAGTTCTATAATGGCAGAATCATCAAATTGTGGAATGGTTACCATCTGGGTTCTGGATGTGATGGTGGTTAACAACCTATCATAATCATTAGTAACCAGCATGAAAACTGTATCCTCCGGTGGCTCTTCCAATATTTTTAATATTCCGTTCGATGCTGCAGGGTGCATGTATTCTGGCAGCCACACAATCATAATTTTGTACTTGCCCTCAAAAGCTTTTAATGATAACCTTTTAATGATTTCCCTACTTTCCCTTTTTGATATATTCACTTGTTTGTTTTCGCCACCATAAACTGCTGTCCATGCATCAAGGTTTCCAAAAGGATTTATTGTTAAATATTTCCTCCAATCAGGCATGAATTTTTCACTTATTGCCTCCTCTGATTTTACATCTTTGGTAGCACTTACCGGAAAGACAAAATGCACATCAGGATGAATATACTTTGCATTTTTGGAGCAGCTAGGGCATTCGCCACAGGAATCAGTATCAGTTCTATTCTCGCAATTGAGATAGGTAGCATAGGCTATTGCCATTGGCAGGTTCGGACTTCCATCGTTACCTGCAAATAATTGAGCATGGGCTATCTTATTATTCTTAACGGCACCGATAAGTTGCTTTTTCTTTTCTTCTAAACCCGCTATTTCACAAAATCTCATTTCTTATCCCAAATTCTTTAGTCGGCAGATAGTTCAAAAACATGGTGCATGATGCTCCTTTCTTGTTCTGTGTATTCAATATTTCTTCTGGACATCACTCGCTCAGCTACTTCATCGGCTTTTGGCTTTTGAAAGGTAGTAAATCCGGCCGCACCACCCCATGAAAATGATGGGATAAAGTTTCTTGGAAATCCGGAACCAAATATATTGGAAGATACGCCAACAACGGTTCCTGTATTAAACATGGTGTTAATACCGCATTTAGAATGATCTCCCATAATCAATCCGCAAAACTGTTCGCCCGTATCTTTGAAACCGCCTTTCTCATAGCTCCAAAGTTTTACACTGTCATAATTATTTTTAAGGTTTGATGTGTTGGTATCTGCACCCAGGTTGCACCATTGGCCTATGACGGTGTTTCCTATAAATCCATCGTGCCCTTTATTGCTATAGCCGAAAATTACGGAGTTGCTAACTTCTCCTCCCACCTTTGAAAATGGGCCTATAGTACTGTCGCCTTTAATTTTTGCCCCCATATTTACATGAGCGCCCTCGCACAGTGCAAATGATCCTTTAATGATGGCACCTTCATGTATGTGGCTATTTTTGCCAATATACACGGGGCCGTTTTCAGCATTGATGATGGCAGCTTTAATAGAAGCTCCTTCTTCAATAAATATATTTTCTTTACCGTAGGTAATGGTATGTAAATCGGTAATATTAGCTGATGATCTACCCTTCGTTATAAGTGTAAAGTCTTCTTGAATTTGAGCAGCATTTTGCTTGAAAATTTTCCAAGGCTGATCAATTAGGGCAACTTCTATTTCGTATTCAGAAGTTTTTAGTGAGGAAAGGTTTGTTAAGTCAAGTTTTGAGGTTTTGGCGACTAAAAGGTTTCCATTTCTGATGATCCCTTCATTATCGCCCAGTTTGTCGATAGCAGCAATTAGTTTACCATCGGGGCACAAAGCACCATTAATGTATACATTCTTTTCTTCAGCTACTTCAGGGTATTTGGTTGCAAGGTAATCTTCAGTTCTGTGAGATACTGAATTCTCATATCGCTTTCGCCATTTTTCTGTAATTGTTAATATTCCAATGCGAATTTCAGAAACAGGTCTCGTGTACGTGAGCGGTAAAAGTGATTTTCTGATGGTCGGATCATCAAACAGTATTATGTTCATGTCCACAAAAATAAAAAAGTCTTCAAGATAAGCTCATCTTGAAGACTTTTATAAAATAGAAACTTGTGTTTCTTACTTCTTATATTTTTTGTTGAATTTCTCTACTCTACCAGCAGTATCAACGAATAATTTCTTTCCTGTGTAAAATGGATGAGAAGCAGAGCTTACTTCCACTTTTACTAAAGGATATTCATTGCCATCTTCCCACTTCATAGTTTCGTTAGTGTCAATGGTAGATTTCGTAATAAACTTAAAATCACTTGAAGTATCGTGAAAAATAACTTCTCTGTAATTTGGATGTATGTCTTTTTTCATTGTGGTAACCTTTTCTGTCTCGTTCTTCTCAAAAGAGGCACAAAATTAAAAGTTTGGTGAATAACAACAAAACTTTTCCTTACTTTATTCTTCAAAGATAAAACCATTTTTTATGTATTTTGCAAAATATGGGTAAAAGCATCATTTCAACACTTTTATTAGTGTTCTCAATAGCTCAAACAACCAAGGCACAAAGTAGTCTGGCACCGTTAAATGAAGATTATTACCACCTGGTCGATCGGTACGAAATAAAATATGGGGAATTGAGCCCCTTTTTTCATACAAGTTTGAAAGGGTATACAAGATCTTCCATTGGTCAGTATGCCGATTCACTTTTAAATGAGGATAAGCAATTGTCGCATCAGGATAAGTTTAACCTCGAGTATTTAAGAAATGATAATTGGGAATGGACAGGCACTGAGGAAAATATAAGCAAAAAAACATTTTTAAATCATTTCTATAGAGCGAAAAGTGATTTGTATCACGTACGAGAAAAGAATTTTGATTTACATATTAACCCTGTGTTGCATTTGAGTGGAGGGAGGGAATCGGATGATGACGTAACTACGCAGACCAATACACGAGGAATACAGATTAGAGGAGTGGTAGATGGAAAAGTAGGGTTCTATTCGTATATCGGTGAAAACCAAGTGATCAACCCTTTATATGTTCGTCAGCAAATTGCATCCAATATAGCCGTGCCACATGAAGGATTTTGGAAAAACTATAAAGATGATGGCGTGGATTTTTTCACGGCACGAGGTTATATCACTTTTAATGCAACTAAACACATTAACCTGCAATTCGGTCATGATCGGTTCTCTGTAGGTAATGGACATCGCTCCATGATTCTGTCAGACAATGGCCCGGCTTATTTATTTCTGAAACTGAATACTCAGGTTTGGAAGATCAATTACACTAATATTTTCGCTAATCTAACTTCCGATGTTTTTGGCAATGCAAACGGACTGATTGCAAATACTAGTTACCCAGAAAAATATATGGCATTTCATCATCTGGGTATTAACATCGGCAAGAAATTAAATATTGGAGTGTTTGAGTCAGTGATTTTTGACCGAACTGATTCTCTAGGAAACAATAGCATAGATATTCGTTACCTCAATCCGATCATATTTTATCGAGCGGTTGAGCAGCAAAATGGGAGTACTGATAATGTGCTGCTTGGTTTGGATTTTAAATGGCTGGCGGCAAAAGGCGTTTCTTTTTACGGACAATTTGCACTGGATGAATTTTTACTGGAGAACCTGAAAGAGGGTTCTGGCTGGTGGGCCAATAAGTTCGCTGTTCAGTTAGGAGGAGAGTACGTTGATGCTTTCGGAATTAATAATCTGGATTTGCAACTCGAAGCAAATCTCGCCAGGCCATATACTTATTCACACAGTTCCAGGTACGGGAGTTACTCCCATTACAGACAGTCATTGGCGCATCCGTTGGGAGCCAATTTTTATGAAGGAATTGGAATTGTTCGTTATCAGCCTATCGACAGGCTTTATTTAACCGGCAAACTGATTTATGCACAATATGGCTTTGATGGAGTTGATGAAAATTGGGGTGGCAATATTTTGTTAGATAACAATAGCCGTGAGATGAATTTCGGTAATGAAATAGCTCAGGGTCAGCAGGCGGATTTAACGTATCTCGACTTTACAGCCACGTATATGTGGAAGCATAATTTCTTTATTGATGGTAAAATTGTCAGTAGAAATTTATCCACAGATATTGCCTCAGCGGATTCAGATACAAATTTCTTATCGCTGAGTGTTCGTTGGAATATTCCACAGAGGCTGCATGAGTTTTAATAATTCCATTGTTTTTGGTGAGTTCTAGAACTGTTTTAAATAGGTCAGTTTCTCTATAACTGCCTTGCATTGCTATCCATCCAACAATTCCTAAGGTATTGTTAGATTTATCTCTAGAACCTAATTCGAGATAGGATACATTCTAGGTTTCTTTTGGTCTTCTTGGGCATAGATAGAATAGGATATTAAGAATGCAAAACACAGGGCAAGAGGCTTCATAAAGTAAAATTTTATCAAGCCACAATTTATAAAAGATATATAAATGCAATTTAGTTGCATTTATATATCTTTGTGGTATGGAGAATGAAGAGTATATGAAAAATGTTCTGAAACTACATAAATTACGTGTAACGGATTGTAGAAGTAATGTGCTAGGCTTTTTTATGAATAATAAAACAGCTCTTTCCCAAGGTGATCTGGAGGGTCAATTCCCACAATACGACCGCGTTACGCTATATCGTACTCTAAATAGTTTTCTCGATTCAGGCATCCTTCACAAAATTCCAAACTCGCAAGGTGTAGCCACCTATGGTTTGTGCCATGAAACCTGTTCTCCCGATCATCACAAGCATAATCATATCCATTTTAAATGCAATGAATGCGGACAAATCCAATGTCTGGATGATAAGATAGTCCCCGTGGCATCAGTACCAGAGGGCTATCGTATCGAGGCTGTTAATATGATTGTTGATGGGGTTTGTGCCAATTGTGCTTGAGAATGAGATACTACTTTTTACTTTTCTTTATACCACTTCACAGTTTTGCGTTTAGTCAAACAGGTGCTTGCGACCTGACAGTAAGTGGACAAATACTAAGTGTAGAAACCAATGAGCCTCTTCCCTTTGCTACTATTAGAGTATTGAAAACGGATTTGGGTGCGATTGCTGATGAAAATGGTCACTTTGTTATTGAAAAGATATGTGATGACGAAATCGACCTGGAAGTCAGATTTCTGGGTTATAAAACGATCGTTCATCACCATGATTTCCATCACGGTAATCCAACCATTTTTTTGGCTCCCAACGAAACAGTTTTAGAAAGTATAATTATCGAAGATCAGAAAATAGATGAAATCAGGTCACTCTCGGTACAACGTAAAGAACTGGACAAAGTAGATGCCACAATTTCTTCGATTGGTCAGCTTTCTGCTGACATATCAGGTGTATCATTACTCCAAACGGGCACCAATATTTCCAAGCCAATAATTCATGGATTACACTCCAATCGTGTCCTAGTCATCAATGATGGTGTACGTCATGCCTATCAAGTATGGGGTGAAGAACACGCTCCAGAAATTGACCCCTCCCACGTGGACAGAATAGAGGTGGTAAAGGGTGCAGCTACAGTTAAATATGGGCCTGATGCCCTGGGCGGAGTGATTCTATATAATTCTAAAAAGCCGGCCTTTGATAAGGAGCTGGGTGGGTCTATCGGAACATCTTACCAAACTAATGGACGGGCAATCAGCAGTCAATTTAACCTCAGCCAGGGTGCTCACCGTTTTGCCTGGGATGTGGGAGTTTTTGGCATTTACCAGGGAGACTTAAGTGCACCGAATTATACCCTTTCTAATACTGGCAGAAAAGAGTTAGGCGCAAGTTTTCATACCTTTTTGCATCGAAAAAGATTTGATTTACAGATTTCTGGAAATTACTTTCAACAGGAGTTGGGCATTCTAAGGGCATCCGTTGTGGGTAATCAGGAGGATTTGGAGGACGCAATTAATGATGCTACACCTGAAACTACATTCCCTTTCACCTATGATATTGGCAGCCCGGGGCAAGAAACTGAACATGGACTGCTCAAAGCTGATTTGTCAGTGTTTTTAGGTGAACATACATTCAATATCCAATATGCTATTCAACGCAACATCAGAAAAGAATTTGATGTACGAAGAGGTGATCTCAACGAACGACCAGTGATTGATTTAGAGCTTCTATCGCACACTGTCGACACAGAGTGGTTGCAACCCACCAAGGGCCGCTGGAACGGTAGTTCAGGTTTTCAGGTATTTACTCAAAATAGTACTAACGAACCAGAATCTAACCCAGCCAATTTTGTGCCCGATTACAAAGTATTAAACCTAGGTGTATTCACGGTACAATCACTTGATTTTGAAAATACTATCCTGGAGTTAGGCGCACGCCTGGATTTTCAGAACCTGAGTGTTTCTGATGAAATAAGAGAAACTTTTAGCTACACCAACGAACTCGAATTTGTGAACCCTACTTTCACGCTGGGCATCCGGAAAATGATCAATAACCAAGTTACTGTTTTCTCTAATATTGGAAGTGCCTGGAGACCGCCTAATGTGGCGGAGTTATATTCTTTTGGCTTGCATCAATCCAGACTTCAATTTGGATTTTGGAGGTACGATTTAGACCCAAACATTGTTACTCCTGCGGATAGTGTTTTCGACCAAACTTTGAGACAAGTGCCTGCAGAGCAAGGCATCAAATGGATCTCCGGTTTAGAGATTGTTAAAAGTAAAACCACTGCTGAGTTTATCGTATTTGCTAACAGAATTAATAATTTCATTTTCTTAAGACCCTATGGCGTAACCACCAATATTCGGGGCCCTGACTTTCCGTTTTTCATTTTTGATCAAACCGATGCGCTTTTTATTGGAACCGACTGGGATATAAGACATTCACACACGGATTTTCTTTCGTCTGAATTGAAGGTCTCTTACGTATATGCGCAGAGTATAGAAAGAGGTCAACCGTTGATTGAGATACCTCCATTAAATATTGATTACACCTTTAGACAAAAAGTTGGCGTATGGAATTATGGAATTAATCTGTCCTACACTGCATCCCAGTGGAATGAACCGCTGGTCATAGCTCCCACCAGATTAGGAGAAGCAGATAATCCAGTAGATAGAAATACCGATATTTTTGACTTTATGGAAGTGCCAGATAGCTTCTTTTTACTTGGTGCCGAAGCCGGATTTGATATAAATAAATGGAGTGGAAAAATTCGTGTAAACAATTTACTTAACACGGAATATAGGCAGTACACTGACAAACTCCGATATTTCGCCAATGCCCCAGGCAGAAATATATCTTTTTCTGTACAATTTACATTTTAAATGCAACATAGTTGCATTGTAATTGGATATGCAATAATATTGCATTCACTAATTAATAATGTAATAACTATGAAGACACTTAAATCATTATTTTCACTTTTACTATTATGCAGCCTTGGCTTTTATCTTGCGAGTTGTTCTGATGATGACGATCCAGCACCAGTTGGAGGTGGTGAAGAAGAGGAAGAGACTATAACTCGTGTGCTATTAACCTTTACTCCTACAGGTGAAGGAGATGCTGTAACAGCAACATGGTTTGATGCAGATGGTGACGGTACAGGAAGCCCCGTTATAGACAATATCGACCTTGTAGAAGGTGAAGAGTATATACTCACCATGACTTTAACAAATACCTTTGAGGATCCGGATGAAGATAAAACCGCTGAGATTCTTGGCGAGGCGGATGAGCACATGTTCTTCTTTGGATTTACAAATAACATATTTGCAGATCCTACAGGAGATGGAAACATTGGGTCAGGAAGTCGCAATGATGCTGTAAATTACAACGACCAAGATGGGAACGGTGAGCCTCTTGGCCTTTCGACTACCTGGACTGCTGGAGGGCACACGGATACTCCTGGTGAATTCAGAGTAGTATTGAAACACCAGCCTGAACTCAAGTCATCTACGTCAACATCAGAAGATGGAGGAACAGATATCGACATTACATTCCCAATAAACATCGTTGAAGAGCCGAACGAAGAAGAGGAAACTATTACGGAAGTAACGCTGACCTTTACACCTGCCGGTGGAGGTGCACCAATTTCAGCTGTTTGGTTAGATCCTGATGGTGATGGTGCCGGTATGCCGACCATCGATGATATAGATCTTGATGCAGACACCGAATATACAATGGAAATTACTTTAAGAAATACACTTGAGTCTCCAGCGGAAGATAAAACACCAGAAATCGAAGAAGAAGATGATGAACACATGTTTTTCTTTGGGTTTACTTCAGGTATATTCTCAGACCCTGCCGGTGATGGAAACATAGGTGCAGGAAACCGTAATGACCCTGTTAATTATAACGATACAGATGATAATGGTAATCCTGTAGGACTATCAACTACATGGACCACAGGTAGTGCCAACACAGGTATTTTTAATGTTGTACTTAAACACCAGCCAGGTTTAAAAACTGGTGATTCTGACTCAACAGTTGGTGGGACTGACATTGATATCGAATTCGATATTAATATCAATTAAGTTTATTCAGGTTTAGTGTAAATGATCAAAAACCTCTGTCATGGCAGAGGTTTTTTCATGTAACTACCGGTTATGATTCGATCTCAATCTCTCTCAATTTATGCATTTTTTCGATCAAATCGCCTTGAATTGCTACCACAGCAGGTTTTGGAATATTGTCTTCATCAAAAGGCCATTTACTGGTTGGATTGGCCAAATCTCTTGTTTGTTCGCCCGGGTGCTGCACACTCAGAAATAGCGTTTTACCATCTGGCGAGAACCAAGGCCCGGTAAGTTCAGCATCTCGAGGAGCTGAAACGACCCTGAAAACTTTGCCTGCATCTTTACCAATCCTGGGAACCACAAAAAGGCTGTTGTTTTTAAATGCCATATAAGGCCCTGTTTCTTTGTTCATTGCACTACCTGACATGTCTGAAGTAAACCATAAGTTACCCGAGAAATCGAATGCCAAATTATCGGGGCATGAGAACCCACTTTCTTCACCACCTGCCAAAAATGTAGACGCTTTGAAGGTTAATGAATCAAATTTTCCATCTGTTTCTTCAATCTTTAAAATCGATCCATGATAGTCGTTCTTTGGTTTGTTATTGGTAAGTGCAACAAGGACATGACCCGTTATCGGATCAATTTCAATATCTTCCGGCCTGTTTAGCTCCGTAGCTCCTAACATCTTTGCAGCTTCTCTTACTCGAACAAGAACTTCAGTTTGATCTTTAAACTTCTCTTTTAAAATAGGCTGACCTTCCCAATCCAGAGACAGCCATTGGCCATTTATTGTGTCGGCCACATATAACGTCCCTTCTTTGAGAGATCCGGGTTGTGAGGAGATGAACTTATATAAATGCTGATCATTAATATCGTCACCGGTATATGCCACAACATGTTTGTCCTCTAATTCATAGATGGTGCAGCACTCGTGTGCCATACGGCCTAATGCGATGTGCTTTTGTGCCGATCCGTCCTTAGGATCAACCTCAACAACCCAACCATAATGTTCCGGTGGGTTATTGTAAAAAGACTCCCAACCATGCTTGCTCGGGATATGAGTAGGGTCATTATTCTCATCGTATACTGTTTCACCAAAGTAACTATCGTAATTCTCTTCACAAGTAAGAAAAGTATTCCAAGGTGTTATACCCCCTGAGCAATTGCTGTTGGTACCCATAACTGTGGATTTGCCTTTTATTGGTGAATCCCAATTTAAAGGAATTGGCGTTTGCCCAGTTATTCTTCTGTTATGTGGATCACCTTGTACAACCTTCCACTTTCCATCTTCTTCTTTAATTCTAACAATGCTCCCGCCTACATTATACATTTCTTTATCTACCTGCTCCCAGGTTTTTTGAGTTGCAGGGTCATCGTTTTTAAAATGATCAAACCCAGAAACAAACAATGGGTGAATATACTCATGATTGACCCATAACAGGCCGTCTTTAGGATTGGCAGGATCAAGTGGGAGAAAGGAGGTGAAATCGTTATTAAACCCAAAAGTGTCTTTCTCAGAAATTTGATCTCCCCACTTTAATATGGTATGATAATTTAAACCGTTGGCTAGCAGTAAATCATCTTTATCGGAAGCTTCAATACCCTCTAAAATTAGGTCACGCAGTTTTTGTAAATCATCGCTTCCAACCTTTTGAAAGGATTCTGAAGGTGTTGAAATATTGCCACAATGAGTTAAGAAAGGCGGTAAAATGGCTGTACCCAGCCCTGCCTTCCCTAAAAAGGAAATAAACTCTCTTCGATTGAATTTTTTAGTCTTCATTCAGTACTAATTCTCATATAAAACATTAGCAACTTCTATGGGTCTGTCCGTTGCAATAATATTTGCACCATTGCTGATGTAGGTTTTGTAAATGGTATCGTCACCTTTGGCAACTGCGCTATTATCGAGGTTTCCTAAAGTCCCCAAAATAGTTTTGATACCAAGTTCATGAAGTTGTTTGTAATGAGCCGAATCCGGTTCACTGGTGCCAACAAATCCTAACAGATTAGTATTTGGTATGCCTGCATCTCTGATCTGTTTTAGCGCACCTTTATCACGTGCAGAAACTGAAACGATTACCTCAGAATTCAATGAATGAATTAAAATGGCATCCTGAATCCGGTATGTGATGATTGCTGCATAATCTTCAGCGTTGTATTTCTCAATGGCTTGTAATACTTTCTCAAAAGGCACTCCACGTTTAACATCCAAAGTAAATAATGCCTTATTCTTGCCCCAAACCAAGGCTTGATCGAGCGTTGGAATTTGGTAAATTGTGTTTTGCCCTTCATTATCAACCAGTTTAAAACCAGCCAACTCGCTGAACATATAATCAGATATATTTCCAGTTCCTGTTGTTGTTCGATCCAGTGTTTTGTCGTGCATCAAAACCAATATGCTGTCTTTGGTCATGGATACATCACATTCAATAATCACAAAAGGAACTTGATTGGCGATATATTCAAAAGTTTCGATAGCATTTTCGGGATACCCGGGATAAGGACCTCCGCGATGGGCACTTACAAGGGGTTGAGGGTTTGTAAACCAAGCATCGAAACTTATTGAAGTTCTTTCAACTTCATCGGTCTCAACAGGCGTTGATTGCTTTTCAACGGTTCCTTTTTCTATGTTTTGGCAACTCACAATGAGTGAGAAGCACAAAAGAAAACCTAAGATGTTTTTAACATACATTTTACAAATTACGACAATCTTAACCTTACTATTAAATCGGATAAGATTATCGAATAATTAAGAATTGATTAGAAATAGGAATCCAAATCGACTTTCAATTAACTATCTGTAAAACATCTTTTCAAAGGCTGATTTATTCAGCCCAATACTTATAAAAATAGATTAGCCTCCTTGAAGCCATCTCATTCTATGGTAATGTATGAACTGTTTATCTAGATGTTCCTATTTGAGATTAATACAAATTTATTTGAATTGTAATAGTTATAGGCGATTCTTTCAATAAGGCAAATTATATGCAAAGCATATTCTGGTTTAAAGTTTTATCCGCTACTTTGCGGCTCATACTATGAAAGTATTTTTTCGAATATTCAGTTATGCCAGAAAATTAAGGCTATACGTACCTCAATATGTGACCTTCACTATTTTGAGTGTAACCTTTAGTGTGTTTAACCTGGCATTACTTATCCCATTATTAAATGTTCTTTTCGGACAGGAAGAAACGGTTGTTTATGCAAAGCCAGAAGGTTTTGAGCTGAGCACATCTTATTTAACGGATACATTTAACTATCATTTTTCCCAAATTATCATCAACTACGGGCCGAAGGAGGCATTGTTGTTTGTATGTGGCATTGTGCTTGTATCAGTCTTTTGTACCAATATATTCAGATACCTGGCAGCTATAATCAGTGCAAAAATCAGATTAGATGTAGTCAAATATCTGCGTATGGATGTGTACGATAAAGTATCACGCATGCATCTTGGCTTTTTCAGCACAGAGCGCAAAGGTGACCTAATTTCCAGGGTGACTAACGATGTTCAGGAAGTAGAGGTCTCTGTTTTGAATAGCCCGAAATCGATGTTTCGCGAACCAATGACGATTATCATCTACTTTATTGCTTTGTTCAGCATCTCAGTAGAGCTTACACTTTTTACCATTTTGATTTTGCCTACAGCTGGTGGCGCATTGGGTTACCTTGTTAGAAAATTAAAACGAAAGGCGGTTCAAAGTCAGGAATCGCTGGGTCGCATTGTTAACATTTTGGATGAGACCTTAGGCGGCATGCGCATCATCAAAGCATTTAACGCCCGAGATTATGTAAGTGATAAGATCGATCAGGAAACGGATTATTATAGAAGGGTAAACTTATCCTACTCATATAGAAAAGAATTAGGATCACCCATTTCAGAGTTTTTGGGCATTGGAATCGTCACCGTTATTTTGTGGTTTGGAGGGTCGATGGTATTGGATAATGAATCAGCTATAACAGCCAGTCAGTTTATCACGTATTTGGCCATATTCTCGCAGATCATTTCTCCCGCCAAAGCATTTTCTCAAGGTATTTCTGGTGTGCAGAAAGGATTGGTTTCTGGCGAACGAATTTTTCAGGTAATAGACAATGTGCCGGCCATTCAGAATAAGCCAAATGCGAAAATACTAACCGGCTTCGAAAACAGTTTGACTTTCGAAAATGCTTCGTTTGCTTATGAAGAAAGCAACTACGTACTCAAAGGCATCAATCTGGAAATAAAGAAGGGACAAACCGTAGCACTTGTTGGCCAATCAGGTGGTGGGAAGTCAACATTAGCAGATCTTATCCCGCGGTTTTATGATGTAACCGATGGCGATATAAAAATAGATGGAGTTTCTATTAAAGATTGCGAGGTTGATTCTGTGAGAAAGCAAATGGGTATTGTAACGCAGGAGTCCATTCTATTTAATGATACCATATTTAACAACATTGCTTTTGGTATCGATGAGGCCAATGAAGAAGATGTGATTAATGCGGCTAAAATTGCCAATGCACATAATTTTATTGTCGACCTCGAAAATGGTTATCAAACCAATATTGGTGAACGAGGCATGAAACTTTCAGGTGGGCAGCGTCAGCGGATTAGCATCGCTCGCGCTGTTCTTAAAAATCCGCCAATATTAATATTAGATGAAGCCACTTCAGCGCTAGACTCTGAATCTGAACTGTTGGTGCAGGAAGCCTTGGCCAACTTAATGAAGAACAGAACATCTGTAGTGATAGCACACAGGTTAAGTACCATACAACATGCCGATGAAATTATTGTCATTCAAAATGGTGAAATAAAGGAAAGAGGCGGCCATGATGAGCTATTGGCAAAAGGCGGGATTTATAAAAAACTGAACGCCATGCAAAATACTTAATTTAATTTTTTGTAGTTTTAATTTCAACCAAAGCAAACTCTTAGTCGAGCTACTAATACATTTATGAAAAAGCCTAAATCGATATTTTTAATTATCTATTTCATATTTCATGTTATACTACTGGTTGTTTCAATCTATGTAAACTACAGGTCGGAAGATTTTGAATTCTTATTGTGGTTGAGAGGTAAAATGGATTTGATGGTGTACGTATCTGCTATTGGCCTTGTGCTCTATTTCGTTAATGTGCTTTTATTAGGGTTAGATGCGAAGACACATGAGAAGGAAAAATTTGCATTAGAGCAGGAAGTTAATGCGCTTAAGGCTAAAATGTATGATTTACAGGAGGTATCAGAAGCATCAAAAAAAGGGACGAAGCCAGTGGTGAAGGAGAGTGAAGATAAAGAAGATTCAGGAGCAGACGAATAACAATACACGTATGGATAAGAAGCTCATCATTACACAAGAGCTATTACACGCACAGGACGTTTTAGAGAAGTTTATTAAAGATCCCGATTGCATTGGCAGCGTAGAAGCTGCCGCTCAATTGCTGGCGGATAGCATAAAATCCGGTGGAAAAGCAATTTCATGTGGGAATGGCGGTTCGCACTGCGATGCCATGCACTTTGCAGAAGAATTAACCGGACGGTTCAGGGATAACCGAAATCCACTGCCCGCTGTGGCCATTTCAGACCCAAGTTATATGTCCTGTGTTGGTAATGATTACGGTTTTGATTATGTATTCTCCCGCTTTGTGGAAGGCCTGGCAACGGACAAAGATGTGCTTCTGGCCATAAGCACTAGTGGTAATTCAAAAAATGTGATTAATGCCATCGAGGCTGCCAAAAAGAAAGGTGCGAAAGTTATTGCCCTTACCGGAAATGGCGGTGGCAAGATGGTAGGCATGGCCGATGTAGAAATTTGTGTACCGCACTATGGGTATGCCGATCGCGTTCAGGAAGTGCATATAAAAATCATCCACATCATTATTTTGCTAGTAGAAAAATTAGTTGCATAAATGCTATCTAAATCATTTGGTGCAGCCGTTTATGGTGTCGATGCACGAGTAATCACTATTGAGGTGAATGTAGGTCAGGGTACAAAATTCCACATGAGTGGCCTGCCCGATAATGCCGTGAAAGAAAGTGAGCATCGGGTTGAATCCGCTATTAAGGAAAATGGCTTACGCATGCCCAGGCAAAAAGTGGTGGTAAACCTTGCTCCTGCCGATATTAAGAAAGAAGGCAGTGCGTACGATTTACCCATAGCCTTAAGTATCCTCAAAGCTTCCGATCAGATAAGCGCTGATAAACTCGAAGACTATTTAATTATGGGCGAGCTGGCACTCGATGGAAAATTACGACCCATCAAAGGTGTATTGCCCATAGCCATCGAAGCCCGAAAAAATAAGTTTAAAGGATTTATCCTTCCCAAAGAAAATGCACGAGAAGCGGCTATTGTTAATGATTTAGAAGTGATTGGCGTAGAATCTTTGAAAGAGGCTATTGATTTCTTTGAAGGAGCCATTGAAATAAAGCCACTAGACATAGACACACGCGATGTGTTTATGACTGAAGTAAACACGTATAGTGCTGACTTTAAAGATGTACAAGGTCAGGAAAATATAAAACGTGCACTGGAGATTGCAGCGGCAGGAGGGCACAATGCAATAATGATTGGACCACCGGGTGCTGGAAAAACCATGCTGGCCAAACGACTTGCTTCTATTCTGCCACCATTAAGTCTGCACGAAGCACTGGAAACAACTAAAATTCATTCCGTTGCAGGCCGATTGGGCGATAACGCTTCTCTTATTGCTACGAGGCCATACCGTGCGCCTCACCACACTATAAGTGACGTAGCTTTAGTAGGAGGTGGAGGTAATCCACAACCCGGAGAAATATCTTTGGCGCACAATGGTGTACTTTTTTTAGATGAATTGCCTGAATTTAAAAGAACGGTGCTGGAAGTGATGCGTCAACCTATGGAAGATCGTAAGGTAACTATTTCAAGGGCAAAAGTGTCATTGGATTATCCGGCCAATTTTATGCTCATTGCTAGTATGAACCCATGCCCATGCGGGTATTACAATCACCCGGAAAAGGAGTGCGTGTGCGCCCCGGGTGTGGTGCAGAAATACCTGAGTAAAATCAGTGGCCCTTTGTTGGATAGAATTGATTTGCATGTGGAGGTTACTCCTGTTTCCTTTGATGAGATGACGGCAAATAGAAAATCTGAATCCAGTTCAGAAATTAGGGAAAGGGTAGTTGCCGCAAGAGTCAGACAAATAGACCGGTTCAAAGAGATTAAAGAAATTCACTGCAATGCCATGATGCCTTCTCAGATGTTGAAAGATGTATGCCAAATAAATGAGGCAGGTAAAACATTGCTTAAAACTGCCATGGAGAAACTAGGGCTATCGGCAAGAGCCTATGATCGTATACTTAAGGTTTCCCGAACCATTGCCGACTTAGCAGATGCTGAAGAAATTCAAATCGAGCATTTAGCCGAAGCCATTCAATACAGAAGTTTGGATAGAGAAGGTTGGGCGGGTTGAGTCAATTTACAATTAACAATGAACAGATATCAATATATTGCTCATTGCCAATTGTAATTTACTAATTGCTAATTGCTTACTTAAGCCACGCCTTCATCATCCAAAGGGTTTTCTCCTGTTGGTCAATAAAGTCAGACATTAAGTCTTCTGTGCCATCATCACCTTCATTTACTGCCATTTCTTTAATTTCTCTTTCAAGTGCAAGTAATTCTCTCAGGTTATCGGCAACGGTTTGTACAGATACTTCGCCATCATTCACATTTTTTATCGGTGAAATGGTGGAAGTTTTCACGTAATCTTCAAAGGTGTGGAGCGGTGTGCCCTCTATCGTTAAAATACGTTCTGCAACTTCATCAATTTTAATGGCTGAATCCGTATATAACTCCTCAAATTTATCGTGTAGTTGAAAAAAATGCTTTCCTTGAATGTTCCAGTGAAAACCTCTCAAATTCTGATAATAAATCTGATAGTCGGCCAACAGTACATTTAACTTATCTATAATTTTCTTGTTGCTCATAATTTCATTCATTTAGTTATCACAAATTTAAGTCTTTGAAGCCAATAAGTAAAATTGATAATTATTATATACATATAGATTATACTTATAATTAGTAAAGCGATTTACTCGCTTACGCCAAGCTTAATACTTATATTTGGTTACAATGGAAAACTATTGGGACATTCTTATTTTCTTCCTCGGTGGACTTGGATTTATTGCTGGTGGGTTAATAACTGCCAGGCTGGTAAGACCAAGCAGACCTAATGATGAAAAGCTTACCACCTATGAAAGTGGTGAAGAGCCCTTAGGTGCAGCCAGGGGCAGAGTGAATACCCGGTTTTATATTATAGCACTTATTTTCTTGTTGTTCGAAGTAGAAATTATCTTTCTGTTTCCCTGGGCAACAGTCTTTGGTGATGCAGAGCGGGTAAACGTAACAAATGGACTTTGGGGCTGGTTTTCATTAGTGGAAATGTTCATTTTCATTGGTGTTTTGGGGCTGGGTTTGGCCTATGTGTGGAAGAAAGGTTTTCTGGATTGGCCAAAAGCTGAAATACAAAAAAGCGAGTTCAAGTCACCCGTACCCATGAGCATGTACAATGAAATCAATAAAAAATATTCTAAGTGAGTTTACTCGATTCTAAGTTTAATAGTGGTGGTGTAATAGTCACCAAGGTAGATGACCTGATTAACTGGGCAAGATTATCTTCTATGTGGCCCATGACCTTTGGGTTGGCCTGCTGTGCTATTGAATTTATGAGCACTGGTACTTCTGCCTACGATATGGACAGGTTTGGCATGGCTCCAAGAGCTACGCCACGCCAGTCAGATGTAATGATTGTGGCAGGTACAGTCACATTTAAAATGGCCGACAGAATACGAAGATTGTATGAACAAATGGCCGAACCACGATATGTAATTTCTATGGGCTCTTGTTCTAACTGTGGTGGCCCTTACTGGGAGCATGGCTATCATGTAGTAAAGGGAGTCGATAAAATTATTCCTGTAGATGTATATGTGCCTGGTTGCCCGCCAAGACCGGAAGCATTAATCGGAGGGTTTTTAAAATTGCAGGAGAAGATTAGAAATGAGTCACTAATGGCACCTAAAGCCGTTCAAAAACTAATGGAAGAAGCATGAGTTTCGATGAAATCAAATCGATAATCACCAATCAGTTTGGAGATATAATCATCTCTGAAGATGAAAAGGCAACACCAAAAGCCATTGAAATAGCCGCAGAAAGCCTATTCAAAACCATGACATGTTTGTATGAACATGATCAGTTGTATTTTGATATGCTCAGCTGTATTACCGGGTTGGATAATGGGCCTGAAGCAGGTTCAATGGAAGTGATTTACAATCTGTACTCCATTCCATTTGATCATCATCTGATGGTAAAAGTGAATCTGGATAGAAAGGAACCACAAATTGACTCAGTATCATCAATCTGGAAAACGGCAGATTGGCTGGAGCGCGAAGTATTTGACATGTACGGAATTGCATTCAACAACCATCCGGATTTAAGAAGAATCTTGCTACCCAACGATTGGGAGGGCTATCCTTTACGAAAGGATTATAAACATCAGGATTTATATCATGGAATTACAGTGGCCCATGAAGATAGTTTGAAGAAAGAAGAAAAGGGCGAAGCGTAAATTGGATAGTAAAATACAATATCAATATTCACCCGATAACCTGATTAAGTCAGAGCCGAATAAATACGACTTAGATAATCTAAAGTCGGATGAACTAGTGATTAATCTTGGGCCGCAACACCCTTCGACACACGGTGTACTAAGGTTAGAAGTACTGACAGATAATGAGATCATCAAAGAAGTAATTCCACATTTAGGTTATCTACATCGATGTTTCGAGAAGCACGCAGAGTCGTTGCCATACAATCAGATAATACCTTATGTAGACCGCATGGATTATGTTGCTGCAATGAATAGTGAGCATGCCTATGCTATGGGGGTGGAGCGGATGCTCGGAATTGAAGATCAAATTCCAAAGCGGGTAGAATACATACGGGTTCTGGTGGCAGAGCTTAACAGACTAGCATCTCATTTTGTAGCTATCGGAACCTATGCGATGGATATTGGTGCCTTCACTCCATTTTTCTGGATGATGCGTGACAGGGAGCATATTCAACGGTTGTTGGAGTGGGCTTCTGGTGCCAGAATGCTTTACAATTACATTTGGGTGGGCGGGTTGTTTTATGACCTTCCGGTAGGTTTTGAAGATAGGTGCACAGAATTTATCAACTACCTGAAACCAAAGCTCAAAGAATTAGAAACAGTTGTAACTGATAACAAAATTTTTATTGACCGTACGGCAAATGTCGGTGTACTTCAATTGGGCTTGGCCATCAACTACGGCATTACTGGTCCAATGCTTCGGGCATCAGGGTTAAAATTTGATTTAAGAAAAGTAGATGGTTACTCCGTTTACCCGGAACTGGATTTCGATATTCCGATAGGCGAAGGCAAAATGGGAACTGTTGGCGACTGTTGGGATCGTACCTATGTGCGGGTTTTAGAGGTTCATGAATCAGTTAAAATCATTGAGCAATGCCTTGAAAAGCTTAAGAAAGTGCATAAAAGAGATAAAGAATTTGATCCGCAGGCTTTAGTTCCGAAAAAGATAAGGCCAAAAGCCCAGGATTTGTACGTGCGAGCAGAAAACCCTAAAGGAGAGCTAGGGTTCTTTTTCCGGGCCGATGGTAAAAGTGATATCCCGTTTCGTTGCAAGGCACGCTCATGTTGCTTTGTTAACTTATCCGTTATTAATGAACTTGCCAAAGGCGGGATGATCGCTGATCTGGTAGCCATTTTAGGCTCAATTGATATTGTTTTAGGAGAAGTAGATCGTTAACATGAAAATACTTTCCGTTGAAAATATCCGTGAATTAGATGCAAACACGATAGAAAATGAACCCATCGCGTCAATCGATTTAATGGAAAGAGCCTCCAAGGCATTTGTGCAATGGTTTGTATCCAAAGTAACAACCGATAAAAGTATTTTGGTTGTGGTAGGTACGGGCAACAATGGTGGAGATGGCCTGGCAGTAGCCAGAATGTTGCACGAAAAGAAATACAAAATTCAGGTGCTTGTTATAGGTAATCCTGATAAAGGATCAGCAGATTTCATAACCAATAAAAATCGACTTCCAATAGATATTATTGAGTATAACGCATCTAACTCAATACCTGAATCAGCGATCATTATTGATGCAATTTTCGGTTCTGGTCTCTCTAGACCGGCAGAAGGTGATTATGCCAAACTCATCTATCAAATTAATCAATCAGGAGCAGAAGTAGCTAGTATTGACATGCCGTCAGGCTTATTTGCAGATCAGCCAACAGAGGGAACAACGATTGTTAAAGCGAGTGCAACAGTGAGTTTTCAACTACCGAAACTGGCTTTTATGCTTCCTGAAACCTATCAATATGTTGGTAATTGGCATGTGGTGGATATTGGATTAAATCAGAATTTTATTGATCAGCAAACTACTCCTTACCAATATATTACCACTGCTCTAATCAAAATCCTGATCAAGAAAACCAATAAGTTCGACCACAAAGGCACTAACGGGCATGCTTTAATTGTGGCTGGAAGCTTAGGTAAAATGGGAGCGGCAGTGCTGGCTGCAAAAGCTGCCTTGCGATCAGGCGTAGGCCTTTTAAGTGTGCAAGTTCCAAAAGTTGGGAATACCATTCTTCAAACCACTGCACCAGAGGCAATGGCAATTTTAGATGGTAATGAAAATTATATAACCGAGATAAATTTAGGTGATTATAATTCTGTAGCGGTTGGTCCCGGAATAGGTAAAGATTCACTAACGGTAAAAGCACTGGGTAACTTTTTATCAAAATATGAGCATCCACTTATATTAGATGCCGATGCCTTGAATATACTAGGTGAGAATCGAGTGTTGATGGAATTGATACCTGAAAACTCCATTTTAACTCCACATCCTAAGGAGTTTGAACGATTAGCAGGGGAGAGTTGGAAGAATGATTTTGAACGGTTGAATAAACAAATAGAGCTTTCAAAGAAACTCAAATCAATTGTAGTTCTAAAAGGTGCTCATACCTCCATTTCTATGCCCGATGGCCGGGTGTATTTTAATTCTACAGGCAATGAAGGCATGGCGAAAGGCGGGAGTGGCGATGTTTTAACGGGAATGTTGGTGTCTATACTCTCACAAGGATACTCAAGCAGAGATGCTGCAATTCTTGCTGTATTTCTTCATGGCTCTGCTGGCGATTTTGCCAAGAATCAGCTCGGTGCGATTCCCATGAAATCGGGGGATATCATTAACTACATCCCAGAGGCATACGCCCATATCTGTTAAATAATTGTTAAGGTTTGCCGAGATTATCCCGCAAACTGGGTTAATTATTCAATAATTGATTTTTGTTCCTTTGAAGCGGTAACCTTGAAGGGGGTTATGCGTATTAACCTTTTGATAACGAAATTAAATTTTAATTATTGTATTTGGTTCGATTATTGCTCTCAAAATATTTGATGAAATTTTTAAAGTACATATCGATAATTTTAGTCATAGCACTTGCAAGTGCTGACTGTTTCGCTCAATCAGGAGAGTTGAACCGGTTTAGAAACGAATCGTTATCAGTAACCAATGAAATTAAACTGTTTCCAAACCCCAGCGTAGATTTTCTTGAAGTGAAAATCGATAACTCAACGTTGGAAAATGTGTCTTTCACAGTTCATAACATCATTGGCAACATAGTGAATGTGGAAGTTGAAAAAGTATCAGACGATAAATTTAGATTACGTGTGGAGGATTTATCTCCAGGCTATTATCTACTAGCTATAAAAGACGAACAAAACGTCTTTAAAGAAACTTATAAATTCTTAAAACGATAGTTTATAAGGTTATTGAAATAAAAACCCTGGCGATTTCGTCAGGGTTTTTTGTTGATTCCGATTTTAAAACTCAGCGTTATCTGGTGTTCTTGGGAATGGAATTACGTCCCTGATATTTCCCATACCAGTTACAAACTGGATCATTCGCTCAAAACCCAGGCCGAAACCACTATGAGGCGCTGAGCCAAATTTTCTCAAATCCAGGTACCACCATAAATCCTCTTCAGGTATTCCTTGCTCTTCCACTTTGGCTTTCAGTACATCATAACGCTCTTCACGCTGCGATCCACCTATGATTTCCCCAATGCCTGGGAATAGCACATCCATTGCTGCAACGGTCTTACCATCATCATTATGTCGCATGTAGAATGCCTTAATCTCTTTAGGGTAATTGAACAATATAACGGGCTTTT
>NZ_JAVJUY010000271.1:0-24167 GCF_040220315.1 Fulvivirga sp.
CAAACATGATTGCCAGTCTCTGTTCTTTGCACACTTTCTCCACCGCATCAAAAATCTTATCTTGAACAGGCTTCACTAATTCCTTTTTCTTTAAAAAGAAAAGCCCTTCAAAACCGAATATCTTCTTTTGATATTCTTTTAGCTCTTGCTCTTTCGTCTTAATGAGCTCTAAACGCTCATTTTTCATATCAGCCGTCAAAAGTACTTCTTCTGCCTGAAGTTCATCATACATTGAGCCAATATTTCGAGACATCTCTTTTATTTCTTCCTGCCAACCTTGTGATAGTTTGTCAATTTCAGCTTGAGCCTCTTTATATTCAGGCATTTTACTTAGCACATAGTCTGTATCAATGTAGCCAAACTTCTGTGCCTGAAGTTGGATAAACGAAAATGATGCCAAAAATAGAAAAAGGATCTTTTTCATGCTTATCTAATTTGCTGACCAATCGTGAAGTGGAACTGTCCGCCTGCTCTTTGAGTTCTTCCAGGAAGCGTATCAAATCCGTAGCCCCAGTTCAGACCAATCAATCCGAATGCCGGCATAAATATTCGTGCCCCAAAACCCGCAGATCTATACACATCGAATGGGTTGAATAAGTCATAGTTGCCCCAGTTATTTCCTGCTTCCGCAAATACCAACCCATATATTGTTGCAGATTGTCCGGTTGTAACAGGGTATCGAAGCTCAGCTGTATATTTATTGTATACAATTCCACCTCTTAGTTCATTAGAAGTTACTGGTGTTGCAGAGCCACCATAATTCGGAGGTGTAATAGAGTTGTTATCATAGCCTCTCAACCCAATTACATCGTTACCCAATAAGAAGTTCTGACCAGCCAATCCATCGCCACCAAGGCTAAATCTCTCGAAAGGACCTATACCAAGGTTTGATGAATATGAACCAATAAATCCGAAATGTGCCCTGGTTTCCAATACCAGTTTACCAACCAACTTTGTATAATAGCTAGCATCAAACATCCATTTATGATATTCTAGCAATCTATATCTTTCTGAATTTTCCCTATCGCGAATTTCTGCCCGAACCCGGTCTTCAAAATTTTCAGGGTTTCTAATACTTAAAGGATCCTGTCCTTCCAAGGCAAAATTATTGTCCACCTCCGCTCTTATTCCTTCCAGTTCAGAGCTATTTATTTCCCAGAAATTAGCTTCCCTAAATTTAGACCAAGGAGGAGTAAGAGCTACACTTAAAGAAATAGAAGCCCCACTTGTTGGGAACATTGGATTATCAATACTATTTCGTGACAGCGTTGAGTTGAGCACCAAGCTATTTGAGTTACCATTAGAAAATCCTAAACCTCCGCCTAAATAGTTCTCCAATGAATAAACAAGGTATGAAACTGAGTTGGTTAGCGTAAAATAACTATCTGGCCACTCTAATCTTCTACCTAAGCCTAATGTAATACTTTGAACTCGCAAAGAGGCATCATAATCCCTGATAGATGGAAAATTGTCATTCAATCCATCACCATCTGTATCTGTTCCAAAACGGGCTCTTTGAATAGAATAACTATAGCTTACAGAAAACGAATTTGGTTTTTTACCTCCCAACCAAGGTTCAGTAAATGACGCAGAATAACTCTGGAATTGCCTACCGTTTGCTTGTGCCCTGATTGATAATCTCTGACCATCACCTGTAGGTATTGGGTTAAATTTACCCCTTAGCATATTTCTTACTGAGAAATTGTTTAAACTAAGACCCAATGTACCAACAAAACCGAAGGCGCCACCCCAACCACCAGATAATTCTATCTGGTCATTTGACCTTTCCACTACCTCCCATTCAATATCAACTGTACCATCAGCCGGGTTAGGCATTGGTGTTGGTGTAATTTGTTGTGGATCAAAATAACCGAGTTGTGAAAGTCTTTGCTGAGTTTGAATGATATCAGACCTACTAAATTTCTCCCCTGGGATAGTTCTAAGCTCGCGCCTTACCACATGATCTCTTGTCCGTTCGTTCCCCGATACAATAATATTTTTAATGGTGGCTTGTTCACCCTCGTAGATTCTCATTTCAATATCAATAGAATCTCCTTCCACGGCTACTTCAATCGGTTTTACACTAAAGAATAAATAGCCATCGTCCATGTATAACCCACTAATATCCGGTCCTTTGGGATTAAAAGTTAGTTTTTGGTCTATAAGCTCCTTGTTATAAACATCCCCTTTTTCTATGGCTAATATTTTGTCAAGTGTTTCATCTTTATGGATATAATTACCAGTCCATTCTATATTTCTAAAGTAATATTTACGACCTTCATTAATCTTTAGCCCGATATTAATTGATCTATCATTGTAGTCATAAATTGTATCTTCTACTATTTCAGCATCTCTATAGCCTTTTGAGTTGTAAAAGCTAATAATGGCCAATTTATCCTCTTCATAATCTGACTTTACAAATTTTGAAGATTTGAAGAAATTTAACTTAATGTTATCGTTGATAAATTCTTTTACATCTGAACCACTTACTTCATAGGTAGAGTCAAAAAATTCAGGTACTTTATTTGGTTTAAAACCAGCAATTAACTCTGCTACACGCTTAAAAAGACCAATACGAACATTTTCGTTCGTATTCTTCATCTTAGATTTAAGCTTGTTTGCTTTAATGTTTTTATTCCCGTCAAAATAAATTTTATTAATTCGAACCTTAGCCTTGGGATCAACAACAATCTTTAATTTCAGGCCATCATTATTTAATGTATCCTCTTGCTGCACAATATTCACTTCGGCATTTAAGAACCCCTTGTTCACATAATGATTTCTCACTGCGATTTCCGTATTACGGATAATTGCGTCTGTTAAAATTCTTCCGCGTATTAAATTTAAATCTTCCCTAATTTGGGATTCCTGCCCTTTTTTTACGCCTTGAAATTCAAACCCTGTTAGTCTAGGCCTTTCTGCTAATTCAATATTGAGGTAAATTTTTTCTTCCTCAATTTTATCAATGGAAATGGAGACATCTCCTACAAGGCCATGCTTCCATAATTTTTTTATAGCTCCAGAAATCTCATCGCCAGGCACACTTATCTGATCTCCAATTTTTAAACCTGTAAGTGAAATGAGTGCATTTTCGTCAAGTACCTTTAAGCCCGTTACTTTTATTCCGGCCAGTGTATACTCTTGAGGTCTGGAATAGTTTAATTGACCAGCAGGTGGCTCTGGTGTATTACTTCTACGTCTGAACTGTCCGTTAACCTCACCTATCAGTACTACAAAAATCAGGAATACTATTACTCTCTTCATCAATCTAGTTCACTTGTTCGCTTATTTGACCAAACCTTCTTTCCCTTCTCTGAAATGCTAAAATCGCCTCATTTAGATCATTTTTTCTGAAGTCAGGCCACAATTTTTGTGTTATATATATTTCTGTGTAGGCAAGTTGCCACAATAAAAAATTACTGATTCGCATCTCACCACTTGTTCTGATCAGTAGTTCTGGATCCGGAATGTTGCTTGACATTAAATTCGAACGAAATAAATCAGCATCTATTTCATTAATTTGAATTTCTCCATTTTTTACTGCCTTAGCAATAGACTTAGCCGCCTCAATTATTTCCCATCTACCACTATAGCTCAAAGCTAAAGTTAGCACCAACCCTTTGTTTTGTTTAGTCAGTGCTATTGCCTCGGTTAATTCGTTTTGACAATTGCCAGGTAACGATGTTAAATCACCTATAGCATTGAGTTGAACATCATTTTTCTGTAACGTACCAATCTCATTCTTTATGGTATGCACCAACAATTGCATAAGCCCCTTTACTTCTGTTTTTGGTCGTGCCCAATTCTCAGTAGAGAAAGCATATAAAGTCAGGTATTTCACCCCTAATTCCGCACATCCTTCTGTTACATCACGCACCGCATTGATGGCGTTTTTATGACCAAAAATTCTCGCTGCACCTTTGCCTTTCGCCCATCGGCCATTACCGTCCATTATTACGGCAATGTGCGTTGGCAGGTTGTCCTTATCAATATTTATTGTAGGGTTCATAACGAAGTTGCAAAATTAGATTTTTTAAGCTAAAAAATTGCCTCATTAGCTATAATTCTAGCGTCTGTAGTTTTTCTTATACGGGCTAGTTGGACAAGGTATGTTATAAAAAGAGTATGTTAGTGACACCCCTAAAAATGCATAATGGTCGTTATCAAATCTATTAGAGTAATCATAATTCTTGATTACTCCATCTCCTGGACCTAAATTATCCAGATAGTCAAAGAATGTTTTTCTGAAACCAATTTCAACCCCTATGTACCATTTTGGGTTTAGTATATATTTAATACCTGCTCCAAATGGGATAACGGGTTGGATATTACTGTATTCTACTGGCTTATCATCCATTCCAGAAATACCAAATATTCCAATTCCTGCAAATAAATAAGGCGTCCATCTGATAATGGAATTTTCTTGTCGCCAATTCAAAAAATGATATTCGAATACTGTAGATACTTCAAATAGAAAAATATCAAAACTGGCATCTCTTAAGTCGGTGAAGGGGTCTATGGGTGTTCTTGAGTCGCTTGCTGCCAACTTTCCCGCTGTTAAACCAAGTCTAAAACTTAGTTCATCAGTTAAGTTGGATCTAAAGAAAGCATTACCGGCAGGATTAATACCATTGAAGCTGATCCCCCTTGACATGTCGCCAAAATATTTATACCCACCTAAACCAAAACCTATTTCGGTTTCCTGAGCATAACCTAAAAATGAAATGCAAAGAAAGACCAGGCTTAAAAGGTTTTTTTTTAGAGATAAGTAAGATGTTGACATGTTATCTGAATTTCGCTCGAGTAAAAGTAGCACCTATAATATAAGCCACTCTTATCGATGTAACGAAATAAACATCATTATTGTCTTTATTGCCTCTAATATTGTCTCTGAATTCGCTTCCGAAGCCGTTGATAACCTGATATGTATTACCATCTCTGCCTACATACGAAACTTGATTTAAATCTAAAGCATTGATATTTCGATCTCCACCTTCCGCACCAGTAGCTTGAGCTGATCTATCAGATAAATATTTTGCTAATTCATCATTTCCGAAAACACCTAAATCAACATAATTTTGGCTTACATCATCCAGATAATCAGTAAACGTATATCGAATACCCATTTCAAAAGAAAGATCAAAAACCTGATTCAAGCGATATCTTACGCCTATTCCAAACGGAATGGCGAATTGAATAAGCTTATAAGGCTCTATACCTGCATTCACATCATTGGGATCCAACTCAGCATTCTGCCCTTCTGTTCCTAATGGTTGTAAATCTACCCAAGTGCCTGCCTCTGGTAGCCCACTATCATCTGCTACATAGGCCTGTGGGTTATGATGAAACAATGTAGCTCCAATGTAGGCATAAGGAGTCCATTGCACTCTACTTATATATGACGCTTCATTTTTAAATAAATCAAATACACCGACAACTGTGAGTTCTTTAATTCTATTCCTGAAACTTAAATTTCGAGCATATCTAAACTTCGCCTCAGAATCTCCTTTGTCAGCAGACTCGAAATCGTCACCACGAATAGTTCCATATAAAAAGGAAGCTCTTAGTGTATATCTCGGTCCAAATCTATGCGAAAAGTCCACTCCAATTCCCGGTCTGGTAAACCCAATATCCGTGCTTAAAGCACTTGCACTTGGTGATAAGTCGCCAAAATAATTCAAGGCATTCAACGTAATTCCTATTGAATTATACTTCTTATCTTTCGTGAAGTAATTTTTCTTTCCTTTAAAGTTTCTCATTCGCTTATTATTCTTGCGAATTGCTTTCCTATTTAACTGTGCATACGAATCCACGACTGCGCAAGAAAGCACCAAAATAAGGAGTGTTAAGATTATATTTCTTCTATGCATACCTAAGCCAAGTAAGGTTCATTTGTATCAGAATACGTTTTAAAGATCAAAAGTAAACATAAAAAGCACAAACATAAAATCAATTTCTTACATCAAGCCCCCAATTTAGCTTTTGGCGTAGCGTTTTGAAGTAATTATTATCTGAAAGTTGAATAAGCCTGGCTTTGAAATCTGCTTTTTTTATATTCAAGGTAATTGTGTCGTCTACTGTTTCTAAACGGCTATCAAGTGCTACAAGATAGTTATTAGTTCTACCTTCTATTGTGAATGACAATTCCGAATTATCCGGAACTACAATAGGTCGAACTGTTAAATTATGAGGACTAACTGGGGTAATTATGAAATTTTCTGAATGAGGAAGTACCAAGGGACCTCCACAACTCATAGAGTATCCTGTTGAACCGGTAGGAGTTGCCACAATAACACCATCGGCCCAATAAGAATTTAAGAATTCGCCATTAATATAGGCGTTTACTACAATCATTGACGATGTATCTTTTTTCAAAATAGCAAAATCATTCAATGCGAAATTGTAGCCATTAAAGAGCCTGTCTTCCGTATTTAATGTCAATAAAGATCGCTCATCATAACCATAATCCTGTTCTAACAACTCATCAATCGATGTTTCAATGGATTCTTTTGAAATTGTGGCTAAAAAACCTAGCCTTCCTGTATTTATACCTAAAATAGGGACTTCTGTATTACCAATATGAGTAACAGCTTCCAATAAGGTTCCATCTCCTCCGAGCGTAATAAAAGCATCATAATCGCCTAAATGATCGCCTTTCTGATATGAATCAGACTGGTGAGATACCTTATTTTTTTTCAAAATATCTGAGAATGTGCTGGAGACAGTTAACTCAACCCCTTTATTATTTAGAATATCAAATAAGGATTGAATTATTTTTTTGACAGATTCATCAAATTTCTTCCCATGAACTGCGACTTTCATACTAAATATCCAGATATTTTAATAGCATGTCGAGCCTTTCTTGCTGATTATCATCAACTTTAGTTTCCTGAAACCTGGCAATAATCCTGTATTCAAAACGTTCGAGGGTCGCAATTATGGCTGTAAGATCAAGTTTATTGATTTTTAGTGTCAACCTCATTTTAGAGTTATCAAGCTCGTCTTCTTTTATGCTGCTACTTAAAATTTTCGCATTATTCTCTTCAACTAACCTGCTGATTTCTGCCAGAGAATAATCAATGGAATTGATTGATAACACGATTATACCTCCAGGCACTTGCACAGCTGCTGATTGAGCAAAAGCAGTAACAGTGTCTTGAACTGTAATTACGCCTATATACTTCTTATCTTCATTTAATACAGCCACCATCTTAGCGTGCTGCTCCGAAGAGACTTTTAGTACTTCGTAAAAATGAGATTTATTTGAAACTGTGCATACAGTGTGCTTCAACTCAAAATCGGAAATATGTTTATCTACATCGTTTACTTCTAAAATCATCTCTTCTGTGATGATTCCAATAAACTTTTCGTGATCAACCACCGGCAATTCATTTGACCTTAACTCTTCCATCCAAAGCATCGCTTTGTGGGCGTCATCTTTGAGCTTTAGCGGTGGGATCATATGATTAATTAACTCTTCAGCTATCATTTCCATTCTGTAAAAATTTACTCAACAACACATTAAACTTCTCTGGATGCTCCATCATTGGTGCATGACAGCATTTATCGACAAAATGTAATGTCGAATTGGGAATCAACTTATTAAATTCATGCGCTACATGGGGTGGGGTAATAGTATCATTCAGCCCCCATACCAACAATGTAGGATGTTTTATTCTTGTAATTTCTTTAGCCATATTATGGCGTTGTGCTGATTTTGCGATGGCCACTATTCTTAAACACTTGGGAATACTTTTAGTTGTTTCAAACACCTCATCAACCAATTCTTTTGTGGCTGTCTCTGGATTATAAAAGGTGTACTCTACCCTTTCTTTTATGTACTCATAGCTACCTCTTTTTGGAAATGAACCTCCCATAGAGTTTTCGAACAGGCCTGAACTACCTGTAAGTGTTAAACTTTTCACCTTTTTTGGATTAGCTAATGTGTACATCAAGGCCACATGTCCACCTAAAGAATTTCCCACAAGGTTCATATTATCCAATCCCTTTAGGCTAACGAAATTTTCAACAAATTTTTGTAAGCCTTCCAAACCAGCTTGCTTTAAAGGCATTTCATAAATGGGCAAAAGAGGTATGACTACCCGATAGTTCTTCTTAAAGTGATTAACCACTCCCTCCCAGTTGCTTAAAGCCCCAAATAAGCCATGAAGCAGCAATAGTACTTCCCCTTCACCTTCATCGATGTATTTAAACTCTTTCTCTTCTTTAATTTCTAATGCCATCTATTAAAATTTATCCAATACAAAGTAAACAAAAATGTGGAATTATCTTTTTAGTTGGATAGTTTCTACCCAATTTTTAAGAATATCAATTCCGAATGTTGTCAGGGCTGCTTCTGGATGAAACTGCAACCCCCAAATCGGCAGTGTTTTATGAGCTATTGCCATAATATGGCCAAATTCAGAAAATGATATTACATGAAGCTCATTGTTATCATTTACTTCTAATATCAGTGAATTATATTGAACTACCTTTATTTGTTTTGGTAGACCATCAAAAATAGCATCTTGATGGAGATTGATTTTGGTGAGTTTGCCGTGCCTTGGTTTAGGCGCTTTTATCAATTTCATGCCAAAGTATTGCCCCAAAGCTTGATGCCCAAGACAAATGCCAAGTATTGGTACTCTTGAATGAAATTGTTCGATTAGCTCCATCATTACACCTGCTTTGTGAGGAATTTCTGGCCCAGGAGATAAGATAATTGCCTCAATTTGAAGTTTTTCAATTTCTTCCAAACTGGCATCATTTCTAACTACATGGCAATTCACACCTAATTGAGCAAAATAGTCAACAAGATTAAATGTAAATGAATCAAAGTTATCAAGCAGAAGAACCACCGCTCAACAGTTCTTTAATCTTGTCAAATAAATCATGGGCAAATGGAATGTAATCTGTAATAAAACCGATAAACCCTGGGGCAAATGATAAGATTGGTTCGTAGAAGTAGGACCCCTCTGTCCAATCCAATGGTAATTCCATACCAAAAGAGGCACTAAGCCATAATATAATGCTGATACCAAAGGCCCACTTTAAAATAGACAACATGGCCCCGGCAATATTGTCTACAGCACCAAGAAGGGTGAGGTCGATGATTTTTTTAAAAACTTTACCTATGACATTCACCAATAGGATAATACCTATGAAGATTATAATAAACGATAAATAGGGAAGCAGTTCTCCACTAATATCAAAGTATTGATCTAAGAGGTTCATACCCCAGTGCATGAGCTTAAAGCCACCAATTATGGCCAATATAAACGATATAATGGCAATAATTTCAAGCACAAAGCCCTTTTTATAACCTTGGTATGCACCAAAGAGCAAGGGGGCCAACAATATAAAGTCTAGTTTATTCAATTTTCTCTAAGCAAGCAGGGAGCGAACTAATTCAGAAATTTTCTTTCCATCTGCCTGTCCAGACATTTCTTTTGTTGCCCTGCCCATCACTTTACCCATATCTTGTGGGCCTGCAGCACCCACTTCAGCAATTATTGCCTTAAGTTTCTGTGTGATTTCATCGTCAGATAATTGTTTGGGCAAATACCTATTAATGATCTCCATTTCAAACTTTTCTTTTTCCGCCAAATCGGTTCTGCCTTCTTTCTCGTAGATTTCCATTGAGTCTTTGCGCTGCTTCGCTTGTTTGGCCAACAACTTCAATTCCGTCTCCTCACTAATACCATCTCCACCGCCTTTTTCTGTTTCGGCTAAAAGAATAGCAGATTTTATAGCTCTCAAGGCAGTCAATTCCTCTTTTTTCTTTTGGAGCATCGCCTGTTTTATATCGGAATCGATATGTTGTTTAAGACTCATGATAGTTGAATTATGTTATTGATCTATTCGTTTAACTTTGTATCGCAATGATAGACACAAAGTTAAATATTCCATAAACATACCATGACTCGATTAAGCGTTAACATAAATAAATTCGCTACACTAAGAAACGCCAGAGGTGGCAATAACCCTGATGTAGTTAAAGCTGCCATGGATTGTGAAAGGTTTGGCGCTCAGGGAATTACAGTCCATCCCAGGCCGGACGAGCGACATATTACCACCGAAGATGTATATGCCCTCAAAGATGTGGTAACCACTGAGTTTAATATTGAGGGTTATCCAGACAAACGCTTTTTAAATATCATCAATGAGATTCGACCAGCCCAGGCTACTTTAGTGCCTGATGGCCCTGATGTGCTTACTTCAAATGCCGGATGGAATACGCTTAAGAATAACAAGCTTCTTACAGATGTAATAAAGCAATTGAAAGATTATGGTGTTCGTGTATCAATATTTACTGACCCAGACATAGCAATGGTGAATGGTGCCAAAGAGGTAGGTGCCGATCGTATTGAACTTTATACTGAATCTTATGCAACCGGCTATTCTAAAGATAAAACTCAAGCCATAGCTCCATATAAAAAGGCAGCTATTGAAGCCGTAAATCTAGGGCTAGGAGTTAACGCAGGTCATGATTTGGACCTCGAAAACCTAAACTATTTAATTACTGAAATACCTGAAATTGATGAAGTATCTATTGGGCATGCACTCATTTGTGACTCGCTCTATCTTGGTTTAGAAAACACAATTCAGCGCTATTTAAAGGAAGTTGGCTTTTACAAATAATTAAAAGGTGATCTGTATGCTATAATATTGGTTTTATGTGGTGCTTAACCTATTTTTGCGCCTCATTTTATCCAACCATACTATGCAGAGAGACAATCGCATTTTTGACCTCATATCCAAAGAAAAAAACAGACAACAAGAAGGTATAGAGTTGATAGCTTCTGAAAATTTTGCTTCACCGCAGGTGATGGAAAGTATGGGATCTGTTTTAACTAATAAATATGCTGAGGGACTTCCTGGCAAAAGGTATTATGGTGGTTGTGAAGTTGTTGATGAGATAGAGCAAATTGCCATTGATAGAGCAAAAGAACTTTTTGGTGCGTCATGGGCCAATGTGCAGCCGCACTCTGGAGCACAAGCCAATGCAGCTGTTATGTTGGCAGTACTAAACCCAGGTGATAAAATTTTAGGATTTGATTTATCCCATGGAGGGCATTTAACCCATGGATCTGCCGTAAATTTTTCAGGGAAACTTTACAGCCCATCTTTTTATGGCGTGGAAAAAGAAACCGGATTAATAGACTGGGATGGTGTTGCAAAAACTGCCAAAAAGGAAAAACCAAAATTGATAATTTGCGGTGCTTCTGCATATAGCAGAGACTGGGATTATGAAAAGCTGAGAGAAGCCGCTGATTCTGTTGGGGCACTTTTGTTAGCAGATATCTCGCACCCATCGGGGCTAATAGCCAGAGGTGTTTTAAACGACCCATTGGAATTTTGTCATATTATTACCACAACCACCCATAAAACATTGCGTGGCCCTCGCGGTGGATTGATCATGGTTGGGGAAAATTTTGACAATCCATTTGGATTAAAAACACCAAAAGGAGAAATCAGAAAAATATCATCCATATTAGATTCAGGCGTATTCCCAGGAACACAAGGCGGGCCTTTAGAGCATGTAATTGCTGCCAAAGCCGTTGCTTTTGGAGAAGCCTTAACTGATGATTTCATGCAATATATCCTTCAGGTGGTAAAAAATGCGAAAGTAATGGCCGATGCATTTATTAAGAAAGGCTACTCAATAATTTCTGGTGGTACTGATAACCATTTGATGTTAATTGATTTAAGGTCAAAAGGGTTAACCGGTAAGATCGCTGAAAACACCTTAATTAAGGCAGATATTACCATCAATAAAAATATGGTCCCTTTTGATGATCAATCACCGTTTGTTACTTCAGGCATGAGAGTGGGAACAGCAGCCATCACTACCAGAGGTATGAAAGAAGATGACATGGTAAAAATTGTTGACCTGATTGACAAAGTATTAATGAACTATGAAGATGAGAATACAATTGCCGAGGTAAAATCTGAGGTTAACAGCTGGATGAAAAACTTCCCTCTTTATCAATAGTGGCAACTCCTCTAGATCAAATAGGTGATGGTGATGAAAAAGAGATGTCCTTTTTGGATCATCTCGAAGAACTTCGATGGCACCTTATCCGTTCGGTTATTGCAATCATTGTATTTAGTATCGCGGCATTTATTTCAGTTGATTTTGTTTTTAACACCATTGTGTTTGGTCCGGCAAAAACAGATTTTTGGACATTCAAAATGCTATGTAAACTTGGCGATTTAATCAATTCATCGGCATTATGTATTGAGAAACTTGATTTTAAAATTCAAAGCAGGCAAATGACCGGTCAGTTTACAATGCACATTACCAGCTCATTTGCCATAGGAATAATTGCTGCCTTCCCCTATGTGTTTTGGGAGTTTTGGCGTTTTATCAGTCCGGGTTTACGAATGACAGAAAGGTCTGTTTCTAGAGGGGCAGTGGCATCCGTTACATTTCTGTTTACCCTAGGTGTTTTATTTGGGTACTTCATTATGGCTCCCTTAGCAGTTAGTTTTTTAGCTGGCTACCAAGTAAGTGACATTGTAAACAATGAATTCGATATCACCTCTTATGTTTCTACGCTTTCAACTTTAGTTTTAGGCAGCGGTATGCTTTTTCAATTGCCTATGGTTGTTTATTTCTTATCTAAAATTGGCATTGTTACACCGGAGCTGATGAGGAATTATCGGAGACATGCTATTGTTGTAATATTGATTTTAGGTGCAGTATTTACACCACCTGATCCATTTAGCCAGATTTTGATAGCCATGCCATTGCTCGGCCTTTATCAATTCAGTATCTTTATTTCTGCCAGGGTTCAGAAAAACCTTCGAAAGAAAGCCGAGAAAAATCTAAAAGAAATATGAAAATAGCCATTGGAGCGGATCATGCCGGATTCGCATATAAAGATTTAATAAAGAAGTTAATAAAAGAATTGGGGAATGATGTAGAAGATTTCGGCACTCACAGTGCTGAGTCTGTAGATTACCCTGATTTTGCACATCCGGTGGCTGAATCAGTGGAGAAAAAGAACAATGACCTGGGTATCCTCATCTGCGGTAGTGCTAATGGCGTAGCTATGACCGCCAACAAGCATCCAAGAATACGTGCAGCCATTTGCTGGACGGATGAACTTGCCGAATTAGCACGCCAACATAATAATGCCAACATTCTTTGCATACCAGCCCGGTTTATTAGCCAGGAAGTAACCAAAGCGATTGTTGAGAAGTTTCTGACTACAGAGTTTGAAGGTGGAAGGCACGAAAGAAGGGTAGACAAGATTAGCTGCTAGTTTTTCAGGTAATAGTTACCATCAACAGCTTGGTAATAGTTATCCGCCAAGTAAGGCACTTTTTTCAATACATCACCAAGATGATTGTCAGGGTCAATAATCACTTCTGGCGGATCGTTTTTAATGCCCTCGTAAATTATAGTCAGATTGTCATAATAACTCAGGTTCGTAAAAACAGGCTTAGCTAATTGCCAATTTAAAAATGGTGATGCTGATTTGTTGGTGTAGTAGGGTGTCAAATCATCGTTAAGAACCAAAATACGTTTATTTTTAATTGCGGATGGCTCAGCTACATTTACCCTGTAGGTCGAATCATCAAAAAATCTACTGACATCTTCTGAATAATAAGATAACACATTAGTAGCGACAATGAGTGAGATAAAAAACAGGAACGAAAATTCTGTGAAAACCCCTCGCTTTTTAGCTAAAAAATAATGTGCCACATAAAATGCTATGGCTGGAATTAATACAATATAGGCTGCAGGAACATTGTAATCGGAGAGCGCAATAAATAATAGTCCAAATAAAAACCAAACAAACATTGTTTGAGTGAGGCGGGCCTGATAGTTAGAAAGCCTAGCCCCCTGGATTAACCTAACCAGTGAAAGTAAGAGAAAGGCAAATGGTACGGCAAATAAAATTGATGTGTGTTTCAAAGATAGATACCATACCTTATCCATCTCAGTAAATGGTGATAAAAAACTGAAGATAAAATCTGTGAATCGATCTGTCAAGTAAAAATAACCTGCGGCAATCATAATTGGCAAGAAAAAACCGAAAGTCATTAAGGCATATCGCCTGCCGATAGTACCAGTGAAAAAGATGAATATGAGCAATATACCCATCGCAAAAATAGAAAATGGCAAGTAAATAACTGTTGCTAATCCCACAAACAGACCAATATTTAAAATATCTTCGTCTCTTTTGGCCCTTACTTCAATGTGGCTAAATATTAATTCTAATGATAGTAGAATAAACGTTAATCCCATAAGAAAAGGGGTGAGTGTGAGCATGTCGTAACTCAACGAACAAAGTACACCATAGATGAAGCCCGGTACGTAGGTATTTTCCGAAAAGGCACGGCTTGTAAGCATAAATCTGTTAAAGATGTATACCTGATAACATGAAACAAAAAAAGCGATGATTTGATACGCTAATTGAGATCTGCCAAACAGCCAATCGATAACAAAATAAACAAGCGCACTTAGCGGGCCAATGGCATCCCAAATTTCAGAATATAACGAAGCTCCATTACTTATTTTTTCACCAATCAGCATAAAATTGAGCTCAGGCAAAGTCAGAATTGAATCACTTACCATGGCTGGAATTCTAAGTCCAAGCATGATAATGAATATTACCAAAAGCCGATAAGGGTCGTTTATTCTAAAAAAACTTAGCAATTGATTCTTATTTTACCTTAAGCCACGAAAATAGACAATCGACCTCAATAACCTTAAGAATTTATATACAATTGGCAGTTAGTGATATAACCTCATAATTTGGGATATTTGCACTATGAACGAAACCACCAGACAGCAGAAGTACTCGAAACTTATTCAGAAAGACCTAAGCGAAATATTTCAGAAAGATAAGATGGGGATATTCGGAAATGCCTTTGTAACCATTGCTGATGTTTTGATTACACCTGATTTGAGCATTGCCAAAGTGTACCTTTCGATGATGTTGGTTCCAAGTAAAGAAGCGCTACTCGAAAAAATTCGATTGCACAAAAGTGAAATTAGAAAGGTACTGGGTAATAAAATAGGCAAACAAGTACGTATTGTGCCTGATCTGCAATTTTTTATTGATGAAGTTGAAGAAAAAGCTTCCAAAATCGATACACTGATTGATTCATTGGACATTCCACCTGCTGACGAAGAAGAGTAAACCTTGAATCTTCCTTTTTTTATAGCACGCAAATACTTCTTTTCTGGTAAGAAAAGGAATTTCATCAATGTAATATCCATTATCTCTATGGCGATAGTGGCCATTTGCACTGCTGCATTAATAGTGGTTCTTTCAGTGTTTAATGGTTTGGAAGGATTATTACGATCGATGTACAATTCATTTGATCCTGAATTAAAGATTGAGGCTACTCGGGGCAAGACATTTGAAGTTACTGAAGACTTTCTAAATGAAATAAAAGCCATTGAAGGTATTGAAGTTGTTACCGAAGTAATTGAAGATTATGCATATGTGCGCTATCGTGAGGCTAATATGGTGGTAACCATCAAGGGAGTTTCTGACAATTTCATTGATCAGCATCGGATTGACAATTCAATAATTGCAGGAGATCTAAAACTGAAAGATGGACTTATAAATTATGCTATTATAGGCCAGGGCGTTCAATACACTCTTTCTATTGTTCCAGGAAATGACCTCTATCCACTTCAGGTGCATTACACCAAAGATGTTAAACCAGGCCAGCTAGATATAAGCAAGCTCTATAGCAAAAAGAATATTCTGGTTGGTAGCGTATTCGCCATTGAAAAGAATTATGACGAAAACTACATTTTCGTGCCGCTCTCATTTGCTCAGGAGCTTCTTGACTATCAGAATAAGCGTACATCACTAGAAATAAAAGTAGCTAATGACGCGAACATTAGTCAGATTCAACAACAGCTGAAAGAAACACTAGGTGCCGAATTTAAAGTTTTAAACAATGACGAACAGCATGCAGATCTATTTAAGCTATTAAACCTTGAAAAGTTGTTCGTATTTATTGCATTTTCATTTATTCTGCTTGTTGGCTCTATTAATATTTTCTTTTCCTTATCCATGTTGGCAATCGATAAAAAGAAAGACATTTCCATATTATATAGCATGGGGGCAACAAATACACTTGTGAGAAAAATATTCCTTTATGAAGGTGCCATTATTTCGCTCGGTGGTGCATTCATTGGTTTGATTTTAGGTGGATTTATCTGCTGGCTTCAACAGAACTTTGGCCTCGTTTCTATGGGTATGGAAACATCTTTATTAGAAAACTATCCTGTACAATTACAACCGTTAGATTTCGTTTATACTTTTGTAAGTCTGGTACTAATTACCTTGCTTATTTCGTATCGGCCAGCTATCATTGCGACTCGCTACGGTGCAGTGAACCAACTGTAGTTTTTTACCTATAAACCACATTGATCCGAATATATTGCCGTTCAACCAATTATTGGTTAAACAAGCATAAAAGCGGCTTATTTTGACTTAAAGTCAGATTATTTTTTGTATTTTGGTGGTTCTGTTTAAGATTTAAGTATGAAAGTTTCGGCTTCACTGCCTTTTCAAATAGTTTACTCTCTATATCAGCACGAGTATCTGGGTTATCTTTTTGAATCGTTTGTGATTCATTTAGATGACAAAGGGAAACTTACGCTTCAGCATCAAAATATATCTTCAAAAAATGCCGATGAATTTGCCAAAGGGTTAGACGACACTGATTATGAGCTAATTGAGCTGATGGATTCTATGCAGCAAGATGCCGTTGTAAAGAAATTTAATACTAAGGGGCCCATGAAAGCAGATGATTTTTTCCTCAAAATGTACGACAAGGAAAAAGGCAATGAGCTCATCCAGCAAGAAATTGAAAGGTACCTTGAAATAAAAAGGGCAAGTATTTTAGAGCGCTTTAAAGTTAAATTGGTTTTTTATATGGGAAACGTTGGTTAACCGGCCTGTAAGAAAATTTAATTATTTTAATAAAAAGCGACTGTACTTTTCCATTTCAGAAGAAACGATGATAACACACATTACTTTCCAACGATTAAATATAATGGCGAAAAAATAGATTTTCAGTACCGTGGTTCTTACCTGGTTTGTAAAGATCCCGCCTGGATGGTTAGCTGCGGAAAGCTTTATTCCTTTGAAAAGAATGTAGATGGAAAAAAACTGCAACCCTTCTTAAACAAGAAGTTTATCATCATACCAAAAAACGTGGAAGAAACTTACTACAATAAGTTTGTTGCTCCATTAATAGCATCTTTTGATGTATATGCCAAAGGTTTTGAAATTAATACCGAGCATTTTGACCCACAACCGGTGCTTACCATTAGTGAGCTCATGGGCAGCACTAATGGCAATCTTTTTGAAGGTAGCTCTAATGGAAATACTGGTGATAATGAGAAAATGCTTTTCGAGCTCTCATTTAAATACGGCACCTTTAATTTCAAAGCCGACCATCTCAGTCCGGTAAGCGTTACGGTTGACAAAAAGGATGAATCGTATGTTTTTCACAGAGTTCGTAGAAAACTGGACGAAGAAAAAGCCATTCTTTCCTTTTTAACTGATAACAATCTCCCATTAAAAAACTCGAAGGCAGCCATTCCAAAAACCACTGCCTTTGGCTGGTTAGATACTTACCGTGACGAGTTGATCAAACGAAAGTTTGAGATTAATCAAAAAGGTAAATCCGAGAAAAAATACTTTATTGGGGAGTATAAAATTACTGTAGAAGTAAAAGAGAATATCGACTGGTTTGATATTCACGCAGTAATTAAGTTTGGTGAATATGAAATAAGCTTCAAAGAGATTAGAAAACTAATCTTGAAAAAGAAGATGGAGTTCACGCTACCAAATGGGGAAATAGCCGTAATACCTGACTCATGGCTAACTGAGTATTCAGAGCTTTTTGCTTTCTCTGAAGAAGATGAAAGTGGCGAGCCAAGGCTGAAGAAACATCACCTTTCCTTGGTAAAAGATTTAGAAGAAGGCAATCTCGCTAAAGTTACCATCAGTAATAAGTTAGAAGGCCTTAGAGCATTTGAAGGTATTGATGAACAGCCGGCCCCTAAAAATTTTAAAGGCGAGCTCAGGCCATATCAGAAAGCCGGATATGAGTGGATGCAGTTTCTAAACAAGTTTCAGTTTGGTGGCTGGTTGGCGGATGACCTGGGTCTTGGTAAAACAGTTCAAACATTAGCATTACTCCAATCTCAGAAAGAGCAAGGTGCCGTTGGTGCTTCTTTGCTGGTAATGCCCACATCACTTGTTTACAACTGGGAGATGGAAGCTAAACGGTTTACTCCTAAGCTGAAAACATTTACGTATACAGGCACTAACAGAGATAAGAATCCGGAGAAATTCGCCAAATATGATGTAATAATCACCTCCTATGGTATTGTTAGGTTAGATGTTGATTTGTTGAAAACCTATCGATTTAACTATGTGATATTAGATGAATCTCAGGCGATAAAAAATCCAACTTCTAATATTGCCAAGGCCGTAAGGGAGCTAAATGCAAGAAACCGACTGATACTTACCGGTACACCTCTGGAAAACAGTACACTGGACCTATGGTCGCAAATGAATTTTATTAATCCTGGCTTGCTGGGAACTCAAAGCTTCTTTAAAAATGAGTTTTTGAACCCCATTGAAAAGCAAGGTGATCAGGCGAAGACCAAGAAACTCTACTCGATTATAAAGCCTTTCATTTTAAGAAGGCATAAATCGCAGGTTGCAACAGAACTTCCGGAAAAAACAGAGAACATCCAATATTCAGCTATGCTGCCAGATCAGGAAGCGGAATATGAAAAAGTGAAGAATTACTACCGAAATGAAATTCTGGAGAATATAGAAACCAAGGGGCTGAATAAGTCTCAAATGATTTTGTTACAGGGGTTAACCAAACTAAGGCAAATTGCCAACCACCCAAAAATGGTAGACGATGGCTACGAAGGCACTTCGGGCAAACTTTGGGATGTTTCTTTCATGCTGGATAATGCCATTACCGAAGGTCATAAAATATTGATATTCAGTCAGTTTGTGAAGCATTTGACCATTATTGCTGATCACCTGAAAACCATGAAAATTGACTATGCCTATTTAGACGGTTCCACTAAAGACCGTCAGGAACAAGTAGAACGTTTTCAGAATGATGAAAAGCTGAAGGTTTTCCTTATCTCACTAAAAGCAGGAGGTTTAGGACTTAACCTCACCAAGGCCGATTATGTATTTATTCTCGACCCATGGTGGAACCCTGCCGCTGAAGCGCAAGCTGTAGATAGGGCACATAGAATTGGGCAGGAAAATCGTGTATTTACCTACAAGTTTATCACGCGAGGTACAGTCGAAGAAAAAATTCTTGCCTTACAACAACATAAGCGTAAATTAGCCAGCGACTTAATCACAACAGAATCAAGCTTTGTCAAGAGTTTGTCCAAAGAAGATATAGAATCGCTTCTAAGTTAAAATGTCAGAGGTAAAGGTATTTTTATATATTGCTATGAGCCTCGATGGCTTTATTGCCGGAGATAATGATGACATCTCTTGGCTAGACGCTATGGACAAGGAGGGGGAAGATTACGGTTATACAGAATTCACCAAAAGCATTGACAAATATATTGTAGGTAACACCACTTATAAGGTGGTGAAGAAAATGTTGGGGGAATTTCCACAATCAAAACAATACGATTGCTACGTACTTTCCAGAAGTAAAAGCGGAAAAGAAGATGGTGTTACCTTTTATAATGGTGACATTCCAGAGTTAATCGAATCGCTAAAGAAAAAAGGTGGTAAAAACATTTACTGCGATGGTGGCGGGCAAGTGGTGCATGAGTTAATGAAACATGATTTGATTGATGAATACATCATTTCAATCATCCCTACTATATTAGGTAATGGAAAACGTCTTTTTCTTGGTGGCACTTCTCCGCTAAATATCGAGTTGGTTTCTTCAAAAAGTTATGAAACCGGACTTGTTCAAATCCATTATGTGAGAAGCCGTTAATCTGATTCCTTCTTAAGCTTCCACCTTTTATGCGACCATAAATACCCGGCAGGGTCGTCTTCGATCAATTTTTGAGTATGCTTTGTATATAGCTCAAGGATTTCGTGACTATCTTTTTCGTACGGTGGCTCCGTTAACTTTATCAGCTCAACGGTGTAATGCCCTCGTTTTTTACGCTCCATACGATAGAAGAATACTGGATATTTTAGTGCTGCTGCAATTTGCTCTGGCCCAGTAAAAAATGCCGTATCCTGATTCATGAACTTCGTCCAGTATTTTACATCACTCTTTTTTGGTGACTGATCAGCCATAATGGCAACCGCTTTAGTCCGCTCTTTAGTTCGTAATAAGCTCCTGATAATACTTTTGCTTTCAATAGGTTGACCGCCAAATTTGGCCCTGGTTTTTAACATAAGCTCATCAAAAGCTTTATTCGAAAGTTTTTTATACACCGCATCTACCGGAAATGGCAAAACCAAACAACCTGTTAAAAGAGCCCATTCCCAATTAAATTGATGTGATCCTGCGAGAATAATAGATTGGTTTGCCTGAGCATAAGGCTCTACGACCGGCACATTGGTAAAAATCACACGCCTTTTCATCTCCTTTTCAGAAATGGTAAGCGCCTTTATTGTTTCAGCGATGTATTCGCTAAACCGCACATAAAACTCCTTTCTTATCTTGTTAATCTCTGTGTCACTTTTATTAGGAAAAGAGTTGACTAAATTGTTCTTCACCACTTTTTTTCGATAGCCTACCACATAGTAAATAATCACATATAAGGTATCTGTAATCAGATATAGAGCGGGCAGGGGCAGCCTTGAAAGTAGTTTTAGGAAAATCATAGTTTACTAAGCATCCAAAAATAAAAGTATCTATTGAAAATGGTTAGTTTTGGCACTTTATTAATTGAGTTAAAATGAAAGATAAGGTAGTAGTAATCACTGGTGGTTCTTCAGGTATAGGTAAAGCGTTAGCTGAAGAATTTGGTAAAAAAGGATCTAAAATTGTGATTACGGGACGTAAACAAGAGGCTTTGGATGAGGCACTTGATTCTTTAAAATCTCAAGGTATAGAAGCAATAGCCATACAAGGAGATGTGAGCAAAGAGGAAGACAACAGGATTATGGCTGAAGAGACTACCAAAGCATTTGGCAAAATCGATATCCTAATCAACAATGCTGGTATTTCGATGCGTGCGCCATTTAAAGATGTAGACCTTGATGTGATCAGAAAGGTGATGGACATTAACTACTGGGGTGCCATCTACGCAACTAAATACTGCCTTCCTGAGATATTAAAAAGTAAGGGATCAGTAATTGGTATTTCATCCATTGCAGGGTTTAGGGGACTGCCGGGAAGAGTAGGTTATTCTTCTTCCAAGTTTGCCTTGCAAGGTTTTCTTGAATCTTTAAGAACTGAGCTACTTAAAACTGGTGTGCACGTGCTTACTGCCTGCCCTGGATTTACGGCATCAAATATTCGCAAAACTTCATTAACCGCTGATGGTACCGCACAAGGTGAATCGCCAAGAAAAGAAGAAAAAATGATGACTGCTGAAGAATGTGCGGCAAGAATTTATAAGGCTACGGTGAAAAGAAAGAAATATCTCATTATGACCAGCCAGGGTAAAATGACTGTTTTCTTGAACAAATGGTTCCCGGGATTGATGGATAAAATGGTGTACAATGTAATGGCCAAAGAGGAAAACTCACCATTTAAATAGAATTAGTCGAGTTCACAAACCCAGAAAATAATTATATTTGCAAAACCCTTTTAAGTTAGGATGATCCAGAAGTACTTCCCTTTAGATAAGAATTACATCCTTGAAAAAGCTCAGCTAGATCAGCAGGAGGAGTTAATTACCTATTTGATACAGTTTAGCAAAGAGTTTTATTTATCTCAATACAACCCGTTGGGTATTGTTGATGAGACCATTAAAAGTATCCAATCACATGAAACTCAATACACCGATCGGTTGGAAGAATTTTACAGAAATTTAGCTGCTGTTTATCGTTTTAAATTCGGACAAAATCAGCTGGAATTTTTATTTGATGGAGACGACCACTACACAAAATATGTGCAAGATTGGTCAGAAACGTTTAAGAAATGGTTGGTATCCTTTTGCCTGAAACCCAACTTTTTAAGAGCGGTTTTGGAACTCACCGTTTTTTATCCTGAAGGTAGAAAAGCAGAACTCGCTGAAAACCGTATGAAAACCTTCATCAATCAGCATTTCGAGTTGAAGATCTATAAGTATAGAGGAATTGTAAGAAAATTAGCTTAGAGCTGTTAGCTACAAGTTTTAAGTATTTCTTAAAACGTAATTGCCGACTGTTACATTTAATCTTACGACTCAATACCAACTACTAAATACTCCCTACTAACTACTCATTTTCCTATATTCGCGGCAAATCAAATTGAAAGCTTATGTACTGGGAAAGTTATTCACACGCCAAAATGAAGGAAATCATCTTTGGCGCTTTAGAGCAAAATCTTGATTACAGGGAAAAGCCGGTTTTAGGTTTACCGGCTTCTTACCTTGATCCGGAGGTGTTTTATGATGATGCTCCTTTCTTGAAAGATGCGCCCTATCTTTCTACTTTAATTGCGAACCCTAATCACATAGGTTGCCATACGCTAACAGCTTCTGAAGCAGCTTTTAGAGGTACACATAAAATTGAAAAAGAGCTGATAGATTTATGCGCCAAAGAGATTTTTGAAGGCGGTGATGATGAGTTTGACGGCTATGTAGCTTCGGGAGGAACGGAAGCTAATATTCAGGGAATGTGGATTTTGAAAAACTATTTCATCAATGAATTAGGGGCTAAGCCTGAAGAAATAGCCTTGGTCTATTCTGAAGATGCGCATTATTCTATGCCCAAAGGCGCCTCGCTACTCGGTTTAAAAAAGGTGGTAACCAAAGTAGATGAAAACACACGAAGAGTAACTAAAGAAAGCACTTTCAAGTCCATTGAAGAAGCAAAACAACAAGGACTTAAATACTTCATTTTGGTAGCTAATATGTCCACCACCATGTTTGGCTCTGTGGATGATATCAATGAAATAACAAGTTGGCTTGATGAATTAGCCATAGAATACCGTGTGCATGTAGATGGTGCTTATGGTGGGTATATCTATCCATTTGTAGCTGATAATATGGACTATACTTTTAAGAATCCTAAAATATTTTCATTCAGTCTTGACGGCCATAAAATGCTGCAATCACCATACGGAACGGGAATATATTTGGTGAGAAAGGGCTATATGCATCATGCTCTTACCGAAGAAGCTAATTATGTAAAAGGGAAGGATTATACGCTCATTGGTAGCAGATCAGGCGCTAATGCCATTGCCGTGTGGATGATCATGCGCACTTATGGCTCTGAGGGCTGGACAAATAAAATCAAAGGACTGCTAAAGAAAACAGACCGTCTTTGTGATAGTTTTGATGAAAGAGGCATTGAGTATTTCAGAAACCCTAAGATGAATATTGTAACAATTAAGGGAAAGTACATTCCAGAAGCTTTGGCTGAAAAGTATTTACTCGTTCCTGAATCGCACGATGGCGTGGCCAAGTGGTATAAGATTGTAGTGATGGACCATGTTACACAAGGGTTAATTGATAAGTTTTTGATGGAGTTGGATGCGAAGCTTACTAGTCGCTAGTCACTAGAAACTAGTTGCTAGTATTTAATATCAAACCCTTTAAAATCCATTACCTCACCCGGTACGAAATGCACATTTTCTACTCTGGCATGCGTGGGACCCATTTTGCACCAGTCAATTAAGCTGCTAAGCTGTTCCATTTTCCCTTCTGCTTCAATATAAACAGAGCCATCGGGCATATTTTTCACAAAGCCCCCAATGCCTAAATCCTCAGCCTTATGTTTGGTGGAAGCACGGTAAAAAACGCCTTGTACTTTGCCAGAAACAGTTATGTTGAAATGTTTAATCATTTAGATTTATCTTATAATTACTAGCCTTTCCAAGAGTATCAATAAAAATAAACTTGATTTCATCTTCTGACCAATACTGTATATCTACTAAGTTCTTTATGTTTTCAGTAAATATTTCTTCTTTAGAAAAATTGACTACTTCGTATTTGCTTTGAATCCTATCTATTTCTTCTTGCAGAGATAGTAATCCAATCACATTAATTTTCACCGAACTAGTTT
>NZ_JAVJUY010000272.1:0-37235 GCF_040220315.1 Fulvivirga sp.
GCCTGATCTAAGGTCATAAAGTTAAGTGTGGAAGCGCTAGCTAATCTGGTCAGGCCTTTCCAATAATGAAGGCCGGTTCCGATATGTAAGGCGTCATTGTTTGAAACTTTAAACTCTGTCCACGCATCATGTAAAAAGAATTGGGCGGAATTACCATTATTACCAAGGGAAGTTAAGTTGTCCGGTGTTTGGTTATTCAAACCAATGTGTGTAAGAATCAGGAAACGCGGAGATATTTGAGAAAAAGCCAGAAAACGACTTCTTCTTGCAAATGAAGTCATCTGTAGTTTTAAGTCATCAACTTCACGGTTATTGGTTTGCAACCATTGCTGGTGCCAAATAATAAAGCGTACATACTTCGATCCTGAGTCATCCAATTTAAGCGTTAAAGGCTTATAAGAGTGATCAGGCTTGGCAACAAGATTGTCTGCATCTTTGCCGTTCTCTTCTTGCGCATTGGCCGGAATATACCAGCATACGCTAAATGCCATTAAGACACTTAATAGTTTTATTTTCATGGTATTGAAACTTTAGTTGTCTGATATTTTAAAAAGACGGCCGTCTAAAACTTCAATACTTCGAATTTTGTGAATTGAAAACAGTTGTGAAAAACTGATGTATATTTTTGGTAATTATATATATTCAGTCTTTAAATCGATCCCATTTAATGACCATGAATTTATCGCCAAGTTCGGTAATTAACATACCTGATCCCTTTAGATAACCGGGAGAAGCCATCACTTCAGCAAGTTCATTATGGCTTAAGATTTTGTAGGTTGGATGATAATCGTAGCGTTCAGGAGTTTTAATTTTATATTTTTTAACCCAGTTCATAACTGATACATGGCTCACTCCTAGTATCCTCTCAATCTCTCGGTAGCTAATTCCTTCGAGGTAAAGTTGTAATGCTTTAATAACAAAATATGGATCAATTTCTTTGCCTAACTTGCTAACAGTGAAGTTATAAGTGCATTTTTTACATTTAAAACGCTGTCGATTATTGACAATTCCGCTTTTGATAATACTTGTCGATTCACATTTTGGGCAGGTCGGATTACGCATAACTATAGTAAGTTAGCATATATATATCATTTTAGCAACAATTTTATAATTGGAGTTAAGTGTTAAACCAATCATATTAAAATCCACCCATAGGAATAATATTATTTACTTGTGGATGAACGAATGTTTAAATTAACGATATGGAATTTGTGCCCAATAACGAAGCAAAAAAGTTCATAGAAAGTATTTGGTACGCTGATCACTCTTGCTTCTTGAAAGATGGTGCATACAAAATCATTATTGGCATTTCTGATTTTCATCTAAAAAGTGATTGTTTATATACATTTAGCGAAGGTGTTTATATATCTGAAATAGATCACCAGCCTTTTACTATTGAGTCTGGAAGCGTCATTCTGTTATCTATTAAGCCATTTGTTTTTAAAGGGGTATCTATTAAGAAATTTTTGAATGTGTTCAATTCTGTGGCATTGAGTCAAATAAAAGAATCATTCACTTATGCCAAAAGCTTTGAGACAAGCGAATTAATTCAGGAATTATTTTTAAATGTTGTACTTGATGAAGCCAAATTAGATGAAGATTTCAGATCTATTCTGAATTATCCATTGCTAAAGTTTGGAAACGTTCGAGTTGGTGAAATGTGTCGTGAATTGAGTTTGTCGAGACAGTATGTTCACCGTATAGTTAAAAGTAATCTTGGAGTTTCTGCCAAAGGCCTTATTGATATTTGGAAAACTAATAACTTATTGGTTAATGGAAGTAACATGAGCCCAACGTTTGCAGCATTAGATTCTGGTTATTTTGATCAGTCAGCCGCCATAAAATCTTTCAAAAAGGAATTTGATATTAAACCGAGTTATGTTCTTAACGGCCCAAAAAAAGATAAATACGCTTTTGCGGTAGAAAGAATGCGTAAGAGATTTGATGGGTATTATGACAGAGTAGAATAGCAGGTTTACATTTTTACAATACTCGAAAATTGACGCATTATAGCTTTGGTGAAAAACCAAAAAGCTATGAAAATTTATCTGATTCTTTTCGCTTCCCTACTTTCTGTATCATGCGAGAGTAAAGACTCACCTGAAAATCAACCCAACATAACAACGGATGGACAAGATAGCGTTGTAATGGAGGAAGAGCCTATTGAAGACACTACTGCTGTTGAAGCCAAATTAACTTTGTTAGCTACTCATCCCGATATACAAGATGGTGTTTTGGTCGAGAATGGGAAAGTATATACTACTTGTGGTGGACTCATTCGTAAAACGTCTATTGGGTTATATACAGATTCTGATGGCTTTAAAATACTATCTAATGAGTTTGCAGGGTCAATAGATATAGATAGTGACAATGAATATCTGTATGTCACTAACTATGACGACAATACAATAAAGACATACAACAAATCTACAGGTGAGGTAAACACAATTACAGGAGAACTGGATGGCCCAGCTGGTATTGAAATGGTAGGTGATTTTCTGTATGTTACAAATTTTGGAGCACCACCTGTCTATTCTGGCAATACAGTAATGAAAATAGCCAAAGATGGGACAAAGGAAGTTTTTCTGGAAAGTAGTGAATTGCTGCGTCCTCAAGGTATCTGTGAACTGAACCCAAAGACTCTAATTATTGCCAGCAAGGCAAATTTATACACACTCGATTTAGAGTCTAAAGAATTAAAGCTAATAGCTGAAACAGGCTTATCAGTAGGGAATATTACAATTATTGAAGATGTGATTTATGCAGCGGCAAATAAGCACAACCAAATATTGAAAATCACCTTGGATGGTGATGTTGAAAGTATATGCTGTGATGATAGCGATGAAAAATTGACAAAGCCTTTAGGTATTGATTATGATGAAGAAAATAATCGGCTTATCATAGCAGAATCACAGGTAGGCAGACTAAAAGCTTTAAGTCTGGACTAAAACCAGTACTCAGCACCTATGGCAATCAAAGCTCCGATTACGGCCACACCTAATTTTTTCGCATTAAAGTGGTGGTCGGAGCTTGTTTCAAAAACAATGGTTGTAGAAATATGAAGAAAATTACCACTAACAATGGCAAATAGAATGGTGAAGGTCTCATCGGCCAGCGCATTATTTTCTACATAATAATCGCCAACCACCATTCCTATTGGTGACGCCAATGCAAATAGCACTAAAAAAATAATGGCAAGTTTGTTTCTTTTTAGCTGGCAAACAATGATTGACATTAATGCAAAAGAGGCAGGAGCTTTATGTAATACTATACCAAATAATAAGCTGTTTGCATCGTGGTGTGCATGAATTACACTAGGGTGAGCCAGTAAGCTACCTTCTAATAGTCCGTGGACAATCATTGCTGCCAATACCATAATTGAAGCGCTTAATCCTTGACTATGTTCGTGCTTGTGTTTATGTATATGACCGTGCTCAGCACCGGAAGTGAAGTACTCCAATATTTGCTGTAAAAAGAAACCTAGTAGTACATAAATGCCTATGGTGGTGGGGTTTTCTGCCTGGGAAAATAGCTCAGGCATAATATGAATAATGGTAATTGAGAACAAGTACGATCCTGCAAAAACCAAAGCAAGTTTATAATTCTTTTGGTCGAGATTGGGGATAGCAAAAACCAATAATCCGCTTAAAAGGGCACTAAAAAAAAGAATGAGGAGGCTTATGAGCATGTTCGGGTTTGAATGAGTGCAAATATACAACTGTGTTGCATTTAGAAAAACGAGTCAGGCTCTTTATGGTGATTATCTTCAATATTTTTATGCGATATTCGCAACAAAATTAAGATAGGTTGAAGAATAAACCCTGGTTATCGTACTTATTACTTATCAGTCAGGCGGGAGTACTGCTGGGTGCACTCACTGTATTTATAAATAGCCACATAAGCTATACGATCATTTACAGAACAGTAAAATACCATGTGGCCATTGAAGTAGTTTTATCAGTGTTCTTAATTTATTCTGTTCGTCATTACATTCTTACTGTTAGAGCTTCTTCAGTAATGAGAAAGGAGGCTGGTAAAAAGCGCGAGATTAAATCAAAGAGAATTGAGTTACTCATTTTCTTTTTGATGATTTCATTGATTTTTCATTCGCTTTTCATGACAGTCCCTATGAATAAGTATTTGCTATCTACTATTGAATGGGTTCTTATGTTAATCAATTGTTTGCTACAATTTATCATGCTAATTAAGCTCATAAGTACACATGAGGGAGTTAGTGAAGATTTTGTTAAGTCGAAGCAAAAATATGCAGGCGTGGGAGCATTCTTTGGACTGGCCTTATTTTACACTTATTTTATTCTGCTTAATTAGATGAGCTACTTACAAGAGATTAGTTAGAAATAAAGATATCCTATAATACACACCATATTTGACACTTTGTTAAATAATATTCGGCTCAATAAATAAATATATATGAGCCGAATAGGTGATTTATTCGGCTCATGAAATAAATGTAACTTGCTTAAATTACTCGCTTTTTAATGAGTTAGTAGGGTTCTGAAGTGCCGCTTTCACCGATTGCCAGCTCATAGTACCAAATGCGATAATGGAAATGGAAATGGCAGCAATAATGAAGATGCCCACACTCAATGTTGTTTGGTAAGCAAACCCTTCCAACCATTTACTCATAGCAAACCAAGCTACTGGTGAAGCAATGATAAAGGCGATTGCCAATAACTTAAACAAATCTTTAGAAAGCAATAGTACGATAGACTGCACCGAGGCTCCTAGTACTTTTCGAATGCCAATCTCTTTAATGCGCTGTGCTGTCGTATAGGTTGTTAAACCAAATAGACCTAGAAAAGCAATAATGATCGCCAAAATGGCAAATGCAGCAAATAATTGAGCAAATTGATTGTCAGCCCGGTACTGCTGATCAAAATTATCATCTAAAAAATAATAAGTGAACGGCCTTTGAGGGATCAACGTTTTCCATTTGCTCTCCAATCGCTGAATGGTTTGAAATACATCATCGGTATTAATTCTAAGTGAAAACTTTGCCATACTGAAAGGCTCAAATCGTAAAGATAATGGCTCTACTTCGGTATGAAGCGACTTGTAATTGAAATCATCAACTACACCTATTACTTTTCCTTCTTTTCCCCACTGACTGAATTTTTTACCAACTACCTCTTCAGGATCTGTATAGCCCCAAAGCTTTACAGCCGCCATGTTGATCATTAAAGCTTCCGTGGAATCTGTATAATAATCATACGAAAATGGCCTTCCTGCCAGCATCTTTATATCGTAAAATGGAATAAAGTCCGGATCTATTTCATAAATAGTTGGGCTATGAGGCTCCATTTCCCCTGCCTTATTTTCAATAAGTGTTCCGGCATTGGGTAAGAAATTGCCCGGTACGGCTCTTGATGCACTGACCTCCATTACATCGGGATCATTGCCAAATTCATTCTTTAGTGCCTCAATATTTAATTGCACTTGCGTATCGAAACCAAACTCCATCACCAATACCTGTTCCTTAGAAAATCCTAAGTCGTGATTTTGAAGGAATTTTAGTTGATTGTAAATAGTAGTAGTTCCAATAATGAGGGCAATGGTAAGAATGAATTGAAACGTGACAAGACCCTTTCTTAAAACCACACCCGATGAGCCTGTTTTAAAATTTCCTTTTAAAACTCGGGCAGGCTGGAATTTAGAAAGCAAGAATGCTGGATAAAAGCCTGCCAGCAGCCCAATAATGGTAATGCCCGATATAAAAACAGCGATAAACTTAAAGGAGAGTATATCATTTACACTAATGTTTACACCTGTCAGATCGTAGAAGTTTGGTGCCAGTAAAAGCACAATGGCAATAGCTACACCACCTGCAAATAATGAAAGCAACATAAACTCAGATAGAAATTGATTAACCAATGAAAACTGTCTGGCGCCAACTACCTTTCTAATTCCAATTTCCTTGGCTCTTTCTAAAGAACGCGCTGTAGATAAGTTGATAAAATTGATACAGGCGATTATCAGAATAAAAGCACCAATAATGGAGAAGATAATGAGATTGGAAATGCTTCCCATTTTTCCCGCTTGTCTTTTAGCTACTGAATTTAAATAGGAGCCATCCATAGGCTCTACATCCGCATAAAATTTAGATTGTTCCCAATCAGCGGTGTATTTTTCCACTACATCCATAATTCTTGGCTTAATGGCATCTATATTGGCATTCTCTTTCAGCATGATGTAGTTGTAAAAATCAACATAGCCCCAAGAATCAAATATTGTGGGACGTTGATTATAAAAGGTATTCATAGAAATAATGCCATCAAACCTGAATTGTGAATTTAGAGGCACATCTTCCATGATAGCAGTCACTTTGCATTCAACTGTTTGGTCATAAGTGACTGTCTTGCCTATCGCATCTTCATTACCAAAATATTTTTTCGCCTGCGATTCTGTTAAAACAATACTGTTAGGCTCCGTTAAGGCCAAATCCGGATTTCCAGCGATAACCTTCCAGCTGAATACTTTAAAGGCTGTTGAATCGCCAAAAACAACACCGTCTTCATTGTAAAGCTCATCTTTAACCTTGATTAGTTTTGAATGACCTGGAGTAAAACGGCAGAAATGTTCGATTTCAGGTATCTCTTCTTTGAGTGCCGGACCAATAGGAGCATTGCCCCAAAACCGAAATTCTTCAGGCAAAGGTGGTGTGTCTAAATCTTCATTTGCTTTAAATCCTTGTAGAACACGATACATTCTATCCAGATTTTCATGGTATTGATCGTAAGACAATTCATTGAGCACATAAAAGGCAATCAAAATACATGAAGCAATGCCTACCGCAAGCCCTGATATGTTGATGAATGAATAGAATTTTTCTTTCACGATATGGCGCCAGGCCACTTTGTAATAGTTGTTAATCATAATAAAGTTGTTTGAGTTTGACCTATATTTTTTGATTGCAAATGGCCGCACGTAATTCAAAACCTGAAACCAATAATTGAGTTTTGCTTTTGTAACAGAGGTTTCTTTTAATTTCCGATAGTATTTCTCATCCAAATCACCCAGTACTTCTTCGACTAGCTCTTCTTTCAGAAACCAGTATAAAAGTTTTTCAGGAAATTTTGGTGGGTAAGAACTTCTCATTCTACTCTGTTTTTAAAGCGCTTACAGGATTACCTTTAGCCGCTTTAATAATATGAAAGCTGATCGTGAAAAAACCTATGGCAAGGGAAACTAAACCACCCAGAACGAAAAGCCAAAGACTAATATCTATTTGAAAAGCAAAGTTTTCAAGCCAGCCACTCATCACTATAAAAGTAATTGGTGATGCAATAAGAAACGCAATACCAATGAGTAATAGGAAGTTTTTAGATAGCAACATCACGATCTGAGCAATAGAGGCTCCTAATGTTTTCCTAATGCCAACTTCTTTAATTCTTCTTAAAATCATGATGGAAGAAAGACCGAACAATCCGACACAGGCAATTAATATCGCTAACACGGTCATTATACTAACAATGGAGCTCATTTGTTGATCGGATTTATACATCGTATTGAAATGCTCATCTAAGAATTGATAATCGAAAGGCCATTCCTGCACATGTTTGGACCAAATATTCTCGATATCTGCCAAGGCAGCTTGTATATTATCTCCTTTAATTTTCACAGACATTTCGTCAAAACCCCAATTAGTGTGAACTGAGATTACCAAAGTGTTTACTCGATGGTGCAGCGAGTTAAAATTAAAGTCCTCGGTTACACCGATAATTGACCCTAATGAGTCATCAGGAAACCAGCTATGCGCAGCCTCTGTATTAATCGGGGTTTTAAGGTTTAATTCTTTTGCCAATTTATCATTGATGATATAGGCCAAACCTTCATCAGAGGTAATGTCTTTATTAAAAGACCTACCTTCCTTGAGTTTAATTTGGTATACATCCAGATAGTCATGCTCAACATGCACGTTAGATGGTGTCATGTTATAAATTCCGGTATCCGTTTTTACTTTAAAACCCCATTGATGAAAGTTATTACCAAGCCTCTGACCAGATGCAGTTACACCAGATACTGATGAGAGATTTAATAGTTCATCTTTCATCGTCTGAAAGCTTTCATTTGCTTCTCTGTTCATATCAATCAACACAATTTTATCCTTTACAAAACCTACATCTTTGCTTTGCATAAAATTGAGTTGTTGCAGTACCACAAAAGTGCTAACAATCATCGCGAGTGCCAGACCAAATTGTAGTATCACTAGAGCACTTCTAAAAGCAGATTTATTGCCTTTGGCAGCATTTCCTTTTAGTGCTGCAATCACATTTACTGAGGTCATATATAACGCGGGATATAACCCAGTAACTACTCCAAGAAGAATGGCAATCAGAACACTAATAACCAATGTTATTGGTTCTTGAAAGAAAGTGATTATAGATAATTGTCTCTCCAGTAAGTCATTTAAAAAAGGAATAAATGCAAGATTAATTATAAATGCAATAGCTAATGCCAATAGTGAGAGCACTACCGATTCAATGACAAATTGGTGGAATAACTGCTGTTTAAGGCTACCAATTGCTTTTCTCACTCCTACCTCTTTCCAGCGCTGCGAAGCCCTGGCGATAGTGAGATTCATAAAATTTATGCAGGCAATAATCAATATAAAGAAACCAACCAATTTGAAAGTATCGATATAGGTTCCGTTGAATTTTCGGTAATTATTGTAGTCATGCTCAATATCCATAGAACCCAGATGCACCTCATTGAGCGGCTGAAGAAAAAGTTCATAATAATCCAGCACTTCGCGGTCTTCACTATTTTCACCCATGTGCCTTACCAGAAAGTCATCGAATTTAGCTTCCAGAGCTTTTGCGTCACCAGTGTTAACGAGGCGGAGGTATGTATTTACATAGTTACTTCCAAACTCATCATTAAAATCAGGGTTTTCACTTGTAATCGTTGTTATACTGCCAATGGCATCGAATTGCATGTGTGAATTTTCTGGAGCATCTGCTAGTATGCCAGTAATTTTGAAGTTTCTATCACCCATGTTAATAGTACTTCCAATTGCCTCCTCAGAGATCGGAAAAAATTTTGAAGCAGTTTCAAAGGTAAGTAATATGTTTCCAGGCTCATTGAGTGCTGTGGCACGGTCTCCAGCGATAAGTTTGAAATCAAACATATCTAGAAAAGTTGAATCAACTAAGAACACTTTGTCAATGGTGTGGCCGGTTTCTCCTTTCGTAAAATACCTTTTGCCCTGTACGTAATAACGCGTGTAATTTATAACTTCAGGAAAGTCGTTCAACATTTGTGGCCCCATGCCAGGCATGCTAAGTGCCACTTTTTGTTCTTTAGTGCCTGTGAAATTTTGGATCTCGCATAAACGATAAATGGAGTCCCTTTTCGTATGGAAAGAATCAAAACTAGTTTCGTCTTTTATAAAAAGGAAAATCGCCATACATGCAGCCAAACCTATGGTAAGACTGAAAATATTAATAAATGAATAGCCTTTATTTTTAGCCAAGTGCCTAAATGCAATTTTTATATTGTGTTGATACATAGTTGTGTTGTTTGAGTTTGACCTTATTTTTTTCAATGCGAAGGGGCGTAAGTAATTTAAAGTTTGATACCAATATTGAAACTTCGCTTTGCTCTTGTTTTTCTTTTTAATTGTTCGATAAAAATTCTCATCCAAATCACCCAATACCTCCTCTGCCAGATCATCTTTGAGGAACCATTCTAGGATAGATGAAGCTAATTTTGGTGGTAATATAGAACGCCTTCCGTTACTCATTTTTCAGGCAATCAACCGGATTAATACTTGCGGATTTTAGTGTTTGTAAACCGATGGTTAAATAAGTTATCACTAAGGACAAACCTGCTGCCAGCAGAAAGTACCAGATATTAATTTTTACAGCATATGCATAATCTGCCAATAAATATTGACCCGTATAGTAGCTGAGTGGAATGGCAATGATTAGAGCAAGTGCAACGGTTTTCATATACTCACCTGTTAGTAGACTGATGATTTTTGCGCTACTGGCTCCCAGTACTTTTCTTATGCCAATTTCCTTTCTACGTACTTCTGCATTGAAACTGGCTAGTCCAAAAAGGCCTAAACAGGAGATGATTATGGCTATCGCTGCAAAATAAACAGATATGCTTGCCACCTGATTCTCCGCTTGATACTGTTGTTTGAATTTACCATCCATGAACTCATAGTTAAAGGTATATTCAGGGTTAAAGTCTCGGTAAAATGAATCCAGCCTGCTTAAAGTTTCAGACATGTCTGAGGCATTAATTTTTATAAAGGCATGAGACATAAATTCATCGTCATAAATGATAGCCGTGGGTTGAACCGCATCATGTAAAGAGCTGAAGTGGAAGTTTTTCACAATCCCAACAATTTCACGCTCTTCTCCCCAGAATATCACCTGAGTTCCGATAGGGTTTTCCAACCCCATAACATCAATGGCCTCTTCGTTGAAAATAATTTTAGACTTCTCATTTGCATGTTCTTTTGAAAATACTCTACCTTCAATCATCTCTATTTCAAGCGTTTCGAACATGTCGTCATATACCCGGGCAAACCCAAAATTTGTCACAACATTTTGATCCTTACCCGGCCAGCTAACACCTGTAGTGAAGCCACTTTTTTTTACAAAAGCATGAGAACTGGCACTAGCTCCCATTACTCCGGGCACCTGGGCAACCTGATCGAAAAAAGTATCCATTTTCTTTACTGTTTCACCCTCAAGTGGCAACATGATAACCCCAGAGCGATTGTAGCCCAGATTTTTATTATTTATGAATTGAATCTGATCACTGATGATGATCACGGAAGTAATCATGACGATAGAAATGATGAATTGAAATACTACCAATCCTTTTCTGGTCAATATCTCTGCAAAACCAGTTTTAATTTTGTTTTTGAAGATATGAATAGGCTTGAGTTTTGACAGATAAAGTGCCGGATAACTTCCAGCTAAAATTCCTATGAACACTGTTGTGCAAAATAAAGGCAATAAAAGAGTTGGTGTCAGCTCCAGGTACAAATGCTTACCAATTATATGACTGAATTGTGGCGATAATACTTTAACTAATAGGGTTGCCAGAACCATAGATACTGCGCTCAGCAGTATTGCTTCTGTAATAAATTGAGCAATAAGACTTGACCTAACAGCACCCAATGATTTCTTGACACCAATTTCTTTCATCCTTTTTGATGACCGAGCGGTGGTTAGGTTTACAAAATTTATTACCGCAATAAGTAATAAAAAGACTGCCACAATGGAGAGCAACTGCACATATTGAATTCTTCCACCTACAGCTACTCCATTCTCAAAGTTTCCTTTCAGGTACCAATCAGTGTAGGGGTAAAGCATTGGTGAAACGTTGGACTTCGCACTCTTTTCTTTAATAAATGGTTTGAGTCGTTGATTTAGTTGCTCTACATCTGTGCCAGGCGCTAGTTCAACAACCGTGTAAGCATTAAAATTTAACCAGTTAATGCCTGCTCCATTCATTTCTTTGAATACCTGATAAGGTAATACAAAATCAAACTGATCGGTAGAGTTGCCGGGCACATCTTCAAAGACAGCGGAGATGATGGCCTCCTGCTCAAAATGAAGTAAACGCCAGGTTACTGTTTCTCCCACTGCTCCAGTTACTTTGCCGAATAGCCTAATCGCCATTGATTCTGAAATGGCAATCGATTTTTTATCAGCAAGTACTTTTTGAGCATTGCCTTCAACCAGAGGGTAGCTGAGTATTTCAAAAAACTGCGCTCCTGAAAATTTGCCTAAACCCTTCATAAATTCATTACCTGAAGACAGCGCAAAGCTTTCACCAAACCACAGTGGGTCAGTGTCTTCTGTAGCTCTTACTACTTCAGAGATTTCATTTTGTAATGCTTCAGCGAGCAGCCCAGGTGTGTCTTGAGTAGTTCTTAAAGTATGGTCTTCTTCATGGTTTATCAGTGCATGGTGAATATTTTCAGAATTAGCATGAAAGGCATTTACCGATAGCTCGTGATTTACCCACAAATAGATAAAAAGTGCACTTGCCAAACCGGTAGTAAGACCAATAACATTAATAAGAAAGGCGGACTTGTTCCTTTGGAAATTCCGTATAGAGATTTTGAAATTGTGTTGTTGCATGTTGATGTAATTTGAGTTTGACCTATATTTTTTTAGCGCAAATGGTCTCAGGTAGTTAATCACCTGATACCAATAGTTTATAGTCGCTTTGACCTTGGAATGTGCTGTTGTTGTTTTTATATATTTTTCCTCCAGATCACCTAATACCTCTTCAGCCAGGTCATCTTTTAGAAACCAGCATAGGAGTTTTTGTGCGAGTTTTGGAGGTGCCATCTAGAAAGTGAAATCTAACTTACTGGCAAAAGCCGGAAACTGATTCCAGAGTGACACTTTAAAGTCTCGAGAGTTTTCAAGAGCGCGCTGACCAGCGGCTGTTATTTCATAGATTCTTTTTCTTCTTCCACCACGTTCGGCACTGGCTTCACCCATCTTGGATTCCAGAAATCCTTTCTCGGCTAAACGTGTAAGCGTGGAGTGAACTGCACCAATGGAAACAGCTCTTTTAGTTTGAGCCTCAAATTCATCTGCAATATTTAAAGCATAAGCTTGCTCACCTAAGATCCCTACGATCAGAAGAATTACTTCTTCAAAGTCACCAAGTTTTGTCTCGATCATATTATTAACTACTAAATTGTAGAACTAATATACGAGACGATTTATTTTTTGTTCTACAATTTAGTAAGAAATTAAATTGAGCTTAGTTTGAGGTCTTTGCAGGGGCGAAATCGATAATAACTGGAGTAACAGTATAGCCTTCCTTTTCTAACAAACTCACCAAACCTGATTCGCCTATAATATGAGGTACGCCTAATGCAAAGAATGTAGGTTTTGATTTGATGAGTTTAACCACATCAGGCAACCACTTTTCTGTTCTGTTGTCGTAATATACTTCTTTAAATTTCTCGCTTTCATTGGTGGCTTTAAATGTTTCTTCTTTCACCACTTCCATGTTTTGCTCTTTCATGTAAGCCCGCACCATTTTATTATAATCACTTAAATGATCGTTAAAATTATTGATGGTATATTTCAAAGCTTCAATCTGATCTTCAATTGGAAATTGTTCAAACGCAGCAATTTCTTCATCTACATCGCTTAAGCTATTAAACTTTAAGCGATTGTCTTTGGCAATATCTTCAAGCTCCCTTTCCGGATAGGTAATGTTATATTGCAAAGTGAGTGCAGTAGTAGCTGTTACTAAAATAATTGGCTGCAACTTGCTGTAGAAATTATCATAGGCCTGATTTCTACCACCATACTCCTCAATAATTGCTCTGAGCTGTTTTTGCTCTTCTTCAGTCAGGTATTTATTTACTGATCCGTCATTAGGAATTTTAACAGCCTCAGTAAATTTTTGCTGCGTTTTCCTGCGTAAATCTGTTTTTGTCACAAATACCCTGCTCGCAATAATTGCGTTTTTCACCTCATCAGGCACAAAATAGCCAAACTTGGGTAAGAAATTAATTGTGCCAAACAGGTAAGAAGGCTCATTTAATCCATTGCCTTCAATTTTATACAATGCCGATTGATGCTGTGCTGTTAAGGTTGTTGCACAAATTAAAACCAATAAAAGAGATCTAATCACGATACTTCAACGTTATTTTTCTTCTAATATAAAAGAATCAATCAGTTGATTCATGGTATTTTTATAAAGACGGCATAATTAATCTATAATTAGTCAAAATATTCGTTAATCCATAGTCTGATTATTCATTTCTTAACGATTGCACCGGGTTGGTAATAGCAGCCTTAACTGTTTGGTAGCCAACCGATAGCAAAGCGATGAACACAACAGATAAAGCTGCAGCAAGAAAGAATAACGGATTCATATCAATCCGATAAGGGAAGGAGTTTAGCCATCCATTCATAATAAACCAGGCTAAAGGCCAAGCTATAATATTGGCTACGAGTACAAGACTTAAAAAGCCCTTAGAAAGCAGGTAAACAATATTATTAACGGAAGAGCCCAATACTTTTCTTATTCCAATTTCTTTGCTTCTTTTTAGTGTGAGATAGGATGATAGTCCAAATAAACCCAAACAAGCAATGATGATAGCCAGCATCGAAAAGAGTGTAAAAACCTGCCCGAATTGCTGATCACTTTCATATTGTTTGTTAAAGAATGAATCTAAAAAGAAATAATCGATAGGATTATTAGGAAAAATCTGATTCCAGGGCCCTCTCAACTCTGCGATAATATTATCTGTATTTTTCTCATTTAATTTTAATGAGATAAAGGATCTACTCTCAAATAATCTGAAAACTAACGGCTTCACTTTATTTTTGAGTGACATCTGATGGTAGTTTTCCAATACGCCTGCCACTTCCATGGTATCACGCCCTAGAATCACCTTTTCACCTATGGCAGCTTCAGGGCTTTCAAAATCCAGCATTGCTGCTAGTTCCCTGTTTAAAAGAACCCGCTCATTATCATTGGGAAAATCCTTACTGAAGTTTCTACCTGCAATTACCTTTAGGTCAAACGTTGGAACATAGTCATGGTCTATTCCCATGTTATATACGGTAAGACTATTTACTGCACCATTTACTAATTTTCTGATTCCTCGCGTCCAGAAAATTTCATCACCAGGCACATTAGAGGCTGCAGATACAGCCTCTACGCCTGAAATTTGATTAGCCTTGGTCTTGAATGTTTCAAGGTACTGGCCATATAATGAGTCATTCGTAACGGCCGGCCCTTCGAGTACAAGTGTACTTTTAATATCGATACCCAGATCTTGAGATTTCATAAAGGCCAACTGATTGTAAACAACTAAGGTGCCTATGATTAAAATGATTGATGCAGAAAATTGAAAAATTACCAGCCCTTTTCTAAGGATATTCCCACTTGCACTACCCAATAACTTACCTTTTAGTACAGATACTGGTTTGAATGATGATAGCACCCAAGCAGGATATGCTCCAGACAAAATACTACTTAACAAAATCAACGAAATTACTAATCCGGCAAAGTCTGCACTTAATAAATAGTCGAGCGGAATATCTCTGCCAGTCAAGTTTAAAAAGGCATTCCAGCTTATGGCAATGATCATTAATGCTATAGCCATAGCCAAAACATTAATGAGGAAAGATTCAACCAAAAATTGTTTGATGAGTTGTGATTTTTCACCACCCATTACCTTGCGCACGCCTACTTCTTTCGCTCGCTCAATTGATTTCGCTGTAGACAGGTTGATGTAATTAATGAGGGCAATAATCAGTATAAAAATGGCTATTACGGTAAGGAAATATACCGCCTCTGCATCACCTTGCTCAGCAGGTTCAGATTCTTGGAGCAGATTACTATGCAAATGAATTTCTTTAGCAGGCCTTAGGATAAACTCGCTTTTATAATTTCTATGTTCCCAATCTTCACCTCTTACTTCCGCTAAATAGTTATCCCATTTTCCCTGAAACTCTTCAATGTCTGTACCCGGTTTCATCAGCACATAGGTGTTGAAATCATACCAACCCCAGTTGGTTTCAGATTCGTTATTCGATTGCTGATTTAACGTTTCAAAAGAGAAAAGAAAGTCGAATTTAATATGTGAGTTATCCGGTACATTTTCAAATATTCCTGTTACCTCATATTCAGTCTCTCCATTGTAAAGAATCCTTTTACCTATTGGGTCACTGTTGCCAAAATATTTTTGTGCGGCTCGTTCAGAAATCACTGTTTTGTTCAGACCTTCCAAACTAGTTTTCGGATTACCTTTCAGCAATTTAAAGTCGAATACTTCAAATACTCTTGGGTCTGTAATTTGCATTTTCTCTTCCCTGAAAGAGATAAGGCCTTTTTCAGGATCATTATAGGAAATGATGCCACTTCTGGGGAAAAGGCGTGTAAATTTCTCAACTTCTTCAAAATTATCAGCCAGAGCCGGGCCAACTGCTGGTACAGCAGCTGCACATTCAACAATCAGTTGATTATCCTGAATGATGTTGTACTGGATGCGGTAGATGTTATCGATTTGGCTATGAAATGTATCATAGCTCTTTTCATATTTTACATATTGTAAGATGAGCAGTGTGGTTGCAAGTCCAACAGATAGACCCAAAACGTTTAGAAGCGTGAATGATAGGTTCTTGGCAAAACTTCTAAAAGCTGATTTGAAATAATTCTTAAACATAGAGGTGTTGTTTTGAAATTTTGAATTGAATAGTGGTCTCATCAAGGCTGGTCGAAAAAGTTTTATTACATCTTTAATTAAAGTGAGTCTCGCTATTTGCTCACTTTTTTCTGAGTTTCTCGAATAGCGCTCGTATAAATCACCTTCCAAATCTTCCGCAAAATCTGGGTGACAATACCAGCGAAAGAATCGTATAGCCCAAAATGAATGATAACGTTCTGAGTTCACTTAATTAATTGATTGAAAGGTCTGGGATGGCATTCCATAGGCTCATCCGTTGCTCTTTAGTTTCTTGCAACACTTTTTTACCATAAGTTGTGAGCTGAAAGTAGCGTTTTCGTTTTCCGCCCCTCACACTAGTTGCTTCTCCGAGATTCGATTCTAAATAACCTTTCTTTTCCAGCCTTCTCAAGACAGTTTGCAAAGAGCCTATACTTACCGATCGGTTCAGTCGGGTTTCAATTTCATCAATAATGCTTATTCCGTAGGCTTCATCTGCCAAAACGGCTACCGTAAGAAGAACAATTTCTTCAAATTCGCCCAAGTGATTCTTACTCATAAAACTATTATTACCTTAAATGTAGTTTTTATACGGGAAGCTGAATGTAAGGTTATAATATTCTAACTTGTAGTTAATATTGATTATTTCCGTAAGTGAAAGATCATGCGGTCTGATTCTTCGGCTAGATAAGGCGAAAGCTCATAATCTCCAAAAACATGTTCTATAGTTAAGCCCGCCTTCAGAAAAAAGGCAAGAAAGTCCTTTCTACGCAGTGCCTTCACTTTTTCCTGAAAATGGTATTGCTTTCCACCATCATTAAATTCAATGTCTTTAATGATGTAGTCATCGGCACTTAGGTGTTTGGAAATATTAAACTCAATTTCACCTATTCGCTTGGTTTCATTAGGTTTTAAATGATGAACAACAGTGTATGGATTTAGAAAATCTAGTATGAAAATGCCTCCAGGTTTTAAACTATCAGCCACTGATTTAATGGCTCTCAGGTGCTCCTCTTTTGTGTCAAAATAGCCGAAACTGGTAAAAAGGTTGAGAATAAAATCATACTCTTCATGCGCAAATGGCTCACGCATATCATGAATATCAAAATGCAATCGATCATTTTCATATCGCTTAGCATATTCAATATTTTGTGCTGACAAGTCTACTCCGACAACATCAAAACCTTTTTTGTTCAGATAGATGCTGTGTCTACCTTTTCCACACGCCAGATCAAGAATTTTATGTGATTTACTTACATCAAGATAATCTGTAAGGTTATCTATAAAAGCCTGTGCTTCTTCATGATCTCTGTGTTTGTACAACACATGATAATAGGGGGAATCAAACCATTCGCCAAACCATTCTTTTTTGCTCATTGTGTCTTTTCAATGCTATTTTCAATTCCAGCTGTGGCGAAAGCCGATATGCTACCATCATCATTACTGAATAATAAGTAAGCATCGTATTCTTTATGATTTTCTAAAAACTGAATGGTTGTTTCCTTACCCATGACCATAAAGGCAGTGGCTAAGGCATCGGCTTCATGGCAAGTGTTGGCAAAAACTGATGCACTTAACAGTTTGTGTTCTATCGGATAACCCGATTTTGGATCAATGGTATGACCGTACTTGACACCATCCACAATATGATAATTAAAGTAATTTCCACTTGTTGCTAATGCCTGGTCTTTAAGCTGAACTATCGCATAAAATTTCTGCTGTAACTCATCAGAATCAGGATGTAAAATACCAACTGACCATGGTTTATTGCTGGCTACATTTTTTCCCTTTACTCGAACTTCCCCACCAATCTCAACAAAATAGTTTTCAATGTTTTTTGACTCAAGATATTCAGCCACTACATCTACTCCGTAACCTTTAGCCGAGGCACTAAAACTAATGCTTACTCTCGAATCAGATTTGGAAACATTGTCAGTTGTGATTGATACTTTATCATATCCTACAAACTGGCTTAAAGAATCTATATATAATGAATCTGGGATAAAACCATCCTCTGGGCCAAACCCCCATGCATTGATATAAGGGCCAATACTAGGATCGAAAGCACCTTCCGTTTTTTCATAAATCTCTTTCGAAACGGCTAGTGCTTCGTAAAAAAATGGAAGTACAAATGTGAATTGATCACCTTTGTTGAATCTACTTATTTCAGACGAAGATATGTAGGTGTTCAGACTTTGATTAAACACCACTAAAAGGCTATCAACTTCTTTTTTGAAATTCCTTTTCTGGGGATCTGCGTATTTTACATTGTACGTAATAGGTCCCATCGTTTTACCCTGAAACCATATCAGCTCTGCTGTTTTATCCTGGCGGTAATGCCATACTAAAAACATGGCCGAGAATAAACCTAAAGTGTATAAGATGTTTTTCCAACGTAGAGTCATTGTACTAAAATTTGCTGCAAATTAATGAAATTGGAATGGCTAATGTTTACTTTAGCACAGTAAATGCCGGAATATGAGAGAAGATTATCTACAAGCTGATGACGACCATTTTGGACCTGAAGAAAAGGAATTTGAAAGAGCTCTTAGGCCGCTAAGTTTTAGTGATTTCACTGGTCAGCAAAAAGTAGTAGATAACATCAAAGTATTCGTTCAGGCTGCCAAGAAAAGAGGTGAGCCGTTAGATCATGTACTTTTACATGGCCCTCCCGGTCTGGGTAAAACCACTCTTTCTCATATTATTGCTAACGAGCTGAACACCAATATTAAAGTTACTTCAGGGCCAATTTTGGATAAACCTGGTGATTTGGCTGGCCTCCTCACTAACCTGGAGGATAATGATGTTCTTTTCATTGATGAAATCCATCGATTAAACCCTATTGTGGAGGAGTATTTATACTCTGCTATGGAGGATTTTAAGATTGATATCATGTTGGACTCAGGGCCCAGTGCGAGAACAGTTCAAATTACACTTTCGCCATTTACCTTAATAGGCGCAACAACACGCTCTGGTTTATTAACTTCTCCTTTGAGAGCAAGGTTTGGTATCAACTCTCGACTAGAGTATTACGATGCCGATTTGCTATCAACCATTGTTGAACGGTCTTGTTCAATATTAAACACTTCTATACAAGCGGATGCTGCTGTTGAAATAGCCAGAAGAAGCAGAGGTACACCTAGAATAGCCAACAACTTATTAAGAAGAACGCGAGACTTTGCTGAAATAAAGGGTGATGGCACCATCAACATGGAAATTGCAAAAATGGCACTTAGCGCTTTGGATGTGGACGATCATGGTCTGGATGATATGGACAATCGCATACTCTCGACCATCATCGAAAAATTTAAAGGTGGCCCGGTGGGTATTTCTACCATCGCCACGGCTTGTGGAGAAGAGGCTGAAACTATTGAAGAAGTGTACGAGCCTTTTTTAATTAAGGAGGGTTATATCAAAAGAACATCTCGCGGAAGAGAGGCAACTGAGCTTGCTTATAAGCATTTAAAGATTGTTCCTCCTACACGAACTGGGGGCCTTTTTGACTAACTAAAGAATATTTTTTTCAACTTTTGTTAACATTCTGTAATAATTTTCGTCTAACAGGTACTAACTGATCAAATCAGTAAGAAAATGAAAACCCAACAACACAGAACTTTAATTATTGTACTAGGCGTGGCGATTGCAGTATGTGTATCCCTATTTACATTAAACTCTAAAGCCGCTGATAAAAATGAAGCACAGGTAAATATGCTTTCCAAGTATAAATCTACGGTACCTTTAATAACTGAACCTTTACATATTTTGGTAAAGGGTCTCAATATCGTGAATAAGTAAAATTTCCATTGCTGTAACAGTTAGAGCGGCTATCTTTGATAAGATGGCTAATTCAACTGCAGATAAGCACACTCGAATAATAAAACAAAAAGCCCATGATTTGGGCTTTTCTTTTTGTGGCATATCTAAAGCCCGGTTTTTAGAAGAGGAGGCTGAAAATTTAGAAAATTGGCTGAAGAGAGGCTATCAAGGTAAAATGAGTTACCTGGAAAATCACTTCGATAAAAGGTTGGACCCAACCAAGCTTGTGCACGGGGCTAAATCGGTTATTTCATTGGTTTACAACTATTATCCTAAGGAAGATTTAGCGAATGATAACACTTATAAATTTGCTAAGTATGCTTATGGTAAAGACTACCATTTCGTTATTAAGGATAAGCTCAAAGGATTTTTAGAAGACTTAAGAGAGCATATTGGAGAGATTTCAGGCAGAGCCTTTGTAGATAGTGCCCCTGTGATGGAGCGCCAATGGGCAGCTCAGTCTGGTGTTGGTTGGATAGGTAAAAATAGCCTGCTTTTAAATCGCTCTATGGGTAGCTTTTTCTTTTTAGCAGAATTAATTGTTGATATTGAACTTACCTATGATGGTCCGGCAAAAGATTATTGTGGCACTTGTACCGCATGTATGGATGCCTGTCCGACAGATGCTATTCCGGAACCCTATGTTGTAGATGGTAGCAAATGTATCTCGTACCTCACTATCGAATTAAAGGATAATATTCCATCAGAGTTTAAAGGCCAAATGCAGGACTGGATATTTGGGTGTGATATCTGCCAGGATGTATGTCCTTGGAACCGTTTTTCTAAACCTCATTCTGAGCCTCAGTTTGAACCTCACCATGATTTAATAGAGATGACTAAATCAGATTGGGAGGAAATGACAGAAGAAGTATTTCGTAAAGTCTTTAAAAAATCCGCTGTAAAGAGAACGAAGTTTAATGGGCTAAAAAGGAATATTAAATTTAATTCCCAGAAAAGTTAATTGGTAAAGCACCGCTGCAATACTAGCTGATGTGATTCTCCGTAATTAGAATAGCACCATTTTCTGAGTTCTTCAATTTCTTCTGCTACCAATGATTTTATGGCTTTTTTCAATTCCTTTTCAAAAAGCTTCAGATCAAAACTTACTTTATCGAGAATCGTCTTAAAATATTCTAGCATGATTGATATTGCATTCTGATTGATTTATCAAAATTAACAACCTTTAATAAAGTATTCGTTAATGCATTATTAAGATTGCCATACATTTGTACGTTAGTAACGATAAGAAGGATTCAAAGAGATATGAAGAGTTGGATATTTACATTTTGTTTTGTCTTAACCGGACTATGTTCAAAAGTTATCGCTCAGGAGATTGATGTTAAATTAGGACCCAATGAAATCGGTGAAAATCAGGCCTGGACAATAACCATCACTGTATCTAACGAGCGGCTGCAGAGCTACGATGATTTCCCTGATATTGAAGGATTTCAAAAAAGAGGTACATCTTCATCCTCCAGTACGCAAATAATTAATGGCCAGATATCATCATCGCAAAGTATTACGATGACCTATGTGCCGCAGCGACAAGGGCAAGTAAACGTACCAGCATTCACGATGACAGTAAATGGCAAGAAAATTTCTTCTCCTGGAACCACTGTAAAAGTGGGTGCACCAGTACAACGCCAAAGAAGCCGGGATCCTTTCAGAAGTTTATTTGACAGAGACCCCTTTGATGATTTTGGTGGTCGTGGAGAAACTGAATTTATAGATATTGATGAAGATGCTTTTCTAGCGCTTACCACTAATAAAAAAGAAATTTATGTTGGTGAAGGAGTTACGGCTACATTATCATTCTTTGTTGCAGAAAGTAACAGAGCGCCACTTCAGTTTTATGAATTAGGAAAACAACTATCAGGGATATTAAAAGACTTGCGCCCAGAAAATTGCTGGGAAGAGAATTTTAATATCGAAAACATCAATGGTGAGTCCGTTGAAATTAATAGAAAGCGATATACTCAGTACAAAATTTATCAAGGTGCTTTTTACCCACTGAATGCTGAGAATATTAATTTCCCTCAAGTTGGATTAGAAATGATTAAGTATAAGGTCGCTAGAAACCCTTCATTCTTTGGCCAAAACAGGCAGGAAGATTTTAAAACATTCTATTCAAAGCCAAAAACAGTAAAAGTGAAGCAACTGCCACCACACCCATTGAAAGACCAGGTAGCTGTGGGCGACTATCACTTATCAGAAGAGATTAATCTAACAGAAACTGAAACGGGCCAGAGCTTTTCTTATCAATTTGGTATATATGGTGAGGGCAATGTATCTGCGGTAAATAAACCGATGATAGACTCAGATGATAATTTCGATTTTTATGAACCAAACATCACCCAAAATATAAATAGAAGAGGCGGTCGTGTTACCGGTTCTAAATCATTTAGCTATTACGGCATACCAAAAGAGCCTGGTGAATACAAATTGGGCGACTACTTTCAATGGGTTTTCTTCAATCCGAATAATGGAAAATATGATACACTCAAATCAGAAAAGATACTTAGGGTTACAGGAGAAAGCAAGAAGAACGAATCAATACAATCTAATGATTTAGGCTCATTCTATGATGATATTGAGTTTGCCGATAATACACTTGAATCTCTAGATAATGATGTGTGGATTCAACTATTGGCCAACCTTTTAATTTTAGGTATGTTAGTAACCTCTGCAGTGATATTTTTGAAGAAATAACTAACAATTAATGTATCGTGGGTAATTCATTCGGACAGCTTTTTAAGATCACCACATTTGGAGAGTCACATGGCGTGGCGATCGGGGTAACTATCGATGGTTGTCCAGCTGGTATAGAATTAGATGAAGCTTTTATACAATCAGAGTTGGATAGAAGAAAACCGGGCCAATCAAAAATTACTACTCAAAGAAAGGAAGCGGATAAATTTGAAATTTTATCGGGTGTTTTTGAGGGAAAATCCACTGGAATGCCAATTGCCATTCTAATCCGTAATAAAGATGCTAAGAGTAAAGATTATTCCCACATAGCCGATAAATTCAGGCCCTCTCATGCAGACTATACCTACGAGAAAAAGTATGGCTTGAGAGATTACCGTGGTGGCGGAAGAAGTTCGGCCAGGGAAACTGCAGCTAGAGTTGCTGCTGGAGCAATAGCGAAACTCTTTTTAAAAAGTATAGGAGTGGATATTAATGCCTATGTTTCGAAGGTTGGAGATATATCAGCACCCCATTACACCCAACTAGATTTATCTAAAACAGAGAGTAATATCGTTCGTTGCCCGGATCAGAAAACGGCCGATAGAATGATTGAGTTAATCGACTCAGTGCGTAAAGACCAGGATACCATTGGCGGTGTGGTTACGGGTGTCATTAAAGGAACTCCAGTTGGCTTAGGTGAACCCGTTTTTGATAAATTACACGCTGAACTCGGCAAAGCCATGCTAAGTATTAATGCAGTGAAAGGCTTTGAATATGGAAGTGGCTTTCATGGAACAACTATGAGAGGGTCTCAGCATAATGATGAATATATAAAAGAAGGAGACCAGGTAAAGACAAAAACTAATCACTCCGGAGGAATACAAGGTGGAATTTCCAACGGAGAAGATATTTATTTTAATGTGGCCTTCAAACCTGTGGCCACGATTATGAAGGATCAGCAGAGCGTAGATAAAGAAGGAAATGAAGTAACCGTTTCTGGCAAGGGAAGGCACGATCCATGTGTTGTTCCTCGGGCTGTGCCTATTGTGGAGGCTATGGCAGCACTAGTTATTGCCGACTTTTATATGATAGGCCAATCGGGTAAATTGCGCTAATTTCTAAAATATGAAGAACTTACCATTACATACTAAGATCATACTAGGGCTTGTAGCTGGAATTATTTGGGCTTTTGTTTCGAGTTATTTAGGATGGAATCAATTTACAATAGACTGGATTGACCCTTTTGGAACAATATTCATCAGGCTTCTTAAATACATCGCAGTACCTTTGGTGCTATTCTCAATAATTTCTGGCGTATCATCTTTAACGGACATATCCAAGCTTGGTAGGTTGGGTGCAAAAACGCTGGGCTTATATTTAACCACCACCCTAATTGCTGTGGGTGTAGGGCTATTACTGGTTAACACCGTAAAGCCCGGTGCTATGTTAGATGAGGAGCAGCGCATTAAAAATAGAATCTCCTATGAGAAGTGGGTGCAAGACACTCCAGGTGTTCCACAACCTCGCGATGGCAGAAACTTTTTGGAAGACCCTAATCTGCGATCAAAAGTGGAAGAAGTAATCAGCGAAAGCGAACTAAAGAAAATGGATGCCAAAAATGCATCTATAGAAGATAAAATGAATACAGCAGAAGAGACTAAGGAAAAGAGTCCGCTGTCATTTATTGTTGAAATGGTGCCAGAAAATGTGGTTTTGGCCATTTCAGATAACCGATTAATGCTTCAGGTCATCTTCTTTGCCATCTTTTTTGGAATTACCTTGGTGCTTGTGCCTAATGAACAGGCCAAGCCATTGATTGAATTTGTAAACAGCGTAAATGCAGTGTTTCTTAAAATGGTAGATATTGTGATGAAGGCAGCACCATTTTTCGTGTTTGCATTATTGGCAGGAGTGATTGCAAAAATGGCCGACACACCAGCCGAAGTTTTTGAAATATTTAAAGGCTTAGGTTCTTATTCACTTACGCTGGTAGCTGGCCTTTTCTTTATGGTATTTATATTCTACCCATTGGTTGTAACCTTTTTCATTAAGAAACTATCCTATAAAGAGTTCTTCAAAAACATTAGCCCGGCACAATTTCTAGCCTTTTCAACAAGCTCTAGTGCAGCCACATTACCTGTAACTATGGAGTGTATTGAAGATAATATGGGTGTTTCTAAAAACATTAGCAGCTTCGTATTGCCCATTGGAGCTACCGTTAATATGGACGGAACAAGTTTATACCAGGCAGTGGCAGTAATATTTATGGCACAAATGCATATGGTAGATTTATCACTTGGACAGCAAATGACAATTGTTTTAACGGCTACCTTGGCCTCGATAGGCGCAGCAGCTACACCAAGTGCCGGCCTGGTAATGATGATCATCGTACTACAATCTGTAGGTTTAAACCCTGCTTGGATCGCCATTATATTTCCTGTTGACAGAATTTTAGATATGTGCAGAACAGTTGTAAACGTAACTGGAGATGCCACTGTATCTACACTTGTCGCCAAATCGGAAGGCGAACTTTCGAAATATTAATTATTACGAACTTATCTTATCGGATTTTGTTTTTGATCTAAACTGAACTTTATGCAAACTACGAATACACAATCTTCAAGAGCCGTAAACCTTTACATGGAGGCCAATCCAAACCCAAACTCACTCAAGTTTGTGGCCAATTTTATGTTACTGCCCGATGGCGTAAGCCTAGACTTTCCAAGCGCTGATGAGGCATCTAATTCGCCACTTGCTTTAGAATTATTTAAGCTGGACTTTGTGGATCGTGTATTCTTCATGGCCAATTTTGTAACTGTTACTAAGAAAGAAGATGTTGAGTGGATTGAAGTTCGAGATCAAGCGAAAGAAGTGATCAAGGCATATTTAGAAGCAGGAAAAAGAGTGGTAGAAGAAATCAATGATGCCAATGAAATCAATGAAAATGATTCCGAAACCGTAAAGAAAATCAAAGGGATTTTGGATGAATACATCAGACCAGCTGTTGAGCAAGATGGAGGTGCAATAACATTCCACTCTTTTGAAAATGGCATATTAAAGGTATTGCTTCAAGGTTCTTGCAGCGGTTGTCCTTCCTCTACAGTTACGCTTAAAGCAGGAATTGAGAATCTTATGAAGCGTATGCTGCCAGATGTCCAATCTGTTGAGGCTGAAGGCGTTTAAGGCTAAGCTCAGCGTTTTTTTAAAATTGTAAATATTCTTCTTTGTAGCTATCTTGGTTACCGTTTATTAAATTACACGTGTAATTACTTTTTTCATGCAAGAAACGAGTGCGATACCCCAAGATAAAATTCAACCATTTCATAATAAAGTTCATGAAGAAGCCGATGGAATAGTACGCTATTTCATATACGGGTTTTTCTTTTTGGGCATAGGACTATCTGTATTTTACGAGACTTATGTGCTTGCATTTGTAATGGGTGCTATCACGGTTGGTTTATACTTTGGAGCAAAATCATTACTAGGTGGCACAATTTGGTTCAGACTAATCATTAGTTTACTATTGTGGAATTTTGCTGTTCAGTTTTTCCTGCAAATGCATGGGATGTATGAAATGCATTTCTTCTACTTTATTGGCCTTACGGTACTCTTATTTTATGAAGATTGGCGAGTACTCGTTCCGCTCATAGCTTACGCTGTTTTTACTTTTCTTTATTTATTTTATAGTCAAATGGCGGGTGGTGAGTTGAATGGGATGCTGGAGAATATCCCTGAGCTTACGTATAAAAATGTGATACTGCACCTGGGCTTACTATTGTTTTATGGGGCACTCTGCATTTTATGGTCTAATTTACAAAAGGGCCAAACCAGGGAGTCAGGCATTAACTATCTTCAAATGCAGGATCAATTAAGCCTGATGGATACAAATATCAACTTCGCCAACAGCATTAGTAAAGGAAATTTAGGTGCTGAGTATGACGCAGAAAAGGCGGATAAACTTGGAGAATCGCTCATGAATATGCGTGATAGTTTGGTTGAGGCAGCGGATCGTGAATCGAAAGAAAAATTCGTGAATGTTGGATTGGCTTCCATCGGAGAGATTTTAAGAAACAATACTGACAACCTTGAAATATTATGTGATCAGGTAATTCAAAGTTTAGTGAAATACATGCGCGCAAACCAAGGGGGCATCTTTATCATTCAAAAAAATGAAGACACAGATGAAAATTATCTGCAACTGATGGCTTGCAGGGCTTATGAAAGAAAAAAATATTTAGAAAAGAGAGTAGAGCTAGGTGAGGGTCTCATCGGGCAGGCAGCCATAGAAAGAAAGACCATTATGATGACTGATGTGCCTGATCACTACATAACCATAACTTCTGGTTTGGGCATAGCAAATCCAAATAGTCTTGTACTTGTGCCTTTAAAATCCAATGAGGAATTGGTTGGCGTAATAGAAATGGCTTCTTTTGATGTTTTTACAGATAATGACATTGACTTTCTGGAAAAAGTGGGTGAAAGTATAGCTTCTACCATCATTTCTGCACAAACCAATCAACAAACTAAAGAGTTGCTCGAGCAATCCAGGCAAATGACTGAGGAGATGCAATCTCAAGAAGAGGAGATGCGCCAGAATATGGAAGAGATGCAAGCCACACAGGAAGAAATGGGCAGGACGCAAAAAGAATTGGGTGAGAAAGAAGCCAATCTTAATGCCCTTATTAATAATACAACCGATTCTATTATTACCATGGACAGAAATTATAAAATTCTGATCATGAATAAAGTGGTTAAAGAAAGATATAAAGGCACACAATATGAGGATATGAAAGAAGGTGCCAACGCACTGGATATGCTGGGCGATGTGAGAGATGAATGGAAAGGCTATTACGATCAGGCATTAGCAGGTGAAGCACTTGATTTTGTTTTGAAAAGCTCAGTTCAGGGAGAAGATACTTATCGCGAGTATTTCATCAACCCTATCAGGGATGATAATGGCTACATTTTGGGAGTTTCTGTTTTCTCCAGAGATGTCACTGATAAGAAGCAGTTTGAAATGGCGGTGCAACAAAAAAGTTCTGTACTTGATGCCATGGTAAATAATACAGACAATACCTATTTTGCCATGGATCTAGATTATAGAATCATCTATGCCAACAAAACACTTAAAGATCGATTTAAGGCAAATGGCCTTGAACTTAATGAAGGGATGAGTATCCTGGAAGTTCTTTCAGGCGATGCCTTAAAAACCTGGAAAGAGCGATATGCCAAAACACTGAATGGCGAAGAATTGCGATTTAAGGAAGACAGGCCTGTTGGCGACAAGGTGCTAAAAATTATTACAGAATGTTTCCCTGTAAAAGACAAGAAAGGAGCAATCATTGGTGCCGCTGTTATTTCAAAGGATGTAACTTCAGAAGAACAAGCAAAAGCCCAGGTGGAAGAGTTAACAGCTGAGATTGAGAAATTGAAAAGTAAGTAAACTTACTTCTTAACAATCAAAAACAAATCCAATGCATTTTCGGCATCATCTTGCAGTAAATAATCTGTATGATGAATTTCGTTGACCAACGAATCATTGCTTGATTTAAGCTTATTCCTGTTAAATCTATTTAGTATATCATACGGAATTCGTAGCAACGGAGCGGGCAAACGGTATTGTAAATTTAGAATATCAAATCTGGTGATTTTCTCTACCGACATTCTATTTTTCTCATGATATTCCATCACTTTTTCATTTCCACCAATGCCTTTCATTACCACTTTATCGAAAATGGAATTGGCCAAATCTGTTAATTGCTGGGCAGTATATTCCCGAATGTGCCATGGGTTTCTCGATAATGTAAGTTTTATGTTTGGCGTACTGATATAAGCTTTTCCCCCAGGCTTTAAAACACGTTTGATTTCTTCTAAAAATAATCGGTCATTTTTTATGTGCTCAATTACCTGAAAGGTTACGATGCTATCATACTGATTGTCCTTAATTTTATTAAACGGAGGAATGTTATCCTGAATAAAGGTAGCATCCGGAAATTTATTAGAAAGCGACTGGATTACTTCATCAATCTTATCAATAGCCGTAAATGACTTGCATTTTGGTTGTAACAGATTAATACCTCTACCTTCACCACAACCAATTTCCAATAAATCACCTTCTACCAATTCTTCAGCCACATAATATGCTTTTAGCAATCGCTGATGAATTGGATTGTCAGATGCTAGTTTATCAGATGCTATTTCGGTTGTATATACGCCCATGTTAGAAATTTTTGCAAAAATAGGTCAATTCGAAAGAAATAACCTGATGCTCTTTTTTTATTTGCCAAGTATCACCTTAATTTATCCATACAATTGAAAAGGAATGCGCGCCATTAGAATAGTAGTATCTGTAGTTGTCATATTTTTTAGTCAAACAATTCAGGCTCAGAACTCCGGCAATATTGGCGTTTCAATGATGTCGGTTGCTTCAAATGACTCGCTACATTTGTATTTGGAGATCGATTTAGATGCAAAATCATCAAGGCTTTATAATTATAAATTTCAATTTAGTACTGCATCTGAAAATGAAGAAATATTAATTGCTTATCTGGATAGCACCTACCTGGGGAATGAAATGGATCAACACTATTTTAAATTTTCCTTTCCAAGAAGCGTTTTAAGACCTAAAATTAAAACACGGTTGATAAAGTTATCGGATGGACTAACCTTCAATTTTATTCATGAGGTAAATGAATCACATCCTTTTATACTATTCAATTCAAAAAATATTCCTTTATTAAAGTATTGGACCAATCCGGGTATTTTTCAGGCTCCTAATAGCATTCATGTATTTTATTACAACTACGATTTTAGCATTGCACTACCTCCCATGACTACCAGAAATGATGCACCTTCACAGGAGATGGGTATTGACTCATCATTCTTAGCTCAGGGTACAATTTCTATGAAAAAACCTGGCTTGTATCTGATGCAAGCTGATACTACCTCCAATCAGGCATTAACAATTAGGGTTGAACCCTTCTATTTTCCGCGATTTACAACGGTTGAAGAACTTACACAACCTTTGATTTATATAACAGATGATGAAGAGCAAAAAACATTGGCAGAAGTGGGTAATGATAAGCGCTTGTTTGATAAATTCTGGCTACAACTGGCAGGTAATCCTGAGCGTGCTAAGAAGATTATCCGTTTATTTTATGATCGGGTTGAATATGTAAATACGAATTTCACCACCTTCAAAGATGGTTGGAAAACTGATATGGGTATGATTTACTTGATTATGGGAAGCCCTGATAATATCGAAAAAATTGGGAATAAAGAGATCTGGAACTATCAGGAAGACCGACATTTGCCAATGAGAAAGTACCAGTTTATAAAAACATCAACATTATTCTCCCCAGCACATTATGTGTTAATAAGGGAGAAAAAGCATGCTGAATCATGGTATGAAGCAATAAACTTGTTAAGAAACGCAATATTTAAGTGAAGCATATAACTAAGGATAATCTGGTATTTGGCACGCGTGCCATACTCGAAACCATTGAATCAGGTAAAGAAATAGATAAGCTCCTAATCCAAAAAGGCCTGGCTAATGATTTAATTAAGCAATTGATTCAAACGGCAAAATCTCATGGTGTACCATTTTCTACAGTACCCATTGAAAAACTAAATAGGGTCACCAGAAAAAATCATCAAGGTGCAATAGCATTTGTGTCTTCTATTCATTATGCTTCTTTAGACAATGTAATTAACGAAACGTATCAGCAAGGCAAGGAACCGTTGTTACTCATACTTGATAGAGTTACCGATGTACGTAATTTTGGGGCTGTAGCCAGAACAGCAGAGTGCGCTGGCGTGGATGCCATCATTATCCCATCCAGAGGTGGGGCTGCAATAAATGCAGATGCCATGAAAACATCGGCAGGGGCGTTAAATTACATTCCGATATGCCGCGAAGATAACCTTAAAAACACAATAGACTATTTGAAACAAAGTGGAATTACTGTTTTTGCGTGTACCGAAAAGGCGTCAGAGCCGTTGTACAAGTGTGATTTTAAAAAACCAGCAGCCATTATTATGGGATCAGAAGAAGATGGTATCTCTCCGGAATATTTGAAGCTTGCTGACAATCAAATGTTTATACCAATGACAGGGAATATAGATTCACTGAATGTATCGGTATCAGCCGGTATTGCGATTTTTGAAGCTGTTAGACAAAGAAGTTTATAAAAATTCCTTTCCTTTAGATTTCTTCACATCGGCCACAAAGTCCCTAAACTTTTGTTCATTATCTCTTCTACAAATCAGTAACACATTATCACATTCAGTAACCATGTAATTCTGTAGTCCTTGTACTATAATTAGCTTGTCTCTGGGGCCTTTTATGAGTGTGTTTTTCGTATCATACACCAGGGTATTGGCCTGTAAAACATTATCGTTGGCATCTTTTTCACTATGCTCATGCATTGCGTTCCATGAACCTAGGTCAGACCAGGTAAACTGGGAAGGAACTACATAAACCGAAGAGGCATTTTCCATTACGCCAAAATCAATAGAGATATTCGTACATTGTGAATATACTAGTGAAATGGCCGCAGCTTCATCAGATGTACTCAGTTTGGGTAGCGCTTCCTCAAAGAGTTCGCTCAATTCAGGCAAACAGTCTTCAATAGCCTTTATAATTGCCTGCACCCCCCAGATGAAAATTCCTGAGTTCCATAAAAAGTCTCCGCTCTCAATAAATTTTTCAGCCAGTTGTTTTTCAGGCTTTTCAGTAAATGTTTTCACTTTTTTGATGCTACCTTTTTCATCTAAAAATTGAATGTATCCAAAACCCGTTTCAGGCTTATTAGGCTTTAATCCTAGTGTAATCAACTTCTCCTGATCGCTAGCAGCCTCCAACGCCTTTTCCCAGTAAGAAAGAAACTGTCCTTCATCAACAATCAGGTGGTCAGATGGAGCGATGGTGATAATAGCATCTGGGTCTTTTTTTGCTATTTTATAGGATGCATATGCGATGCATGGTGCTGTATTTCTTCTCAACGGCTCAAGCAGAATTTGGTCATTTGTTAGCTTAGGAAGTTGCTCCTTTACCAAATCTCCATAATCCTGGTGAGTAACTACATATATGTTTTCCTCAGGCACTTTATTTTTAAATCGATCGTAAGTCATTTGAATTAACGTACGGCCAGTATTTAAAATATCTAAAAATTGCTTTGGCTTGGTAGTTCTGCTGTAGGGCCAAAAACGGCTACCTACTCCACCCGCCATTATTACAACATAATTATTTTTATTCATCAGATTGGTTATCAAATGATACCTTCTTTTAAGAGATCATGCAAGTGCACAAATCCGGCTACTTTTTCACCATCCATTACTATCACTTGGCTGATATTATTTTGCTGCATCACATTCAAAGCTTTAACAGCAAAGTCACCTTTTTCTACTTGCTTGGGGTTTACAGACATAATTTGCTCGGCAATAACTTTATCCAGATTCACACCTTTTTCAATGCCCCGCCTTAAGTCACCATCAGTAACAATGCCTATTAGCTTATTATTTTTAAGCACGGCAGTGGCGCCCAATCTTTTCGTAGATATTTCGAGAATAGTTTCTTTAAAATTGGCATCATGTTGCACTATTGGTACCTCATTGTGCGATATAATGTCATCAACTTTTAAGTAAAGTTGCTTGCCCAATGCACCTCCAGGATGATACCTGGCAAAATCTTCACTTGTAAAACTTTTTAGCTCCATCAGGCAAACGGCCAATGCATCACCCAAAGCCATGTGAGCGGTTGTGCTGGTTGTTGGTGCCAAACTATTTGGGCAAGCTTCATCGGCAATAGTAGCATTTAGCACATAATCAGATTGTTGGCCAAGATAAGAATCAACATTACTAACAAGTCCTACAAGCTTGCAGTTAGTTCGCTTTATCAATGGCACTAAAACTTTAATTTCAGGGGTATTACCACTCTTAGAAATACAAATTACAATGTCATCATCCTGGATCATTCCTAAATCTCCGTGGATGGCATCAGCAGCATGCATAAAAAGAGATGGTGTGCCGGTGGAATTCAGCGTGGCTACAATTTTACTGGCTACAATGGCACTTTTACCTATTCCGGTAATCACCACTCGGCCTTTCGATTTGAAAATTGCTTCAACACATTCTTCAAATTGATCGTCAATATAATTGGCAATATTGTTCAACGCCTCAGACTCATTTATGAGTACTCTTTTGGCGATATTCTGGATATTTTTTGCTAACTTCAATGTCCTTTAAGATTAGTAATCAGGGCGCGTCAAAGATAGTAAATCGAATCGAAATGGCACTTTAAAATTGACCTGGATGCTCGCAGAACAGACCGATATATTACGAGGAAAATTAAAAGAGGTTTTTGGCTATAGCCAATTCCGAGGAAACCAGGAGGGTATCATCAGGCATATCCTCGAAGGCAAAAATACGTTTGTGATTATGCCAACAGGTGCTGGTAAATCATTGTGCTATCAACTACCTTCCTTAGTCACCGATGGTTTGGCGGTTGTTATTTCACCGCTAATTGCATTAATGAAGAATCAGGTAGACCAAATGAATGCCTTTGGGATAAATGCCCAGTATTTGAATTCTACCCTAACTAAAGGGGAAATTAACAGAGTTAAAAAAGAGTGCTTGAATGGCGAGATTCAGTTGCTTTATGTTGCTCCTGAATCGTTAACTAAACCTGATAATGTAGATTTTCTTAAAAAGGTAAATATTGCGTTCGTTGCAGTTGATGAAGCGCACTGTATTTCAGAATGGGGGCACGATTTCCGACCAGAGTATAGAAGAATAAAAGAAATTATAGCACAGATAGGCCAACTTCCTATTATAGCGCTAACAGCTACAGCAACACCTAAAGTACAGCTGGATATTCAGAAAAACCTGAATATGGAGAATGCCAGTGTGTTTAAATCGTCATTCAACAGAACCAATTTGTTTTATGACGTGCGCCAAAAAAAGCATGCTAAAAAGCAAGTAATAGAGTTTCTTAAAAAGAACAAAGGTAAGTGTGGTATTGTCTATTGCCTGAGCAGAAAGAAAGTAGAGGAAATAGCCGAACTACTTAGTGTGAATGGCTTTAATGCAGTGCCTTATCATGCTGGGTTAGAGCCAGCTGTTCGTGAAAAAAATCAGGATGATTTTTTAAATGAGAATGTTGATATTGTTGTTGCCACCATCGCATTTGGCATGGGCATCGATAAACCTGATGTTCGGTTTGTGATCCACTATGATGTACCAAAGTCATTGGAAGGGTATTATCAAGAGACTGGCCGGGCAGGAAGAGATGGATTGGAAGGCCATTGTTTAATGCTTTACAGTCATAATGACATTAACAAGCTTGAAAAGTTTAACAAAGACAAACCTGTACAAGAAAGGGAGAATTCAAGAGTTCTGCTACAGGAAATGTCCTTCTATGCAGAATCACCGGTGTGCAGAAGAAAACAGCTACTCCATTATTTTGGTGAAGAATTTAAAATAGATAATTGTGGAGGTTGTGATAATTGTGTAAACCCAAAAGATAAATTTGAAGGGCAAGATTACGTTTCATTGGTACTTCAGGCGGTGGAACAAACAGGTGAGCGATTTGGTCTCAATCATATCGCACATGTGCTAAGAGGCATAAGCAACGCACACACCCAGTCGTACGATCATGATAAGCTCGATGTATTTGGAAAAGGTGATGACGAAGATGAGGATTTTTGGAAGACAGTAATTCGTCAAACGCTTATATATGAATACCTGGAAAAAGATATTGAAAATATCGGTGTGCTCAAATTATCTGAAAAAGGCAAAAAATTCCTGATTAAGCCTGAATCCATAATGCTGGCGAAAGATCATGAATATACCGTTGGCGAAGAAGAGGAAGAAGCGGAGCGGGTACCCGTAAATGCCAAGGCATATGACGAAGAACTATTTACACTTTTAAAAGCCCTAAGAAAGAAGGAAGGGGATAAAAAAGATTTGCAGCCGTGGATCATTTTTCAAGATCCTTCCTTAGAAGAAATGGCAACTACTTACCCTACCACTGAAGAGGAGCTATCTCAAATTAATGGAGTGGGCATGGGTAAGGTCAAAAAATTTGGTCAACCTTTTCTAGCACTGATAAAAGAATATGTAGAAGAGAATGATATCACAACCGCTTCTAATGTTGTGGTAAAGTCATCCGTTAATAAATCAAAACTCAAAATTTTCATCATTCAGCAGATAGATAGGAAAGTAGATTTAGATGAAATTGCTGAGTCAAAGGGCATTTCATTCGAAAGCCTATTAGATGAAATAGAGAATATTTGTTACTCAGGCACAAAACTAAACCTTGACTATTATATTGATGATATTCTGGATAAGGACAAGCAAGATGATATTTTTGATTATTTCTTAAATGCCAACACCGATAGCATTGAAGATGCCTTGGATGACGAAGATAATGACGAATATTCTGAGGAGGAACTACGTCTAATGCGCATCAAGTTTATGTCAGAATACGCCAACTAGAATATTATCTTCCAGCCAATTATCTCCTTAAATACAATTGTATAACTTTGCCTCTTTCTGAATAAGCATATAATTATATGAATATATTAGTATTAGGAAGTGGCGGCCGCGAACATACGTTGGCCTGGAAAATTTCTCAAAGCTTTAACTGCACCCAAGTGTTTGTGGCTCCTGGTAATGCAGGCACAAACTTCATAGCAGAGAATGTTGATATTCAAGTAAACGATTTTGAAGCCATAGGCCTTTTTGCTGTAGAAAATGAGATAGATCTCATTGTTGTTGGGCCAGAAGACCCTTTAGTAAATGGTATTAGAGATTACTTCGAGGCGAGCGAAGCTTTAAAGAAAATTAAAATTGTTGGCCCTGGCAAAAAAGGAGCTCAGCTAGAGGGAAGTAAAGACTTTAGTAAGTCTTTTATGCAAAAATATGGTATTCCAACTGCTGAAGCCAAAACGTTTACCTCAAATACACTGGAAGAGGGTTTTACTTATTTAGAAAATTGTGCTATGCCCATAGTGCTTAAAGCTGATGGATTAGCTGCTGGCAAAGGCGTTGTTATTGCCGAAACAATAGAAGAGGCTAAGGATACCTTAAGGTCAATGTTAATTGATAAGCAATTTGGAGAAGCAAGCTCCAAGGTGCTCATTGAACAATTTCTTGAGGGCATAGAGCTGTCGGTTTTTGTTCTGACAGATGGCAAGGATTATATTGTACTTCCTGAGGCAAAAGATTATAAACGCATTGGCGAAGGTGATACGGGGTTGAATACAGGTGGCATGGGAGCAGTTTCACCAGTAAAATTTGCTGATGAGGCTTTTATGAAGAAAGTAGAGGATACAATTATTAAACCAACAGTTGATGGGTTGGCCAAAGAAAACATCGATTACAAAGGCTTTATCTTTATTGGCCTGATGAATGTAGCAGGAAATCCATATGTGATAGAATATAATGTTAGAATGGGTGATCCTGAAACTCAGGCAGTAATACCAAGAATACAAAGCGATATTGTAGATATGCTGGATGCTGCTGCCACTGGTCAATTACACGACTATAAACTAGAGATTGGCAACTTTACTGTGGCAGGTGTGGTATTGGTTTCAGGGGGCTACCCTGGCAGTTACGAAAAAGGAAAATCAATTCAGGGTTTAGCTGATATTACCGAAACACTCGTTATTCATGCAGGTACAAAACAAGAAGATTATGAGGTTTTAACTGATGGTGGCAGGGTTCTTACCGTTTTGGGTAGAGGCTCTGATCTTGAAGAAGCACTTAAATCTGCCTACACCGCTGTAAAAGCAATTTCTTGGGATGGCATGTATTATAGAAAGGATATCGGGAAAGATATTTTATCAGCACGAATAGTTTAAAATCTTGAATTATTTATCTTTATTGACGGACTAAAATTGATGAACGATGGGATGCGGTACGTGTAGTTCAGGAAGTAAAGTCTCTGGTTGTAATAACAATGGCGGTTGCCAAACCGGAGGGTGCAATAAAATGAACGTTTTTGACTGGTTGTCTAACATGGACATGCCGGTAGTAGATAAATTTAATGTGGTGGAAGTGCGCTTTAAGGGTGGCCACAAAGAGTACTTTAAAAATAGTGACAATCTTGATCTTACCACCGGTGATGCTGTAGTAGTAGATGTGCCCAACGGGCATCACATTGGCCACGTTTCTTTGCAGGGTGAATTGGTGCGACTCCAAATGCAAAAGAAAAAGGTGAAGAACGATGATGAGATAAAAAAAATCTACCGCATAGCCCATCAAAAAGATTTAGAAAAATACGAGGAGGTTAAGAACAGGGAGATGCCTACACTTTACCGGGCGCGACAAATTATAGATGACCTTAAGCTAGAAATGAAGCTATCAGATGTAGAGTATCAGGCAGATAACTCTAAGGCAACTTTCTATTATTCGGCAGAAGACCGTGTAGATTTTAGAGAACTAATAAAGCTTTTGGCGGGTGAATTTAAAATACGAGTAGAAATGCGCCAGATAAGCCTGAGGCAGGAAGCTGGAAGGCTGGGTGGCATTGGGT
>NZ_JAVJUY010000273.1:0-9748 GCF_040220315.1 Fulvivirga sp.
TCCTAACCTACTCTCTGACAACGACTTACCAGACAAATATCGCTGCACTTGTGATTGATCCGTTCCGAAATAAGATAGAAATAAGAACACAGCTCCTGTCATACCCGACCAAAAATTGTAGCGGTCAGAAAGGTCAAATTCAAAGTTAACTACGTTCAACTTACCCATCTTACCGGCTACATGCATCGCATCTACAAACCCAACATTGGGCGGAAGAGATAGAATCACCAATATGCCGGCAGTGATCATCCCGCCCATCATTACCGCCATTTGTTGTTTCTGTGTTTGTGTAACCGCTTTGGTACCACCTGAAACTGTGTAGATAATGACTAAAACACCAATGATTGTTGTGGTGTAACCCAATCGCCAGCCCAAGAGTGATGATAGAATGATGGCCGGTGCATATATTGTAATTCCAGCTGCTAAGCCCCTTTGAACCAAAAATATTAAGGCGGCTAACATTCTCGTTTTTAGGTCAAAACGCGTTTCTAAGTACTCATAAGCGGTATAAACCTTTAACTTATAATATATGGGCAAGAAAAATACAGAGATGATTATCATGGCCAGTGGCAAACCAAAATAGAACTGGATAAACCGCATTCCATCGGTGTAAGCTTGCCCGGGTGTACTTAAAAATGTGATAGCACTTGCCTGCGTAGCCATTATAGATAGGCCTATGGTCCACCATTTTGTATCATTACCACCTCTTAAGTATGAATCTATGCTTTTCTGGCCGCGAGTTTTCCATACGCCATAGCCAACAATAAAAATGAGCGTACCAAAAAGAACAATCCAATCTATAATATTCATGAAAAATGGCGTGTAAACAGATAAAAAAGTATAATCAGAAATACCAGATTAGCCATGAGCAGCCAATAGATGTTCTTCCATTTTTTTAAAAAAGGAGGCTTTTCCTGTTCAGTCATTATTGCGTTTTAGAAGGTTTGTCAGAAGGGTTATTACCTAATGAAACCAAATTAGCAAATAATTTATAGGCACCAGGTACACCTGCAGGCAGTTCTCTGAACCATGAATAGCCAGAATAAACGTAATACCCTTTTCCATATTTTGCCACCAACAACCCACCTTCTTTGGCTTCCTCGCCTTCATCATGGCTCGATAAGATTGCCTCAAACTCGGAAGACCATTCATTCGGAAAATATAATCCTCTTTCCTGAACCCAGTTATTAAAATCTGATTTTGTTATCTCGTTTGGCGTATTCATTACGGGGTGCTTAGGTTTCAAAACCTCAACAGGGGCATCTTCTTCCGCAACACGATCTCTTGATAGTTTTAATTCATAAGGAGCTATTTTTTCGGTTTTTAGCCTGTGAGAAGTATTGTATTGAATGATTAGCGTACCTCCTTTTTCAACATAATCCAGTAATATGGGCATGTAGTAATCTGATCGCTCATTGGTATTAAGTGCCCTTATACCTAAAATAATGGCATCATAAGCTTCAACAGATACAGGCGAAATGTCATTTTCAGCTATTTCTGTTACTTCATACCCAATTTCTCGTAAACTGGCCGGTACGGCATCACCCGCTCCTTGAATATATCCTATAGTGCTTCCATATTTTGAGATATTCATTTTCACAGCTTTAGCACTGGCCTTAGTAAGGAAAATTTGTGTAGGAATATGATCATATTCAATGGTTTGCAGGTTTTGATCAAATACCTTATCACCAATTGTGACAACCGCTCTTATTTCGGTAACAACTTCACCTTTAGGTGGTGTCACTTCAAAGGTAAAAGATATTTCATCACCTTTTTTAGCAAGTGTTAAAGCTACAGTTGCAGGGTTTACATCCCAGTCTTTAGGTAAATCAAGTTTCAGTTGTCCGCTTACATTATCAGCACCTGATTTTACAATCACAGTTATATTCTTACTTGCCTCACCATTAAATATGTAAACAGACTCAGGAATGCTTGCCACAACTGTTGGGATAATCTCAAAAGGCCTGTACTGCTCGCCTTCAACGGGGTCGTTCCATTTGTAAATTAGCGGTGAAGTATATAGCAATTTATGTCCTGCCACGTCAACTGCAAATGTTACATCCATGGTTGAAGGGTTTTCGGGTTTACCTCTAAGTGCTAAATTATCCACCTTATACGTACCTAAAGTGCCTTTTTCCCTTAACCAATAAGGTTGGCTGTATTTCCAATCGGTGGGGATAGTAACACTTGACTCAAACTCAAAAAGCTGATTATCAGCTAAGTTATTAGCCATTAACGTATCTTTCAAATGATCGAATGATACACGCTCTAGTTTTACAGGAATGGCAGATCGGTTAATCGCCTCAACGTCAATTTTAACTTTACTTCCAGGAGCCACTGCATAATCATCAGCCTTAGCCTCCAGGTATAAGCCAAGCATTGATTTTACGATTTCATCAATCTCTTTAATTTTTACGTTCTTCCAATGTTCATTAGAAAGCAAAGTGATCTCATCTCGTACCCTTAAAAGTGACTCTACACTGGCCGCAGGTTGAGTGGGTTTATAATTTTTAATTATGTCGCTAATCATTTTCTCGATTTTAGCCCCACCTTCTACCCTTTTCCAGCTTGTATCAATACCTTCAAAAATGTCTTTTTCGGCTTTTGCGCCTTTTTCATGCTCTAAAAATTCGAACCTTGAACCTCGGCTGCCAGTAGATCCAAAACCCTGTGATTTATGTTGTGAGCGGCTTAATGCGGCAAGTTCTGAATAGGACGTGCCCAATAGTGTGTTATACCCACCTATGTCTACAGTAATTACCCCTGGCGTGTTTTCATCTATATCTGGGCTCCACCATGGTCCTGTATTCATGTAAAGTCTTTTTGGCTGCCAGGTTTCGGTGAACTCTAAATGTTGCGGATAATGGTCTTTGTTAGCTGCCATATCAAATGCTTCAGCTGCAAATATGGCGGATGTGGTATGGTGCCCGTGTCCTGCCCGTTCATCAGGTGGAAAGCGTGTGATAATCACATCGGGTTTAAAGTTTCTGTACACCCACACTACATCTTCAAGTATCTGTTCTCTATTCCAGGTTTTCTGGGTTTCTTCTGTAGACTTAGAATAACCAAAATCATTAGCACGGGTAAAAAACTGCTCCCCACCATCAATTCTACGTGCAGCCAGTAACTCCTGAGTTCTTATAATGCCTAATCCTTCTCTAATTTCCGGGCCTACCAAGTTTTGTCCACCATCACCTCTTGTTAATGATAGATAGGCTGTTCTTGCCAGCTTTTCCTTGCTCATATATGCAATTAACCTTGTATTTTCATCGTCAGGGTGAGCCGCAACATATAATACTGTGCCTAAGAAATTAAGCTTTTTAAGCTTCAAAAGTATTTCGGCAGCATTATCATTATGTGGTTTTTGACTGAATGAAGGTGAAAGAGTAAAAAGTGTAAAGATTAGAACAAACGCTCTTCGAAGCATAGATGGTATTATTTTGGTCTTTAAAGTCTTGTAAGATTACGAATGCAAAGATTAAAGGTTTGCCATATTATCCAATGCACAAAGGCTTTAAATTAAAAAATCCCGGCTCCATGAAGGAAAACCGGGATTTAAAACTCAAACAACAACCTCGATAAAAGTTATTGCAAATGTCTTGCCAATTATATCTTACCGCGCTCTTGTCCGTTCACAAACAAATTTCCTTTCTCAGTAAAGAAGAATATGAGTTTGGCCACCTCTTTTTTATCATCATTTAAGAAATAAATGAAAAACTCATGAGCTCCTGTTCGATCTTTTATATCATCGGCAAAGCCCATATCAATCACAAAATCCTCTGTCAGATCCTTCACTTTCCTGCTTCTAAGAACAACGCCTTTATTGTTTTCTACTCGATACCTTAAAATGCCTTCCGATTCCTGTAACAGAAGAAACAATTTGACTTTAACATATGGTAACGGTGATGGCGAATACGTTGAACGGTTCATATCCTTATCAAACTCATCCTGAGGAGGAGGTGGTCTCTTTTCAAACGTGTAGATAATTTCATAATTGAACTTGTCATTTGCCAAATAAGGTACGTCAGCAGCCCTGTTATCAGACCAGTTGAGTAGAATGTTTAATAATACTGCCAAAATCATAATCGGAGTAACTTTTCTTTCGTTTGATAATTAGTGTTTAGCAGTTCAAGGTATTCAGGATGCTTCTTGACATAGGCTACTACAAAGGGACAATATATCACAATTTGATAGTTCTTCCTTCTTGCGTATTCCAGTCCAAATTTTGCCAATGAACTCGCTATTCCTCTACCTTCGATTGATTCGGGTACCCAGGTATGCATGTAGTAAAGGGTGTTGTTTCTTATTCGATATTGCAGTTCTGCCTTTTCACCTTCTACGATTGTTTCAAACTGATAATTAGTTTTATTATTAACTATTTGCATACTTTGGAATCTCTTTTAAAATTAAGATGTTTTCCTGACAATTACACTTGTAAATCAGTATTGATGGATAGAACGCAAATTCAATCACATTTAGAGAATACAGGGCTTGAGCCACCCCTGGTTGCTGAGCTGTTGAATTTGGGCAAATTCAAAGAAGCAAAGGTGGGTGAAGTAGTGGTAAAATCAGGATCCCGGTCTCAGTACATTCCATTAGTACTTTCTGGAGTCTTAAAGGTAATGCGTGAGGATCCGGAAAAAGGTGATGTTTTCCTTTATTATCTGGAAGGGGGTGAAACATGCGCCATGTCTATTAGCTGTTGCTTGGAGCCTACAAGCAATCAATTTAAAGTAACCGCTGAGGAAGATTCAGAAGTATGGATGATTCCGATGGATCACTTAGACTCATGGATTGTGAAGTACCCGGCATTCAGAAAGTTTATTTTCAGTTCTTACAAAATGCGTTTTGATGAATTGCTTAATACTATCGACAGTATGGCCTTTATGAATCTGGATGAAAGATTGTACAAGTATTTGCTAGATAAGAAACAGTCTTCTGGCAGTTTTGAAATAAATAAAACGCATGCAGAAATAGCGAGGGAATTAAACACTTCAAGGGTTGTTATTTCAAGGCTCCTAAAAAAACTTGAAAAGGAAGATAAAATTGAACAGCATCGTAACAAAATAGAGATTCTTTAATTTTGTAACCATTGTTACATACCCTCCTATTTAAAGGGCTTATCTTTACGTGAGATTTAAAGTTTAACAAAATGAAAATAGAACAAATATATACTGGTTGTTTAGCTCAAGGTGCTTACTATATAGAAAGTAATGGTGAAGTGGCCATCATAGATCCTTTGAGGGAAACAGAACCATACGTGGTAAAGGCGGAAGAAGCTGGCGCCAAAATCAAATACATTTTTGAAACGCATTTTCATGCGGATTTTGTTTCTGGCCACGTTGATTTAGCCAACAAAACAGGAGCTACGATAGTGTACGGTCCTGGTGCAAAAACGGAATACGATATACATGAAGCAACTGACGGTGAGGTATTTAATTTAGGAGTAATTAAAATCAAAGTCTTACACACACCTGGCCATACGCCAGAGAGTTCTTCCTATCTTCTAATCGATGAAAATGGCAAAGAACACGCTCTATTCAGTGGTGACACACTGTTTATTGGCGATGTAGGCCGGCCTGATCTTGCAGTTAAATCTGATCTTTCTCAGGAGGATTTGGCAGGAATGCTGTTCGATAGCTTGAGAAATAAAATAATGACTTTACCAGATGACGTCATTGTTTACCCTGCTCATGGTGCAGGCTCAGCGTGTGGCAAAAATATGAGTAAAGAGACTCATGATTTATTAGGTAATCAAAAAAAGAACAATTACGCTCTTAGAGCAGATATGACCAAAGAGGAATTCATTAAAGAAGTAACAACCGGCATACTCCCTCCCCCCCAATACTTCGCTAAAAATGCTATGATGAACAAATCTGGTGTGGATAGCTTAGATACAATAATGGATCGTGGTAATGTTCCTTTGTCAGTAGATGAATTTGAGGCCATGGCCAATCATGAAGGAGCATTGGTTTTGGATACCAGAAAACCACAGGAGTTTGCTCAGGGCCATATCCCTAATTCAGTATTTATTGGTATCGATGGAAGTTTTGCTCCATGGGTAGGTGCCTTAATTCCCGATCTACAACAGCCCATTATTTTTATTGCCGATGAAGGCCGTGAAGAAGAAGTGGTAATCAGGCTATCAAGGGTGGGTTATGATAATACACTTGGCTATTTAAAAGGTGGTTTTAAGGCCTGGAAACAAGCCGAAAAAGAAATTGACACTGTTAAGTCCATTCCTGCCAGTGAATTTGCTGAAGATTATGCGGCCAAAGATATTAACGTGATGGATGTGCGAAAACCGTCAGAATATGAGGCAGAACATGTAGAAAATGCAGTAAACTCACCACTTGATTTCATAAACAAAAACATGAATGACTTTGAAGCATCGAAGGAATATTACTTGCATTGCGCGGGTGGATATCGTTCAATGATCATGGCTTCAATACTTAAATCAAGAGGGATTCATAATTTAATTGATGTACAGGGTGGTTTTAAAGCCATTGCTGAAACCGACATTAAAAAAACAGCCTTTGTTTGTCCTTCAACTAAGACAGCTTGAAGTAATAGATAACAGGACTAACCTAAATAGCCTCTTAATTTTTGATTGAGAGGCTATTTTTTTTAGGCAATGATGATCACTTTGATTTTTTAAAAAATTGTTCCTAGACTAAGGAACAGTTGATTGTAATTAGTTATATTCATGTTTGAATATTTCTATTTAAATGCCCAAACAGTACTATTTACTTCTTCTTGTTTTTACTTTTTCAATCCTTACAATGCACGCACATGACGTGTCGTGGGAGGAGGTTAAGAAAAATAAGGAAGGCACAATAGACCTCTACTGGAACATTTCCAAGCCATTCATTTATCAAGATGATGAAGGCAACATGCAAGGCATTGAAGCTGAACTCATTAAAGGTTTTAAAGAATACCTTAAGCTCACCCACAACGTTGATCTCACGCTTCACTGGATTAATTCCAACAGTTTTAAAGAGTTCTATGATTATATAAGCCAAAGTGATCATAATGGCGAATTTGGTGTGTCAGCACTATCCATTACAGCAACCCGATTAAAGAAAGTACAGTTTACGCACCCTTACATGTCGGATGTGGCTGTGATGATCTCCAGATCTGATGTGCCAATTTTTGAAGATAAAGACCATTTTAAAGAGTATTCTAAAAACCTCACAGCAATAACCGTTGAGGCCACCACTTACGAGGAGCAACTCAAATACTTAAAAGACCTTGGTTATAACTTTGAGATAGATTATATATCGAGCAATCAACCAATTATTGAAAACATATTGTCACGAGAAAATGCATTTGGCTATGTTGATTTGCCACTTTATCTCATGGCGCTTAAAAACGACCCAACAACACCTATTTTCAGACAAAATTTATATCCAATTAAAGGGTTGGGTTATGGTTTAATAATGCCAAAAGTAAGCGACTGGGCGACTATTTTTAATGAATACCTGGCTAGTACCTATTTTGCTTCCATCAAAGATGATATAGTGGGCAATCACATTGAAAACGACATTTACAAAATCATCAAGAATATTTCTGTTGGTGAAAATGTAAACGCTGATGAGCTGATTATACTACTGACAAAGGAGAAAGAATTACAAAATAAGGTGCTGACTGATAGGGCATTACAAGACCAGTTTAGCAGACTAATTAATATTGGGTTTGTTGGTCTTTTTGTGGGTGCATTAATCGTAGCTCTATTTTATTACCGATTATACAAGGGCAAGAAAAATGCATTGGAAGATTTGGAGGAAAACAAGAAAAAAATAGAGCAGCAACAGCTTAAAATTGAACAGGCTAATGCGCAATTATTAGATATGAATGATGAAAAGAATAACCTCATTCGTGTATTAGCGCACGATCTTCGTTCTCCAATCAATCAAATAGCAGGGCTTGCCGAAATATTTCTAATTGAAAACAAAAAATTGGCGGAAGACCAGAAAGAACTGATTAATCAAATTATTAAATCATCATTGAGGCTAAGGGAGATGATTAGCAAAATACTTGATGCCGAAGCTGTTGAAACTTTGCAACCTAAAATTAAAAATGAGCCGGTAAATGTGAAGCGAATTTTTGATGATTTAAAGAGTGAATATAAGAGTAGCGCTGAAAAGAAACATATTCGATTAAATTTTGAGTGCGAAAAGGAATTGATGATTCTCGGTGATGCTGTGTTTGTAGATCAGATATTGGATAACTTACTATCTAATGCAATTAAGTTTTCAAATGCAAATACAACCGTAACCCTCTCTGCCGAAAACGCTGATACTAATGAGGTCGTAATAAAAGTAAAGGATAAAGGGCCTGGCTTTACGGTTGCCGATCAAAAAAACATGTTTAAAAAGTTTCAGCGGTTAAGTGCCCAACCCACGGGTGGTGAACAATCTACAGGTTTAGGGCTAAGTATCGTAAAAATGTATACAGAATTAATTGGCGGAACAATCGATTACGATTCTAAAGTTGGGGAAGGCACTACCTTTATGATTTATTTGAAAAGGGCTTAGTGCCTGTTGGTATAGGCCCAATACATTAAAAGAGGATGAATTACAACCAGCCTCAGCCACCCCACCCATTCAGGTACACAAAGTCCATCATTTATACAGCTGCCAATAATAATGAAGTGCACATGTGCAGGAATAAAACATATGAGCATACCGATAATACAGTAAACAGCTAACTTTCTAAACCTCCTTGGAAAAAGCAAAATGGCTAACAACACTTCTGCACAACCACTAGCATAATTTATGACATGCGGAAAAGGAAAGTATTCAGGGATTAGCGGTAAGTAGAACTCCGGATTAAAAAAGTGGTTAGCGCCAGCAAATAAATAGAAGCCAACCATAGCATATAGATTGTATTTTCTTAATTGAGCGCCCATTTTGTATCTTTATGTACCTTAAATAAAATGTAGCCGAAAGGAATCCACCAAATAAAATCATTAGTAATTAAAGTGTAGAAAAATTCAAATGGAACCTGGCCAGTAACATAATTAAAAATAAAACCAAGTGGCCCAAAAATTTTACCTAACATACCTACAGCAACAATTGGCCAATGCCTGATAGGGTTACTACTAGCCCACCAATACCCTAAGCCATACACTCCTATAACCATGCCCATGCCCTGCCAAATCATAGGCTGATTAAGCGGCTGCATCCCTGTTAGTTCAAAGAAATGATTAGGAAAAAGTACTACCCAGGCGCCCCAGATAACATTATAAAGGGCTGCTAATTTTAGTGTTAATATCATTTCGTTAAATAGATGATGATGTTTGTAAGAAAAACCAACGACCAGGCAATGGATCGTGGATAGTTCCAATTAATTAAGCTTTGTAATGTGTTTAATTGATGCCTGTTAACGCTAATTAGATTGTGAAATGGTACTTCTTTAAAAAAAGTAATAATCCAGGAAGTAGTAACTAACAGTAAACAGATCAGATGTAAGTTGCTTAGCGAAACCAAAAATAAATAAGAATGGCCTATTAACTGGGTAGTCATTAATGGAAAAACAAATACAAAAATTCTGCTTTTGTACTTTTTATGCCATTTGGCCAGTTGATTGTTCTCCATATATAAAAAACTGGGGTAAACAATGGCCTGCACCATCCATATTAGAATAAACAAGGCGCAATCCACCAGTAATGTCAATAAATGCATGTTCAATCAACAATAAGGAAGGCGGAAGGTTTTGAAAGTTTACAATACCTTGCTTATTAAGG
>NZ_JAVJUY010000274.1:0-10758 GCF_040220315.1 Fulvivirga sp.
CTACCTGATAATAATCCAGCGCATTATTAAATTTACCTTCAATCACTGTCTTTAATTGTTTTAAATCACTTTCCGACCTGCTGCATGTGATTATGTCAAATCCATTTTTAGCAAACTCCTCAATCAAAGCCTTTCCTATCCCTTTAGTTCCGCCCGTTATTAATGCTATTTTTTTCATACTTTTTTAATAATCTGTCTAAATCAATTTATCAGGAAAATCATTTACTGTAATATTGTTATCTTTCCAACTACTGCTGATAAAGTGGTTAAATTAACGGATTTGAATGGAAACACTGGGTAAGTACTTCATATTTTTAGGGAAGCTTTTCGTTAATACCGAGAATTTCAAAACCTATTTTAAACTCACGATGGATGAGTGCGTCAATATAGGTATCAACTCTATTTTTCTTGTGTCGCTGGTTTCATTCTTTATGGGTGCGGTAACTACTATTCAAACGGCCTATAATCTCATAAGTCCATTGATTCCTAATTACGTGATTTCGCTTGTAGTTAGGGATATGACCATCCTGGAATTGGCTCCAACCATTATTGGTGTAATATATGCCGGTAAGGTAGGTTCTAGTATGTCCAGTGGTTTGGGCACCATGAGAATATCGGAGCAAATTGACGCCTTGGAAGTAATGGGGATTAATTCCACCAGTTATTTGGTGCTTCCGAAAATTCTGGGATCATTAATTACTTACCCTGTGCTCGTAATACTATCTGGATTGTTGAATATTGTTGGTGGCTATTTAGCAGGTACACTAACAGGAGAAATAACGCCTTTTGAATACATATACGGCATAAGGTATGAATTCAACGATTATACAGTGACATTTGCTTTAATTAAGTCTTTTGTCTTCGCCTTTTTGGTAAGTTCTATTTCATCATTTAAAGGTTATTATACAACGGGCGGTGCACTTGAAGTAGGCAAAGCCAGTACGGCAGCTGTAACGCAAAGTGTTATTGCCATCTTACTAGCCGATTATTTATTAGCACAACTACTTTTATGATTAGAATTGAAAACATAAAAAAGTCATTCAATGGCAAAGAAGTGCTAAAAGGCATTAGCGGCACGTTTGAAAAAGGAAAACCTAACCTTATTATTGGCGCCAGTGGTACAGGTAAAAGTGTATTACTAAAATGCATCGTTGGTTTAATTCAACCTGATGATGGCTTTGTGTACTACGGCACTACTGAATTCTCCTTAGCGCCTAGAAATGATAAAACAGAGATAAGACGGCAAATAGGAATGCTTTTTCAGGGCGGTGCTCTCTTTGATTCGAAAACAGTGGAACAAAACGTGATGTTTCCGCTAGATATACTAACGGACATGCAACCTGCTGAAAAGCTTGACAGGGTTAATTTTTGCTTAGAAAGGGTTGGATTAGCAGGCCAAAATGGTAAACTACCATCTGAAATAAGCGGTGGTATGCAAAAGCGTGTTGGTATTGCCAGGGCTATTGTTAACAGCTCCAAATACCTTTTCTGCGATGAGCCAAATTCTGGGTTGGATCCCTTAACATCTATAAAAATAGATGAGCTGATCATGGAAATTACAGAAGAGTATAAAATTACTACGGTAGTGGTAACTCATGATATGAATTCACTGCTCGGTATTGGTGAAAATATTATGTTTTTACACGAAGGTGAGAAAAAATGGGAAGGCCATAAAGACGACATTATTCACTCCAACGTAAAAGAGTTTGAAGACTTTGTATTCGCCAGCAAGGTGATGCAGAAGTTGAAATAACTAGCTTTTTCTTTTATAGTTAAAGGTTGTTTCACCTTGCTCTAATTGAACAACAATTTTCAGCTCATTTTGATTAATCAATTCCATGACAAGTCCATCGAAAACAATTTCATCTTCACTCATAGAAAGGAATGGAAAAGTGACCATTTCCTCTTTTTGCTCCCAACCGGTTAAGTCCGGATTAAAATGCTTCAATTGTAATCCCACATCACTTATTCTGCAAAATTCATAGAAAATGACTTTGCCGTTTCTGGAATGACGAAACATTCCCATCATCACTCCTTCTTCAGGTGTTGACCATGACTCGTAATTCAAACCGCCTAAACCTTCTCCTTCCCAACTACCAACCAGCCAATCTAATTTATTGATATCAAATTCATCTGTCGATTGAGCGTATCCCACACTATACATCAATAGGCATACAATTATCAAAAGCTTTCTCATAATTCATTAGTCTTATTATTCGTACAAAAGGTTGTATGGCTTAGAACAAAGCGCTCACCTGTACCCTACCAATATGAATAGGCGAGTTATCTTCTGACTTCCGCCCGTTATAAGACAGGTTCAACTGTAAGCCGTTGGTGATTTTTTGCTGCCAATTTACCTGCCAGGTCATGTTTTGGCCCGGCCTGAGTGCTTCCAGCATATCATATCCAACAGGGCTATTTTCCTCCCCGGTAAACTCAATTTCAACCCATCTAAAAAGGATGCTCAAATTACTTTTAATGGCCTTATTGTACTTTATTTCACCAATCAGCTCATTCAATGTTGCCTGCTCTATTGATTCCATCGATTGGGTATTCTCTTTTTCAGTAATAGCATATTGCGCGCTAAATCGAAGAAAATTAGTCGGCTGCCAACTTATTTGTGGGTTCATTCGATAACTAACTATATTATAGTTTCTATCTGAAAGAAAATCAGAGTTTACTTCTTTTGTACTACGCTGAGAACGTAAATTAATACTGTATTGCCTTGATAAATTTACCCTTGCACCACTAATTACTTCTTGTAGATTCCGTTCTTCAAAACCATTGGTTAGCAATTGTTTATTTTCACTATTCGAGTAGGTTACATCCAACCCATAAACCGGATGTGTTCGATTATAAAAGAGTGTGCTTCTTAATGCGTTTCTTTCGGCTAATAATTCAGCGTCATTAATATCTTTTGCAAAAGCTAACATTCTGGCATCTAAACTTTTATCGGTTGTTTTTGTATCTGTAGACCATGACGTATTACTAGAAAACCTACTGAAAAAGTTTTTTAATCCACCCGCATTACTCCATGACCGTGGTGCCTGGGCGTTTACCCTAAAAATAAATAAGTTTTGGAAAGCAGATACAAACTCATTCGTAGGTGTAAATATCTTGGCGTATTGCCTTTCATCTGGATTAATCGCTTCAAAAAATTCACCTAAATCCTGAATTCCATCTTCATTTAAATCTCGCCAGGTGTGCGTCCCTTGCCCCTGCGGTACTTTAATGAAAACAAACTCTCGTTTCAGCTCCTGGCTATTGGCGATAGAATATGTTAGTTCTGAGCGGATATGGTTATCCAGCCAATTCGAAAGCCAATCAACTCTACCGGATATAGTTTCTTCAGATAAAACATCTTCCAAATAATCCACTTTGCGATAGTTAATAACTGATTTAATCGTGTGGCTCTCAAAACTCTTTTGCAAAGAAAACCTGGTGGTATTGGAGCTAGAAAATGCCTCGATCTCTCCTTCTGATGGTCGGTAATCATCGCGGTAGCTATGTCTTAAGTCGAATGTAATATCAGTATTAGTACCATTACTGATATAAGCCGTATGCTCCTCAAAAAACATAGCCGATGTTGAGATGCTATCTTTACTATTTCTTACTATATTTTTATCTGAAGAATATACATAGCCGGGGGTGAATACTCCACCTGCAAATGCCAGATCAGCATGAATACGTTCCCAACTGGCATCAAACGTTTCTACTTCATTATCCATTCTGAAATAGGAAGATCTTAATCGTACTTTTCCAAAGTTCTGATTCGCCCGAACCCTATGTTGAAAACCCCTTACCTGCTCTCCTCTATCTCTTCGTGATATGGAATAGTGTATGAGATTATCACCTTTTTCAACGCCCAATTCGGCATTAATAATCTGATCCTGAAATCTCCTTTCATCTGAGTTGGGGTCAAAACTCCAATCCCTATCAAACTCGATATATCTAAACCTGTCGATAGCATTAAAATTTTCATCATCACGCTCAAAGTCAAACGAAGCATTTAACGTGTAGCCAGGCAAGAAGCCGATTTCTCTCCCTTTGGTAGTGATTCCAGTTTTATGGGCGATGCCTTTGTTATCGCTATCATCAATGGCAGAATATAAATTATCGTCTTTGTTGGAAATAGCAATTTCTGTAAATATGGTTTCGTATTCATTAATTTCATATTGTGCGTTAATACTCACCATTTGCTTTTTGTTAGGTGCAGGTAAAATCGCTGTAGGTGAATATTGTCCTTGGCTTGTACCGTCTGTTCTAGGCACATATTCGAATACACGCCCGTTAGTGTTTGAAGATACTTGTACATAATCGCCATTCCCTAGTCCTACATCTGAAAAAGAAATTCTATAAAAAGCGCTATCCGGATTAGTGGAGTACTCATATATTTCCAGCGGTTTCCCATTATCACTAATTACTAGTTTTCTGTATAAAACACTCTCAGCTGAATAACCTACACTATCAACCGTCTCAAAAACTGCAGCATTTAAACTATCACCTATTTCACTTAAAAAGAGTTTCTCTTCATTACCCAAATCATATAAAATGGGCCTGTTAGGATTATCACGTTCACTGTATGCATTCACCCCTACAGTAAGGCCGCCCACTTTTTGCGTGTGCCTGGCAGTGGTAATGGCTCTGCTATAATTTTGATCTGAATACTCATAATCTATGCGAACCCTCGAAAATTGAGTGATTAAAACATTATTTGTGAATGTTAACTCGCCACTGTTGTAGTCAATTACATAGTCGTTATCAAAACCTCTTTTTAACTGAATACCATCTAAAAATACTCTTTCTGAATTGGCTAAAATCAATAGAAATCGCTCATTATTGGGGCCAGGAATTCTATATGGGCCTGACAGCCCCTCCCTCGGTTGAATTTGAACTGAAGCAAACTTACCTTTGGCCACAGAGAAGCCCACTTCAGATTCTGCCTCAGAGCCAGCCAAATTATATTTTGCATTCGCTAGTCCTCCTTGTACATTCTTATAATAACGTAAAAAATGTGACGGACTATTCTTAAATACAACATCTCCACCTGTAAGTGAAAACTTGTCATTATATATCTCAATCATTACATTATCAAAATCCTGTAGCTGTTGTGTGTTACCCTCTGGTTGGTATGGAACGTTTTGATCAGTAATAGAAGCCCTTATAAATAAATTGTCGGCCAGCTCACCGTCCATATTTAAATTAAGCGCTGAATTAACAAATACATCCTGATTATTACCAAACGAAACACCGCGGGTAATACTCCCACTTTTATACAAGCCTTCCGTTTTAAAAAGCTCTTCCTGCTTAAATGTGGTGGTATTTTTTACCGGATCTTTGAAATAGGCATTTGAATCATATACAGACAAATCCCTATGATAAAACTTCTGATGAAGTGGAAATGGATAAACTTTGTAGCAAACCTGAATAGAATCCGGAGCATTGTTATCCGACACTAATTCAATAGTTCCTTCTGAAATTTGATGAATTACCTCAACATCAGCATCAAAAATTGTGATACTGCCAGTAATTACTGATAATGAATCCAACTCTATAGGTGCATTATAGACTTTTATCCATTTGCAACGCTCATTGGACATTTGAGCTTCTGCTGAAAAAACTAAGCCTGTGAAAAGTAGTATAGAACAAATTCTCCCAATCATTCATCTAGCAAGGGTAGCTCAATATAGAAAGTTGTACCACTACCCTCTTCAGTTTCAAACCAAATTTTACCTCCAGCGTGTTCAATTCCATGCTTTGCAATAGCCAATCCAATACCAGAACCAGATTCCTTGGTAGTGAAGTTAGGCACAAATATCTTCGATTGTATCTCCTCAGGTATACCAGCTCCATTATCAGTTACACTTAATAGAATCTTCTGATTATTAGTTGCTAATGAAATTTTTAACATTTGTTCACCTTTAACAGAAGATTGAATTCCATTTAAAATAAGATTGGAAATAATTCTGCCCATCAGTTGTTCATCGCCCAGTGTATATACTTTCTCATGGGGTAATTGTAAGTCAATAGTCAGGTTTTTTGTGGCTTTATGTATGTTTATTGTATTAACAACAACAGAGGTTAACTCAAATTTCTCGCTTGCTGGTATCGGCATTTTAGCAAATGAACTGAATGAAGTGGCTATATCATCTAATGTTTCTATTTGCTTAAGCAAGCTATTTATTGGCTTTGCTCTTTCTTTATTTGATGGATCAAGCGTACGTTGTAGGTGTTGAAGCGTGAGCTTCATTGGTGTCAATGGGTTTTTTATTTCATGAGCTACCTGCTGTGCTATTTCCCTCCAGGCACTCTGTTTTTCGCTTCGCGCCAAAGCATTTTTACTTTCTTCCAGATTGATAAGCATCTTATTATACTCTCCAACCATTAATCCTATTTCATCATCACTCTCCCAATTTAAAGGTTCATTAAATTCTGTTAACGTGGTTTTCTTTAATTTCTGAGTTATAAACCTTAACGGAAAGGTAAGCCATTCAGTGGCAAAGTATGAGACAATTAAAAAAGCGATAAAAACAAATGTGAATACATTGATAATATTCTTAAGAACTACAATTTGGCTTTTTTGAAGTGCCGATTCTGAATCAAAAAATGGAATACTCACCACACCAACCAAATTGCCCGTCTCATAAGATTTAACCCCAAAATAAACGGAATTATAAAACAACTCACCTACAGATTCTTTAGTTGTATAGGCCTTCTCACCATCAAGAACTATATGACTATATGCCTCAGGATTAACGTACTCAGAAAGTAACTCATTCTCATAAATTGATGGTTGATTGGTGGCTATTAATTTACCTTTTATACTAAACAAGTTTATATCAGCACCAGCATATGATGAAATATCAGTTATGGTCTCTTTCAACTCATCTTCGTTTGTAATATTTTCTACAAAATCACTTAAAACACCACTGAGGCTAGATCCAATCTGCTCGGCTTTTTTATAATATTCCTCTACTACCTCACGCTCGAACGATGCATTAATAAGACTTAGTGTGGTTAAACTAACGGCCAGCAAAGGCAGAAAAAAAGCAATATTCAGATAGAGTTGAATTCTTGCAGAGTATGACAAATCAAGCTTTCTTGCCCAAATTATTATGACATACACTAACAAACACAAAAGCAGTAGAAACACTTGTAGCAGAAAAAGAAATGAAAAATTAGAGATCACATCCGCTAGTGGGTGTTGGTTAGAACTTACTACTATTCTGTGTCCAGCCTGATCGTTTACTGCTACATGTGAATAATTATCAAATGTAAACTGTTCTTGCTGCTGAAAGCTACTTTCTGCTATAAAGCGCTCATCATAATTAAAATCTCCAGAACTATACGTCACTTTATTTTTATCAAAAACTGCATAACTATAATCGGCATTTTGATATGGAATCAGAAATCTGTTATCTACCAGCATTTCGGGAAATACATTCTCTGGAATTATTCTTTTAAGCCTTAAGTCGAGAACAATATACCCAACATTTATTCCACGTCTCTTTATTTCTATGTAATTAAGGTACCGCTTACTAGCACCACTCTCTTGTAAATTAATAAAGTAGATGTCATCATAACCAGTTTTAAATTCACTCATAGTAAATTTCTTCATGCTCCGTGGTTGGCCTAGTTCAGATTCAAAAGACCTTCCATCCGCGTCATAAGTAAATATTTTTACATCATATTTATCAAAATAATCGTTGAGATAAACCTGCTTTATTTTAGACTTTACTACATCCTTCGAGAGAAATGGGGAAGCCATTCTGGTTTGAATAAAGATATCATTGGTAATTTTTTCATTGGCTATATAGAGTAAATACTCAGCCATGTGATCATTATCAGTTAAAAATTGACTGACATACCTTTTCTTTCTTTCTACTTCACGCTCATTTTCAAATTCATAAATCGAACCGGAACCTATTAACGCAAATCCCCCCATAAATAAAAATAGGTACAAGAACGTTGAAAAAGATAACCTTGTCAATGAAAACGTTACCCTTGAAAAAAGAATAGTGAAAAATATTATAGCAGCAATAAGTACCGATATGAAATAAGTCTGGTCTAACAATTCATTCACTCCTGCATATGCCGTACAACTGATTGAAAATAGAGCAATCAATTTTGTTCTGCTTTTAGTGAAATGACTGGCTGTACTTATTGCCGAATGTGAAAGGAAAAATATAGATATACAAAACAATAGGTAACAAAACAGTGAAGCTACCCTGGGAACATCAAAAATGATAGATTGATTAATGTCAAAGGATATTTGAGAGTTGTGATATAAGGTTTGATTTAAAAGGAATAACCAATGAAAAGAAAATAAAAAAAATGAAATGAGAAAAAATGAAATAATGCCTTTCTTTATTTTTGATTTTCTTAAAAGCGATCTATAGGAACTTGATTTCACAAAAAGAGATCCAATAAAAGACGCAAAAACTAAGAAAATAAAAAGATTAAATATCAGGTCAGCTAATGAAGTATTGATTATTGATGAAGCAAATATTTTCGAATCAAAAAGAGTAGAGTCTGAAAGGTTATTAGGCAATTCAAATTCAAGTAATAAATATCTAAAAACAAACAATGCTAATAAAAGAACTCCTAAACCTTTAAAAAAGCTATACTTTGCAACCGATCTACTAAATGAATAGATGAACAATAAAAAACTGAGACCGCCCAATACAAAAAAAAGCATTCCCAAATTTCTTAACCACTCTCTATTCACTTCTGAGTTAGGTAAGTAGGTAATACCGAATAAACATTGTTCTTGATAGCATATCTTATGTTGCGCTTCTTCGATTTTAATAATTCGTATATCCGAGGTCGGAAATACAGCTTTGCTAAATGAACTCCTGAAATACTTATTCTCAATTTTGTAATTTGAGTAAAGCGGAATTACTTTGATAAACTCATAGTCGCTGACAACAATTTTGCAGGCCAGGTACACCTTTCGGACTGATCTTATGAACTTAACTTCATAATTACCTTTAACCTCCCCATAATCAGGAACATAGTCAGATCCTGACCATGCCATGATTTTACCATCTTTATAGGCAAATGTGCCTTCCTTTTTCTCAACTTCTTTGAATAATTCCTTTGAATCTGAAACTGCATTTGCTATATTTTTGAGCTCACCAAATGCTTTTGTTATTTCTTTGTTTAACTCATTACTAATTTCTTTAGTCACTTCTTCCTTTGATTGAATGAAATAAGTGTAGGAGAAATAACTGCAGGCTGAAACAAGAAAGAAGCCCAGTGATATTAAAAAAGGAATAAGATGTGATCTAATTTTACTCATTCAAATGTATTAGGATAAATATAAACAGAATTAGACTGTATATATTCCCTCTTTATGAATGGTTTTTTAAGCTTGGTTTATAATTAACGCCACCAAACCAATAGAGAAACAATATTCTGGAGTACCTGAATAAGAAAGGAAGTAAGAGTAAAATCAACCCAACAACTGTTAACACAAAAGTGTGAAGGTTATAAATTTCAAAAACTGAAAGCGCAATTCCAACGGCCACAATTATAGCTACAGAAAAGGCGTAATTCACATACATTGCACCAATGAAAAACCCCGGCTCGCGTTCATATTTCAAACTGCACTTTGGACAATTAGCATGCATTTTGTGAAACTTAGACAGTACCAAGGCAGACGATTCAAATATATCACCTTCTCTACACTGAGGGCATTTTCCAGATAACGCTGCTTTAAACGGACCCATACTTTTTAGAATTAGCCTTACTATGTCTGTACCATAAAAACCCAATGATTCCAACTGCTAGGTAAGGCATCACAAACAAATATAGAATACCAAAATTTAATCCAGCACCAATTCCTATATCACCATTACTCAGGTTATTTTCTACTGTTGCCCTGCACATTGCACATTGGGCTAGTGCCTCTTGAGTAAGAGTTGTTAAACTAAAGAACGCAATGAGCAGAAGCTTTTTCATCTAATACTAAACGTAATACGGACTAATCATTAAATAAACTACAACGCCTGTAACGGCCACATATAACCATATCGGAAAGGTTATTTTAGCCAATTTCTTATGCTTTTCAAAATTACCATTTAATGCTCTAACATAGGTAAACAGCACCAATGGAATAACACTAATTGACAATAAAATGTGCGAGATAAGTATAAAAAAATATAAAATTTTATACTCCCCTCCATAGGAAGTAGGCTCACTGGTCATGTGGTAAATTACATACATAACCAAAAACAAACCTGAAAAGATTAGGCATAATTTCATAATGCGTTCATGAATAACAATTTTTTTGTTTTTGATCGCCAATAGTGCGGCTACTAACAAAATGGAAGTAAGTCCATTGATAGATGCATAAATTGGTGGTAAAAATGAAAAGTCGTAGCCATCTATTTTTACACCAAAAAGTACTGCTACAGCAATAGGTATAATTATTGAAACTGCAATAATTAATTTATTAGACTTATCAGCGTCCATGTTCTTGATCATTCTCAATAATAATTTTTAATTCTACGATCAATCTATCGATCTCATCCAACTCTCTTGAATAATACCCTCTGATTCTGTTTTTATTATCAACCAAAACCAAATTGGTTTGGTCACTACTTATAAAGCCACATTTACTTATTTTGTTTAATTGTTCAGCACTATATTTTCTAAAATCTATAGTTTCAGATTCAGTCGCATAATCAGAAAAACATATAAGTTCTATATGATCACCAAACAAATCGATCAATCGAAGCGAAACATTTTTTAGCT
>NZ_JAVJUY010000275.1:0-5450 GCF_040220315.1 Fulvivirga sp.
GGCTAGTATTAAAATGAAATAGGCGATAATTTCAAGATAAATTAGGAAGTCACCATTTCCATTCGTATTTAGCTCTCTTCCTAAATTCGAGTTTAAGTGAATGTCTACAATATTTTGTAGCTCAAAGCTCATGGTATAGCCGCGTTCTTTGTAAGCATCGCTAGCGGCAATTGCAATTGAAGAGTTAATTCCTTGCTCAAGGTCTACAGGATTTACATTCTTATTTACTCTTATGTAAGTATGGAAGTAATCCCAATCCCAAGCCTCCCATCTCCAGTGCGGTCTTTGTTTGACAAATGTGTCAAAGGAGATGAGTAAGTTGTATTGAAAGTGACTGTTAGCTGGAACATCATTAACAACACCAGTTACTTCATATTCCATTTCAAAATCATCTGTAATGATTATGGATTTGCCTATAGGGTTATCTTCACCGAAATATTTTGCGGCAGTTGATTTAGTTAGTACCACTTTATTCGGCCCATCTAATGCAGTTTCAGAATTACCCTCAATAAGAGAAGTGCCAAAAAGTTCGAAAAAATCCTTTTCAGCATGATGACCAATATTTTCAACATAGGTTTCAAAATCTCCATTATCACCATTAATTCGAATGATCAACCTTTTAGCATCAATTATATGAACACGAGCAGCTTTTTCAATTTCACCATGAGTGGCTAAAAGGTGCTCTTTAAGTATTACGGGGGCACAAGATTTTCTCTCTTGTATTTCATTATTCTGAGTTTTTTGACTCGTTACTCTATAAACACGATCAGCAGAAGGATTGAAATTTTCAAAGCTTCTCTCAAAATGGATATAGGAGTTCATATATATGAACGCACTTAATCCAATGGTTAACCCGAAAAGATTGAGTAACGTAAAAAGCTTGTTTTTTTTGAATTTGCGTATGAATAATTGAATGTAGTTCATGATATAATTGTATAATCTTTAAGCTTTGGATGACTATAATAGGTTACTCACTTTGTGTGTTTGAGTTACTCAAACCTGATGAGTAGCATGATTTTCCATACAGACTACCTTAAATAATGAATTTGGTGGTGCACATTATTTGATTGAGAGCATCATTATGTTAATTGGTAGTTCTCGCATTTATCTGTTGATTGCCTAGTGGCTGACCAAATAGCTGTTCAAACTTCTTGAGAGCTTTAATTCTGATTTCATCAGATAATTTCTTATCGCCAATTATTAGTTCATTTTTATTGAGAACAAAACCGCCTGCTCTTTGTACATCATAAATTCCTTCGGATTCTGCCAGTTCCTGTATATAAGCAAAAAATGCCAATTGGGGGTTGTTAGAGTCAGGTATTTGATCGTTATTCCCAGTACTGCTCCTTTTTATTTCAGCTAGTTGATTATTTATAATTTCTGAATACTTGACAATTTCACCTACTTCTGGTTTTTGGCCATTTACCCTTAAAATATTGCTTGAGCCAGTGGATGTTGGTTCTCTAATGAGCACAACTTCTTTATTATCAATAATTGTTTTATAGTAAATGTTTCCATTAATTGTCTCCCTAATCCAATCTGCATAATAGCTTACATTGGTATAAAAATTTCGATTTCCATATCTCGCTTCCTTAGCTCTGGATTCTGCTAATTCAAAGGAACTTATACCAACTATAATCATCTTATTATTTTCTTTTTTTAATGCCGGACCACCGCTATCACCTGGGCCAGGAGTAATTTCCAGGTCAGTTACTTCTTTGTCTGATGGCCTGTTAAATTGAAATGATATAAATCGATCTGTAAGACTATCTAAAGTGTTAGTGCCTGCCCTTATCAGTCTATCCTTTTTTGTAGGACCTGTATTTCCATTTCCTGTATCACCATTGCCGACTAGAAATATTTTCGTTCCTAGAGAGGGGTTAGTTTTAGCATAGTCGGCAGGAGTAATATCAGTTACTTCCTTCTTTAATTTAATCAATCCAATATCACGCTTTTCGAATAAGTCATTCGTATGTAACTGTGGGTATATTTTTACCAGCTCTACTTCATATCTATTGCCATTGATATATACAGAACTACCCACTTTTTGATCATCTGCGATATGGGCAGCTGTGAGAACCCATTGAGGATGAATTAATGTGCCATTTCCGTCTTCAAAGATGGCTAGTGCGTTAAAATCTTTGCTTTTGCCAAATTCAAGATATTGTTCATCATTTAAATCATGTCTCGAAATCATGAATGACGTACATATAAAACAGGTGAGTGCTAAAATCGGTAGGTATAAGTGCCAAGTTCTTTTCATAGTTGTGGTTAATCGATAATAACCTCGAACTAAAGACTCTCGGATGTCTATAATTATGTATTAATTATCAATGGTGTATTTTTTTTATCCGGTTGATAAAAGTGTACATGAATGGGTAACCTCTAAAAGGAAAGTCCTCAGCACCCATGTACAAATCTCATTTAACTAACCATTCATATAATTTCGTTGCCGTTGCTATAATGATATCAAATCGGGATTTGGTATTCAGATAAAATGGCATTTAATGGGATGCATTTTTGACTAATGCAGGTGCCACACAGTAAATGAAACGCAATTAAATTATGAAGATCATTCAAATAATCGGTCTTATTTTATTTTCGAGTACAGGCTCAATTTGTCAAAATTTAAGCTTTACCGAAGTAAGGGATTCTATTCAATCCATCATGCTTAAGGACGATATTCCCGGCCTGTCAATTGCAATTATAAATAAAAGTGATTCACTGTATTGGGCTGGAGGTTTTGGTTTTGGTGACATTGAGAACGCAAAGCCGATGACTGCTCATACAACAATGTATATAGCCTCGGTATCAAAGAATTTTCTGGCCATGGCTATGATGATTCTTGTAGAAAGAGGACAGGTACGTTTATCAGACAATATAAGTTCAATTATCCCCGAGGTTAACATTAAGAATATGTGGTCTGATGCGTCACCCATTACCGTTGAAATGGTATTGGAACACACTACAGGTTTTGATGATATCAGATTCAACAACTTTATAGCACCTGATAGTGAATATTTACCATTGTTAGAAATTCTCAACAAATACCCTAATGCCTTGGAAAGCAGGTGGCAGCCCGGAACACTTTTTTCTTATTCAAACCTGAACTACACAGTAGCGGGATATATAATCGAAAAAGTTTCGGGTCGAAGGTTTGAAGACTTTGTCCAGGATGAAATATTAAATCCTCTCAAGATGAGTGAAACTAGAGTACGTGATTTCACTCAAAAAACGGATAGTATATCAATTCCCTATGTGTATAATTTTGATACTTAAAAACTAGAAAGGTTTTTTAAGTCCGGTGAGGTGGGAAAGAACTTTATGCAACGCCCTGCTTCTTTTGTGGTAACATCATCTAATGATATGATTAAGTACTTAGATATGCTGTTAAGTGCGCACTCAGATACTAATTCAAATGTTAAACTCTCCTCAATAGAGCGAATGGAAAATGGCCAAACAGGCTACCATTCCAAAATGGCAATGCCGGGGAGATACGGACTTGGAAATAAGCCCGGTCTTAGAAACGTTAGATTGCATGGTCATAGTGGTAATGCTTGGAATTTTGCTGATCTAACTTATAACCGAGAGGCCGGAATTGGCTATTATGTGGCAACTAATTGCAGCTATCCTATTCCCAAAATCAGACGACTACTAAACGAATTTTTATTGCAGGACTTTAAGTCAAAATCTGATTTGAGCTTAACTGAAGATGCTTCACTAGCAAAACCATTTGAAGGATTTTATGAAGTAATTAACTCACGAAATGAACACATGCTGTTTTTTGATAAGATCAGGTTTGGTGGTGAATTGAAAGTGGTTGATGATAAAGTATTATTTGATGGAGGTCTCAAGCCTAGAGAGTACAAAATTCTATCTAATTCAAATCCAGGTTTAGTCAGTCTTTCACAACATGGTGAGCAATTCGAGAATCAAAAATACATGGCCTCCCTATCTCTTATGAAGGATGATAACGGTGATGACATGATTATTTGGGATGGAGGCACTTCCATGCATTATTTTAAACGGCAATCTTATTTGGTGCACCTTTTTCGTTCAATTGGATTATTTGGAAGCACTATTATTCTGTTGGCTTCTGCTTTATTGTTTATTTCTGCATTTGTTTATCAGAAGATTAAGAGTAGGACGGCACTTGGATTTGAAGTTTTAATGAGCACGATGCTGTTAATAAAGCTCGGAACTATGATTTATATATTCATATCTAAAAACCCATTTGAACTTATTGCATTAGGTGAGATGAACATAAAAACCGTAATGTTTTTTTTATTTAGTATATCATTTCCATTGATAACAGGAGCATTTATCATGTTGGTTATCAAAAACTTCAAGGAGTATAAGTTATCCATAAAATGTGTGCTGTTTCTTAACCTTTTTGCAGCCTCCTATCTAAGCTACTTCTTGTATTCTAATCACTTTATTGGTTTGCAGTTTTGGAACTATTGATGGGGTAATAATTCGAAAATGACCGCCTACATAATTCCACAGCCGCTGCTATAATCATATCAAATCGGAGTTTGGCATTCAGATAAAATCGTGTGTTGCCTCATGGTAATGTTAATCAACACGACTGATCAGTAAATCTAAAATTATGAATGCTTTTAAAACTCAAATACTAACCTTATTAATTCTGTTTACGGCTTCAATTAGCCTACACGCACAGGACAATGTAGAATATTATCGACATATGATATTTAGAGCATCACCTTACGGCAGTTTGATGGGTCGCCACCCTGTTGCACCAGACAAAATTGGGTATGGGCAGCATTTTAGAATATATAAAGATGAACAAGGGCGTACATCTAAAATTGAATATTGGTTTAGAAACACCAATAGAAAAGGTGGTTATGAGCGATTTGGTGCCATTGGTGGTGCCGCAAAACTAGTTTTTACCTATGAGGAGAATAAGATTATCAGAACCTATCAAGATGAAACGGGTAAACCTATGATCAATTCCTGGCAGATTGCTTCTGAAGAAATTGAATTAGATAAACTAGGGCATAAGAAATCTATGATTTACAAAAATTTGGAAGGTGAAAGAGTTGAAGATTCTAGAGGTGTTTGGGAAATGAAATGGCAGGTAAGCAAAGATGGAAAAGAGGTGATTGAAAGTAGAGTAGGTAAAGATGGTGAATCAAAAAGGTTTAACAACTTCCTTGATTTCGGAACAGTTAAAATGATTTTTGACGATAATGGCTTGCGCTGGGAAACCTGGAATATAGACGAGCAAGGAAAGAAGGTGCTTAGCTCTAAAAGACAAGTGGCAGGAGTTTATACTACTTGGGATACTCGCACGAAAGATGAGAAGCAAATTACCTGGGTGGATACCAATGGTAATCCCAAAGACTTAGCACCTTTTGAGGTGATGGAAGACAGTAAACTCTGTATTAGATACTAATTCTTCGTATTTAATTTCAAGAAATGAGTCTGGT
>NZ_JAVJUY010000276.1:0-8008 GCF_040220315.1 Fulvivirga sp.
AAAAAAGGGGCTAACAAGCCCCTTTTTTTATGACCTTTAAATTAGATCGTCAATTTTATCTGATCCGAATAAAATTTCAAACGGGTAGTATTTCTATTCATCACCTCAATCTTTTCGATCATATCCAACTTGTGGTTGAAAAAGACTTCGACATAATAATTTTCAAAAAGAAATAGATTGATTTTGTATTTATAGTAGCGAATGGCAACTATGAAAGTGCCCTCTTCATAGAGCACTTTTATCTTGTCTTTTAAGTTTAATTGATTGAAATCATATCCATTCATGTATTGAACTTACTAATAATTCAATTCATTTGAAATGGAATAAAACGAAAAAAGCCCATCTGCAAAGATGAGCTTTTAGTTTTAAGGGTGGGAGACGGGACTCGAACCCGCGACCTCCTGAACCACAATCAGGCGTTCTAACCAACTGAACTACAACCACCATTTATACCCTAGCTTTTTAAGGGACTGCAAATGTAGATAGTGTTGATGAGATTACAAATAATTAATATTAGATATTTTAATCACCTATCTGTTAAACGTTAATCTCATTCCCAAATTACTTTCGTCAAACTTACCATACTCATAAGCTAGATGACCAGATATAAATGTATGAGTTACTTGTGATTGAAACTTTGCACCTTCAAATGGAGACCAACCACATTTCGCCAAGATGTTATTTTTTGACACTTCCCAAGGGCTATTTAAGTTAACTAACACCAAATCAGCAAAATAACCTTCCCTGATATAACCCCTCTTCTCAATTTGGAATAGTATGGCAACATTATGTGCCGCCTTCTCAACAATTTTCTCTAATGAAATTTTATCCTGATGGTACATTTCTAGTAAAGCTACCAGACTATGCTGAACCAATGGCCCGCCAGAAGGAGCATTAAAATAGGTATTTGATTTTTCTTCCAACGTATGTGGGGCATGGTCTGTGGCAATTACATCTATGCGGTTATCTAAAACGGCTTGTAATATCGCTTTTTGATCGGATGCCTTTTTTACAGCAGGATTCCATTTTATTAACGAGCCCTTCTCTTTGTAATCTGAATCATTAAACCACAAATGATGAATACAAGCCTCCGCAGTTAGCCTTTTTTGAGCTAATGGAATCGAGTTGTCAAACAGAGATAATTCCTTTTCTGTGGATATATGAAGGATGTGCAATCTCGTTCCATGTTTTTTCGCCAGTGAGGCAGCCATGCTTGATGAAGCGTAACATGCTTCTTCGCTGCGAATTTCAGGATGACATTCCATGGGCACATTCTCACCATATTTCTCCTTATATATTTTCGTATTTTTTTTGATAGTCTCTTCATCTTCACAGTGTGTAGCAATGAGCATGGAAACTTTAGAAAATAGTCCTTCCAGGGTTTTCTCATCATCTACAAGCATGTTGCCGGTTGAGGAACCCATAAATACCTTAACTCCGCACACATCTTTAGGATTGGTCTTCAAAACCTCTTCAAGGTTGTCGTTAGAGGCTCCCATAAAAAAAGAATAGTTAGCCAATGAGTCATTAGCGCCAATGGCATATTTATCGGCAAGTAATTCTTGAGTTAAGGCGTTAGGCACGGTGTTAGGCATTTCCATAAAAGACGTTACACCACCAGCTACAGCCGCCCTTGATTCAGTAAAAATAGTAGCCTTATGCGTTAAACCCGGCTCTCTGAAATGTACCTGATCATCAATGAGTCCCGGAAGTAAATAGTTGCCATTAGCATCAATAATTTTATCTGCTGAATTAGCGCTTATATCTGCTTCAATTTTTTCAATTAACTGACCTTTGATCAGCACATCACTTTCAAATATCTTTCCTTCATTTACTAATTTGGCATTTTTTATTAAAGTCTTTGGCATGGGCTCATTAGTTTGCTTTTCACTTATATTCAACGCAATTTACAGCCTACTTTTTCACGCTGCAAAGTATTTTTAAACTATGGCAACTTCTGTTCAAAAATTTGATGATTTTAAATTAAACAGGCAGTTGCTCAATGCGGTGGAAGAAGCCGGTTTTACAGAGCCAACCCCCATACAAAAAAAGGCTATTCCCTTAGCCACTTCCGGCCATGATGTTATTGGTTTAGCACAGACGGGAACAGGAAAAACAGCCGCCTATTTATTGCCACTACTCATGAAAATAAAGTATGCTCAGGGGGATCATCCAAGGGCATTGATATTGGCTCCAACCAGAGAATTAATCCTACAGATTGAAGAAAATATTCAGCTGCTTTCCAAGTATACAGATTTACGTTTTGTTTCAATTTATGGCGGCATTGGGCCAAAAACCCAAATTGAAGACATACAAAAAGGAGTTGATATTATAATTGCTACACCAGGCAGATTTTTAGACATTTACTTGAAAAGTGAACTAGTTACTAAACTCCTTAATACCTTAATAATTGACGAGGCAGACAAAATGATGGACATGGGGTTTATGCCGCAGATTCGCAGGATCCTGGAAGTTATTCCGACAAAAAGGCAAAACCTGCTATTTAGCGCCACCATGTCGCCATTTGTTAAGACACTATGCGAAGAATTTCTTGAATTTCCCGAGATAGTGGAAGTGACACCTGAGCAACTAACCGTGGAAACAGTTGATCAGGTTTTGTATGAAGTACCAAATCTTAAATCCAAGATTAATTTTTTAGAGTATCTGCTTCAAGATGAAAGTTTTTCGAGAGTGATTGTATTTGTTAAAACAAAAACAACTGCCGATAATGTATTTAAATATTTGGAGCGCAAAAAGTTAGGGCCTTTAAGAGTAATTCATTCTAACAAGGGGCAGAACAGTAGAATAAATGCGATGAATGAATTCAAAGAAGGCAAGTTGCGAATTCTTGTGTCAACTGATATTTCCGCCAGGGGCATAGATGTGAGCATGGTTTCACACGTTATTAATTTTGATGTCCCCATTATTTATGAAGACTATGTTCATAGAATCGGTAGAACGGGCAGGGCTAAGAATCTGGGCAGTGCTATTACTTTTGCCAATCGGGCTGAAATGTATCATATTAAAAAAATTGAACAGCTTATCCGACAGGCTATTCCAATAAAGAAAATTCCTAAACAAGTAAAAATAGAGTCAACTCCAAAGGATGAAAACATTCAGATAGAAAGGGAGATTGACATGTTTAAACGCAAAGAAGATCCTGATTATAAAGGAGCTTTTCACGATAAAAAGGAAAGACCATTTAAACCAAAAGATAAAAAAGGAAATAATTTAAAAAAGAAGCGTAGAAGATGAGAAAAATTGCTCTAAGTATTTTAATGATTAGTATTTCATTTATTGCATTTGCTCAGCAAGAAGATGTTAAAATGATTAAATCAATTTTCGATAAAGAATTAACAGAAGGCCAATCCTATGAAATGCTAGATTATCTCACCAGTAAAATCGGAGCGAGACTTAGTGGCTCTCCTCAGGCAGCTGCAGCGGTGGAATGGAGCAAACAAGTGATGGAATCTTATGGATTTGATAGAGTTTATTTGCAAGAGGTAATGGTACCACACTGGGTAAGGGGCGAAAGAGAAAAGGCCAGAGTACTAAACTCTTCAAAACATGGAACGGTGGAATTGAATGTTAGGGCATTAGGCAATTCTGTAGGGACGGGCGCAATAGGCGTAATGGCCGAAGTCATTGAAGTAAATGCAATTAGTGAATTAGAGAAGCTAGGAAAAAAGGCAATTGAAAATAAGATCGTATTCTTTAACAGGCCGATGGACCAAACTCAGATAACTACTTTTTCAGCATATGGCGGGGCTGTAGATCAGCGAGTATTCGGAGCTTCTGAAGCAGCAAAATATGGAGCTAAAGCGGTTGTTGTAAGGTCGGTTGGTACGGTAACAGATGATTACCCGCACACGGGCACACTCATTTATGATGAAAACCAGCCTAAAATACCTGCAGTAGCAATTAGTGTGAAAGATGCTGATGCGCTCACTGAGATTTTGGCTGATACACAACCAACTAAACTTTACATTGAAACCCACTGTGAAATGTTACCTGATGTGCTTTCTTATAATGTAATCGGTGAGCTAACAGGTTCAGAAAAACCGGATGAAATTATTGTGGTTTCAGGCCATTTAGATTCATGGGATTTGGGAACAGGAGCCCATGATGATGGCGCAGGCTGTGTTCAGGCTATTGAGGGATTACGAATATTTAAAGAGCTAGGGTATAAACCTAAAAGAACTATCAGGGCAGTAATGTATATGAATGAAGAGAATGGATTGCGAGGAGGCAAGAAATATGCTGAAGTAGCAAAAGAAAAAGGCGAAAACCATATTGCAGCTTTAGAATCCGATAGTGGTGGATTCTCACCACGAGGTTTTAGAATGACTGGTGATGACGCTGACTTGAAAAAAGTGAGATCATGGCAACCACTTTTTGAACCCTACGGAATTTATGACTTTGATAAACCGGGTGGCGGTGCTGATATAGGTCCGTTGGAAGATCAGGGGACATTACTTATTGGATTAATGCCAGATTCTCAGCGTTATTTTGCCTACCATCATACTGATAATGATACATTCGATAAAGTGAATAAAAGGGAGTTGGAATTAGGGGCTGCAGGTATGGCGGCTTTAGTATACATGATTGATAAATACGGCCTGTAATGGAAAATAAATTTGATACTGCACTAACAAAAATGCTAGGGATACAATATCCCATCATAATGGCGCCTATGTTTCTAGTTTCTAATGCGGCTATGACTATTGCTGCTATTAAAAGTGGAATAACAGGCGCAATACCGGCATTAAACTATCGAACTGATAAAGAGTTTAGAGTTGCCATTAAGCAAATACAAGATGAAACTTCCGGCCCTTTTGGTATCAATTTAATTGTGAATAAGTCTAACATAAGAATGAAGGAACAGCTGAATACATGTGTTGAGTTGGGCGTAGATTTCATTATTACTTCATTAGGTAGCCCAAGGCAGGTAATTGAAGCCTGTAAGCCAAAAGGCATAAAAGTGTTTTGCGATGTGGTGGACGTGGAGTATGCACTAAAGGTGCAGGAACTAGGAGCGGATGCAGTGATTGCAGTTAATTCAGAGGCAGGCGGACATGCCGGCCCAATGTCTTATAAAGAGTTGATTCCTTTACTTATTGAAAAGTGTAACATTCCTGTGATTTCGGCTGGTGGAGTTGGAACCAAAGAACAGTTTTTAGAAAAAATGGAATTAGGGGCATGTGGGGCTTCCATTGGTAGCCCGTTTATTGCATCAGATGAAGCAGGTGTTAGCCATGAATATAAGCAGGCTTGTGTAGATTATGGCGCGAAGGACATTGTAATGACCACCAAGCTTTCAGGTACGCCATGCACAGTTATTAATACACCGTATGTTCAGGACATTGGTACGAAGCAAACATGGTTAGAACGTCTCTTAAATAAAAACAAAACTCTTAAGAAATATGCGAAGATGCTTACTTTCTACAAAGGAATGAAGTCGCTGGAAAAGGCAGCATTTTCAGCCACGTATAAAACGGTTTGGTGCGCAGGCCCTTCCATAGAGTATGTAAAATCAATCAGACCGGTGAAGGAAATTGTGAAGGATTTGGTGGGAGCATAAAGTCACTTCGAAACGTAAAGCAGCAGCGATATAAGTCCCCAAATCTAAATGCCAAAACCTAATTAATGTAAGCATACGTTCTAACAAGGAGATTTCTCAGTCGCGCACTCCTTCGAAATGACAATGTTGCAACTTTGTTTACCTTTCGCTAAAAACTTACATTAACATTCGTATCAATTTTACTTGCCTTAAAGCAAAGAAGGTGGTTTATTGCCAAATTATTTGATATAATTATACTTGAGAAATAATGGGCAGAAACTACTTAATTGAACATTATTAATCATTTGCAGGAGTTTTTCAGTTTCATAATGAATTTGCTGATAGTATTTCCTGATTTTACATGAAATTCTAAACATCATGGGTAAAACTTACATTAAAACCAATCTGAGAATTATAGCATTCGTTGCATCACTTTTTTTCTCAGGTATTCTTCAGGCTCAGAATACAGTAAGTATCGGTACGGATGAGCTAAAAAACAATGCAGTTTTATGGCTCAATGGAGATGGCTCTCAAGGATTATTGTTACCATCTGTAGCCAATGTGACTGACGTTTCCAATCCAGATGCCGGTATGGTGGTTTACCAGACTAGCAGTAACACCGTTTCCTATTTTAATGGAACGGCATGGGTTAATGTAGGTTCTGGAGGAGGCGGTTCAGATCAAACCTTGACCTATGATGCGGGTACTGGACAGTTAACGATAAGTGGTACAGGCGGAAATACTCAAACACTTTCCGCTGGTGGTGATATTACTGGAGATTTGAATAATATTCAAATTGCATCGGGAGCGATTCAGTTAGCAGATTTATCTAGTATGGGAGCAGGTGCTGATCAGATTTTGGTTTATAACGGCACGGCATGGGAAATAAGAAATTTACCATCTGGTACTTTTAGTGGTGTAAGTGTAGATGGCACAACAATTACTGGAGATGGATTAAACACAGACTTAGCTGTAGGCATTATTGGTAATGCTCAAATAAGCGATCTTGCATTTTCTAAATTAACAGGTGTTCCCGCAAATTTGGATACAGATGCAACGAATGATATCACAACTTCTGATATTACAAATGTGGGTAGCGGTCAAGTAATTACGAACGCTGAAAGAACCAAACTCACAAATATTACAGGAACTAACACAGGCGATGAGGTACTATTCAATGCCACAACAGATGGTATCGTTCCAGCACCCGGAGCATCAACAGGAAGAGTGTTACAAGATGATGGAACGTGGGTAACTGTTTCAGGAAGTGGTGATATGCTTCAAGCGACCTATGATGCCAATTCGAATAATGTGGTTGATGACGCAGAATCCGCACAATCGTTGTCTGGAACTATCACTACCTCACAAATAACTGATATTACTAGTGCAGGTAGTGGGGCAATAATCACAGGAGCTGAGCGAACGAATTTATCGAACCAGTCAGGAACCAATACAGGTGATGAAGTACTATTCAATGCCACAACAGATGGTATCGTTCCAGCACCGGGAGCATCAACAGGAAGAGTGTTACAAGATGATGGAACATGGGTTACTGTATCTGGTAGTGGTGATATGCTTCAAGCGACCTATGATGCTAACTCGAATAATGTGGTTGATGACGCAGAATCCGCACAATCGTTGTCTGGAACGATCACTACCGCACAAATAACTGATATTACTAGCGTAGGTAGTGGAGCTATAATCACAGGAGCTGAGCGAACGAATTTATCGAACCAGTCAGGAACCAATACAGGTGATGAAGTACTATTCAATGCCACAACAGATGGTATCGTTCCAGCCCCCGGAGCATCTACAGGAAGAGTGTTACAAGATGATGGAACATGGGTTACTGTATCTGGCAGTGGTGATATGCTTCAAGCGACCTATGATACTAACTCGAATAATGTGGTTGATGACGCAGAGTCGGCACAGTCTCTTTCAGGTACGATCACAACAGTGCAAATTTCTGATATAACAAATGTTGGCAGCGGACAGATAATCACAAATGCAGAAAGAACACAAATTGGGACAAATCAAACAAATATTACCGCAAACACAACAGCTATAGGCTTAAAACAAGATGCTTTACCTGCTGGTACAAATGGTCAGGTACTGAAATTATCTGCTGGAAACCCTGTTTGGGAAGATGAAGCAGCAGGGACAGCACCCGATGAAGTAACTATAACCGCCTCAGGTGGTACGGGCTCGCAGTTGGAAGTAATTGATGGTAGCATTGATGGGACTAAATTATCTACAAATGCTGTTGCTGGGGGCACTGGAGGAGTCATTCAAGATAATTCTATAACAGGAGCAGATATTTCAACTTCTGCGAATATAACTGCTGCCTCATTTTCCGGAAACGGTTCGGCTTTGACCAATATTAATGCTACTCAAATAGATGGTCAAACTGTTACAGCTGCCACACCTACAACTAATTATATTTTAAGA
>NZ_JAVJUY010000277.1:0-9252 GCF_040220315.1 Fulvivirga sp.
AGTAACAGTTGATGGTGGTTCATATATGGGGGATAACGGGGGTTTGGATATTATTGGAGGGTTAATAACAGTTCGTGATGGATTATTTGATGTGGGTTCAGGTGGAGTCATACGAATAAATGGGGATTTCAATTTTGAAGGAGGAAGTTTTTCAGGAGGCTCAGGGAGTGCGCAGATACAATTTCGAGGTTCAACCCTTCAGACAATTAATGGTGATTTTTCAGGTGCCAATGCGTTCCATAGAGTTTTATTTTTGAATCCATCTGGGTTCAATTTTACAGGAGGAAATTCAACTATAAATTCTTTAGTTAATTTTGCTAATGGAGTAGAAAATATAGATGGGGGGCTACTTAATTTGGGTTCTAGTACAACGGTATTACCAACACAATATGGTAGTTCTATGTCATATGTTAATGGCCGTGTATCAAGAGTAATTTCGTCTGGAGGTTCGTTTAACTTCCCAATTGGAAGCGAGACCAACTGGAGACCGGCATCAGTCAACAACGTTTCTGCAAGCGGCCTAACATGGGAAGCAGAATATTTTGAAGGCGACCCAACGTCCGACCCACTAGTTGATAATCTAACACCAACAAATTCAAGTATCCAAACAATAAGCTCAGGTGAATATTGGAAAATTTCGGATGGCAACGGGGCACCGTCTGGAGTCACTGCCAGAGTAGGGTTGAGCTGGGGCTCAGCAAGTGATGTTTCTTCTGTATTAGCCGAACGAGAGGAACTTGAGGTTATGATTTGGAATGATGCTATTAGCTCTTGGGATAACCTGGACGGAACCAGTTTCTCATCAGGGCATTCATCTTCTTCTGGTAGGTTTGTAGCAGTAAACAGCAATAGCTTTAGCGAGCAAATATTTACCCTAGGTTCTACAACAGCTAATAATCCACTTCCAGTTACACTGGTTTCTTTTGAAGGAATGTTAACTGATGAAACTGTGCTAATAAAATGGAAGACTTCAACTGAAATAAATAACGACTATTTTGAGCTTCAAAGGTCTGCCAATGGTATGGACTATGAGACGATTGCATTAATTCAAGGAAGTGGCAACACCGCCAGACAAATTGAATATGACTATCTGGATACTAAACCGATAGCAGGCAACAATTATTACAGACTGAAACAAGTAGATTTTGATGGGCAGGTTACCATTGAAAATAAGATTGTATTGGTTGAATATATTCCTAAGAACTTCACCTTATTATTTAATGTATTTCCCAATCCTACATCAGAGTATAATATTAATGTACGGGTAACGGCTAATCAAGATGTTCCAGTAAGGTTAGAGTTGTTTGATTTATTTGGCAAGAAAGTCTTTAGTAACGAGTATAGTTCTTCTGAACTTTATGATGATATAAAGGTACAACCTACAGAACAGCTTAATCAGGGTATTTATATCATTAGATTAGAACAATTGGATAAATCAATTACAAAGAGATTGATTATTACAAAATAATTCGTTGTAGTTCTATACGTTATTAAGAATAGTAATAGCAACAATACCAGCCGTCTCCGTTCGGAGACGGCTTTTTCCTAAACTTACTTTTTGATAGCCTGAAGTTAGTGCCAATTCTAGTTCTTCCGAAGTAAAATCGCCTTCTGGCCCAATGAGCACCAGCACTTTTTCACTATTAGTTATTGCATTTTGAATTAGAAGCGGATTAGCGTCATCTACATAGGCGATTAAAGTAGCCGTAGAATCTAGCTTTTGTTCATTAATGAATGTTGAAATAGGGACTAAGTCATTCATAACAGGTAAAGTTGCTTTTAATGACTGCTTCATTGCACTCACTGCTTTTTTCAAAAGCCGATCAAGTTTAATGTGCCTTCGCTCAGAGTTTTGAGTAACGATAAAACTTATTTCAGAAACGCCAATTTCAATGGCTTTTTCAACAAACCACTCTATGCGATCCAGGTTTTTTGTTGGACTGATGGCAATGTGTATATGCCTTTCTGGTGGGCAAGTTCCCTCTACACTAATAACTTCAAGCTGACAATCTTTAATGTTGTCTTTTGCAATTGAACACTGAAAAAAGTTACCTTTACCATCAATGACGGTAATGTGATCACCTTTTTTTTTACGGAGTACTTTCAGACAATGTAATGCCTCTTCTTTATTTAAGACGAATGAGTTATTGTTAGCAAGAGGCTCGTAAAAGAGCTGCACTTTATGAGTATTTATTAATCAGGTTTTCAACAAGTGCCACATATTCTGTTTTTGACTCATCATTTGACTTTCCTTTCAGCTCTGCCCATGCATCATGTTTGGCTATTGCTTTAAAATCAAACCCACCAGGCCGTTCTTCGTTATTGTCGCCTTCGGTAGCTTGCTTGTATAATGCATATAACTTCAATAACTCTTCGTTTGATGGCCTTTGAGGTAATTCTTTGGATTTACTAACTGCTTCTTCGAAATTCATATTTGTATAAATTAAAAAAGCCAGAAGCTTCCTCCTGGCTTAGTAATGATTTATTCTAATTATCTGTTTTTCATATCAACATAGGATCTCAAATTCTCGCCTACATAGATTTGTCTCGGCCTTCCTATTGGCTCATTGTTTTCACGCATTTCTTTCCACTGTGCAATCCATCCAGGTAACCTTCCTAGAGCGAACATTACAGTAAACATATCAACAGGAATACCCAGTGCTCTGTAAATAATACCTGAATAGAAATCTACGTTAGGATATAACTTTCTTTCTACGAAGTAATCATCATTTAATGCAACTTCTTCCAGACCCTTGGCAATATCTAAAATTGGATCATTTACACCTAGCTTATCAAGCACGTCATCAGCGGCCTTTTTGATAATTCTTGCTCTAGGATCAAAGTTCTTGTATACTCTGTGTCCGAAGCCCATCAAACGGAATGGATCATCTTTGTCTTTCGCTTTTGCCATCCATTTCTTGGTATCTCCACCATCTTTCTTGATGTTTTCAAGCATATTAATCACTGCAGAGTTGGCTCCACCGTGAAGTGGCCCCCACAATGCATTAATTCCAGCAGAAATAGAAGCATATAAACTTGCTTGTGAAGAACCTACAACTCGTACAGTGGAGGTAGAACAGTTTTGCTCATGATCTGCATGGAGAATTAATAGTTTATCTAATGCATTTGCTATTACTGGATCAACCTCATAAGGTGCTGCTGGTAGTGCAAACATCATCTTTAGAAAATTACTACAATAATTTAAGCTATTGTCGGGATAATTTACAGGGTGACCTACCTCGTTTTTATAAGCCCATGCTGCAAAAGTGGGCATTTTGGCTAAAATCCGAATGATACTCAAATTAACTTTGTCTGCTGATCTATTAGGATCTAATGATTCAGGATAAAACGCAGTCAGAGAAGTAACTAAAGAAGATAATACACCCATTGGATGAGAATTAGAAGGAAAACCTTCCAATATCTTCTTAATATCTTCATGCACCAACGTATGAACTTTTATTTGATTCTGAAAATCTGTTAGTTGAGCAGCTGTCGGTAGTTCTCCATAGATAAGAAGGTAAGATACTTCTAGAAAAGTAGATTTTTCTGCGAGTTCTTCAATTGAATAACCCCTGTAACGCAATATACCTTTTTCACCGTCAAGATATGTGATGGCACTGGTAGTGGATCCTGTGTTTTTAAAACCTGGATCAATTGTAATTAATCCTGATTCGCCACGTAACTTACCGATGTCAATACCTATTTCTTTTTCTGTGCCTTCTACTACCGGAAGTTCGTAAGATTTTCCTTCGTATTTTATCTCAGCCGTTTTAGACATATTTATTCTTCGTTTAAGGGTTAATCAAAATGTTCGTGAAATTAAACAAAAATCAAGTCAAATAAAAGCTCGGTATGCATACTAATTATTGCCTAATATCAATGGCATACCGTCTTTTCCGCTACCAACTACTACTACCTTGCTGTTTGGTGATTTTGCTAATTCCAGTGTAGCTTCAATACCTCTCATCTTTAATAACTCCGGAGTTAAACTACTGTTAATAATTTTGTTGGCAATTGCTTCACCATCAGCAGCAATTCTTTTTCTTTCTGCCTCACTTTTTTCCTTATCTAATCTAAACTGATACGCCAAAGCCTCTTGCTCTTGTTTCAACTTGTTTTCAATAGCTGCTCTAATTTGATCCGGTAAATTGATAGATCGAATTAATAACGCTTTCATCTGGCAGTTGTTTTGCATTAAGCTTCTCTCAGTTTCAGTTTTTATCATCGTTTCTACTTCACTTCTTTTGGTAGAATAGATTTCTTCAGCGGTGAACCGTCCCATTACCTGTCGCACGGCTGATCTTACTTCTGGTATTACTAACGTGTTTACATAACCAGTTCCAAAGTTTTCGTGCAGATATCCTACTTCATCATAAATAGGGTGGAAACGAAGTGTAACGTCTACATTAATACTCAATCCGTTCTTATCAAGTACGTCCATCTTTTCTTCTACAGAGCTTTCCTTTACATCATAAACATAAATATCATTCCATGGTGCTTTCATTCCAAAGCCCTGCGGAATTACATTGTCTTTGTCCAATCCGCCTTGAAACTTCTTAAATATTACGGCTCGTTCACCAGCTTCAATTGTATAAAAGATACTTGACGAGAGCCCAAAAAGAATAAAGAGTCCAACAACTCCAATAATTATGAAAGGTAAAAATTTTCTATTATCCATGATTTTTAGTTTTTCTTATAAATTGCAAATCTCCTTAAGTTAACACTAGAAAGCAAAGACTAGTTACAAACGCTTTTAACTTTGTCGAAGTCTTCATAATAACCAAGGGACCCAGCTACATCCCAATCTTCACAGGCCTCATCTTTATTACCCATTAAATATTTACAATTGCCTCGCTTAGAATAAAAAGAACCATCTGTATTATTTAGGGCGATGGCTGTATTATAATCTTCTAGTGCTTTATTATATTTCTCCAGTTTTTCATAGGACTGTGCTCGGTAAAAGTAACTATCTGGGTTTTGATAGTTCTTTATAATCGCAATGTTATACATGTAAACAGCCGAATCGTAATAATTAAGATTCTGAAATACATTGCCTTTGTAAAAATAGTAACCATAAAAATCGGGATTGACTTCAATTAAGTTGTTTACGCTTTTTAGCGCCTCTTTGTAATAGCCAGCTTCCTTAAAAGCCACAAATTTGTAGTAGTTATATTTCTCCTCAAATGGTTTAAGCTTAGTAGCCATGTTATAGTCATTTACTGCACCATTAAAATCACCAAGCTCATATTTCATTTTTCCACGAAGTATATATGAATAAGCAGAAGTATCTGTTGGGTTTAGAGAAATGTAGTTTGAGAATGATTCTACTGCTTTACTAATGTTACCCATATTTCTTTGAGCAAAGCCTTTATACATATAAATAATTGATAGGTCAGGGCTTAGTTCATACGTTTTGTTAAAATCTGATAGTGCCTTTTCAAATTCACCCAACTTGAAGTAGGTAATACCTCGATGATAATATGCATTGGCTAAGGTTGAATCTTTTTTAATACTTTGTGTAAGAAGGTCTATGGCCTTTTCTTTGTCAGCCGATAAATAACGGTAACCTCGGTTGTAAAGATCTTCTGCCGAGTCAGTATCGTTAACTTGGCATGTTGCAACTTTGAAAAATCCAAAAACGAAAATAACTAATAAAAAAAATGGCGAAACTAAAACTTTACTGATTTTTTTAACGTTCACTTGATGTCTAGACAGATAGTAGCAAATAAAACTAAATAATTCTTACCCATATCAGATATTTTTTGTATCATGCGAAATTTCCCAATTACCAGCAATTAAGGCTGTCCTGTGGAAATGTCGGGGAAAGAATTTGAACAAATCTTTCCAAAAATATTTATAAAGAATAACAATAGGGAACATTTTAGCGTATTATTTGTTCGTATAGATTGGGAAACAGGAAATAATTATCAGTAAATAACAAGAATGAGACAACTTAAGATTACGCAGTCTATCACAAACCGTGATAGTAGAACGCTCGAAAAGTACTTTAATGAAATTTCAAAAGATGAGTTGTTAACTCCTGAAGAGGAAGTTGATTTAGCTCAAAGAATCAGAGAGGGTGATGATGCCGCTTTGGAGAAATTAGTAAAGGCTAACTTGAGATTCGTGGTATCTGTTGCTAAACAGTACCATTATTCAAACAAAATTCCTTTGAACGATTTAATTAATGAAGGAAACTTAGGTCTTGTTAAAGCAGCCAAAAGATTTGATGAAAAAAGAGGATTTAAGTTCATTTCTTATGCCGTATGGTGGATTAGACAATCGATTATTCAGGCATTAGCAGAACATTCCAGAATTGTAAGAATACCATCAAATAAAATTGGTGCATTATCAAAAATTGATCAGGCATCTTCATTACTTGAGCAAAAGTTTGAAAGAGAGCCTACAGACGAGGAACTAGCCGAATTGTTAGAAATGACAATTGATGAGGTTAGAACAACAGTTAGATCACAAACAAAACAAGTATCCATTGATAAACCATTTTCAGAAGATGAAGGTAGTTCATTACTGGATGTGATGGAAGATGAAGATAGTAATGAGGTTGATAACATCGTTTATAAGGATTCTTTAAAGCGGGAGGTTGGTAGATTGTTATCTACTTTAACTGAAAGAGAAAGAGTTGTTATTAATCAGTATTTTGGATTGAGTGAAGAGCCAAGTTTATCTTTAGAAGATATAGGTGAAAATTTGGGTTTAACACGAGAAAGGGTGAGGCAAATTAAGGAAAAGGCACTTAGAAAACTTTCTAAAAACCCTAAAAATGAACTTCTTATTCCATACTTAGCTAGTTAATAGCGCCTAAGATTATAACATAAAAAAAGGAGCGTTTGCGCTCCTTTTTTTATGTTATAAATTTTAATTAGATAGACTTAATCTCTTCAAGTTTATTTCTCTCTGTTTGCAACTCGCGTCTTAATTTCATTTGATTCTCTAGTGATTTTTTACGAAAATCTTCGAATTTAGCTTCCAGGTTATGGTAATCCTTAAGTTTAGAATTAGCCAACTGCATCTTATCTTTTAACCTAAAAAGGATAAGTCCTATTATAATAATGAGTGTACCAATGGTAGTAAAATTGATTACTTTATAGACAGTCTTATCGATTGATATACCAAAAGTTTTGATCGTAGTAATCTGATTTTCAAGTGATTCAATCTTGGATATGGCATTGTTCAGTTGATCTTCTGTTGTTGATAAACGAGTATTTAATTCCTCATTGTTTCTTACAAGCACGTCTATTTCTTTCTTTTTCATACTAATGCTATCGGATACCTCACTCCAAAAAGAATTTAGTTTGTATGTTTTAATTACATTATAATCTTTAAACGTCTCACTATCGTTTAAAAGATTAGTAAATCGATCGTTAATGCTCTGTGAAAATGAGCATAAGATTAAAAAATAGCAGCTTGTAAATAACAAAGATTTCATCAAATTATTTTTATATTCATAAGAGTTACTTGTTAAATCTAGTAAGTTGTAATTTATCAATTAAACAAAACCTCTGCTTATTCGTTAAACAAACAATTATTTCGTTAAAAGTTGCTTTTATTAGGTTAGTTTTCAAAAAATACGTTTATATTTAATTTCATCAATAGAACTTAAAAATTTGTACTATGCCCAGAATAGGTTTTAAATTTGACAAGTATAGCATTTTAACTTTTCCGATGGCTTTTGCTATTATTCCTATTCTGCTACTAGCATCAATAATTGTAGGTTTGTGCACCATTATCTTAAAAGTGGTAGTGGATGTAATGACTTAAAAGATTAACTTCAAGCATGAGTAAAATTCATGTTAAGTCATATCTGCCTCATCCTTGGCACGGTATCAATATTGGTTCAGAAAGTCCTGTAGTAGTCAATGCTTTTATTGAAATGACTCCTTTCGATTCCGTTAAATATGAAATTGATAAAACCACAGGATTCATTAAAGTAGATCGGCCTCAAAAATTCTCGAACATAGTTCCAGCCCTCTATGGCTTTATACCACAAACTTATAGTGCCGAACATGTAGCTGAATTATGTCAACAGAAAACTGGTAATGCTACCATTGTAGGTGATAAGGATCCGGTGGACATTTGTGTTCTGACAGAGCGAAATATTAACCATGGAAATATAATAGTTCCTGCATTACCCATAGGTGGGTTTAGGATGATTGATGGCGGTGAAGCAGATGATAAGATTATTGCTATTTTAAAAGGGGATGAAGTATTTGGCCATTGGAAGACTATAGAGGATTGTCCTGACAGCCTGATCAATAGACTAAAGCATTATTTTTTAACTTATAAGCAAATGCCAGGGGAGTCAACAATAAAAAAAACTGAAATAACGCATTTATATGGGCAGGAAGAAGCATATGATGTAATCAATAGAAGTGTCAAGGATTATGATGAACACTTTAGTGTCTCATAGTTGATATTAAAAATCAAAATCATTAAAATAGAAGTAAACCAACAAATGAAAGAAAATATGAAATTTATAAGCAAGTATTTAACAGTTACAACTTTAATAGTTTTAGTATCATGTAGCGGAACCAAACAAGAGGAAGCATCTGAAGATGAAGCAACAAATTCTGAAGAAATGGGAATGGAGAAGGCAGAGGAAGTTAAGCCAGTGGCGATGGCTGCCATATCTAGTGCGAGTGGAAGTACATTAAGTGGCGAAGCTAAATTTACAGATAATGGAGACGGAACAGTAACTTTTGAATTGTCAGTTTCTGGTGCTGCACCAGGAACCCACGCCATTCATTTACATGTAAACGGAGATTGCAGTGCGCCTGACGCTACATCTGCTGGTGGTCACTGGAATCCTGCAGATGTTGATCATGGAAAACGTGGCGAAACTCAAATGTTTCATGCCGGTGACATCGACAATATTGTTGTTGGTGAGGATAGCACAGGTAGTCTATCAATGTCTGTTAAGGGATGGTCGGTAGGTGGTGCGGACAGCACAAATGTGATAGGCAAAGCGATAATAATTCATGCCAGCGCTGATGACTTTACATCACAACCTTCTGGTGCTGCTGGCGCTAGGGTAGGCTGTGGTGTTGTTACTGAAAAAATGTAAGGGATTTATCGCCCTTAATCTAATTTGAACCCTGACTTGAATGTCGGGGTTTTTTATACCCCACGCTTATCACCATATAGGTGGATATGAAGGCGATCAGTAAAATTAAATTCAAATTCTTTACAGATATTTATTAACCAGTCCCGGTTTGCGCTTAATTGTTGCGCATT
>NZ_JAVJUY010000278.1:0-28013 GCF_040220315.1 Fulvivirga sp.
CATCGGCAAGCATCTAGGTGCCAAGAAAACCGTATCACGCATTCAAAATGTTGAATACCTTCTGGATAAAGAGAAGCTTGACCTCAAAGACTTAGGGATAGACGAAATTATTTCACCGGAATCACTGGCGGCCAAAGAGATAAAACGATTGCTCAAAGAAGTTGCTATTACCGATACGTTTGATTTTGATGAAGGCAGGCTATCATTGGTGGGGGTGCATATTGATGAAACCAGTGCCCTGAATGGTAAAACTTTGATAGAAATGGCGCATCTAAACCCTTCTCAAAACTTTATTACCGTAGCCATACTACGAGATAATAAGACAATTATCCCTCATGGTGATAATAAATTTGTTGTTGGGGATCATGCCTACTTCATTGCTCAGCCCGATGGTGTTGAAAGCGTTTTAAAGCTATCAGGAAAGAAGAAACAAGAAATTAGGAATGTGATGATCCTGGGTGGCAGTAAGGTGGGTTATCACGCAGCCAAAAGCCTGAGCAGGAAATTTAATGTGAAGCTTATTGAAAGTGATAAAGACAAATGCTTCGAGTTGGCTGATCAGTTGAAGAATGTGATGGTAATTAATGGAGATGGCAGAGATGTTGAATTATTAGAAGAGGAAAGCATCAGTGAAATGGATGCCTTTATTGCCGTAACAGGCAATTCAGAAACCAACATTATTTCGTGCCTTGTTGCTAAAAACCATAATGTAAAGAAAACCATTTCATTGGTTGAGAATATTGACTACATACATCTGTCGCAAAATATTGGTGTAGATACCATGATCAATAAGAAGTTGATAGCGGCTAACTTTATATTCCGATACATCAGGGAAGGCGATATTATTTCACTTACCAGTATTCATGGTGTGGATGCCGAGGTGCTGGAGTTTATTGTGAAGGCTGGCTCTAAGATTACTGAAAGGGAGATAAAGAATTTAGAATTTCCAAAGGGTGCTATTATTGGAGGGGTTGTTCGTAACGGTGTCGGTTACACCACTATGGGTAACTTCCAGTTTAGGCCTAAAGACCGAGCAGTGGTGTTATGCAGGCCTGAATGTATTAAGACGGTAGAAGAATTTTTTAAGTAAAATAAGTACCTTTCGGAGTCATCCGAAGATAGAATGAGGTTCAACTACAAATTAATCACAAGTTTTACGGGGATGCTGTTGGTTATCAATGGCATTTTTATGCTTTTGTGCCTGCCATTCTCTATTTACTATGATGAGCCCATTTATTCCCTTGGTCTGTCAGGTCTTATTACAGCCGTATTTGGCAGTACTATATGGTACCTCACAAGAAATAACGAAAGTCGCGAGTTAAAAAAGAAAGATGGCTACCTGATAGTGGTTTTAGGCTGGGTATCCATGTCCGTTTTTGGCTCATTACCTTACTTAATATCAGGCTCAATTCCTGATTTCACCAATGCTTTCTTCGAAACAATTTCCGGTTATACTACTACAGGTGCTTCCATATTAACAGATATTGAAGCCGTTGATAAAGGTATTTTATTCTGGCGAAGCTTAACTCAATGGATTGGCGGTATGGGAATTATCGTTCTGGTAGTGGCTATTCTTCCGATATTAGGTATTGGTGGAATGCAGTTATTTATTGCTGAAGCTCCGGGCATTAGTCCGGATAAAATGAAGCCCAGAATTAAAGATGTTGCCAAAAGGCTATGGTTTATTTACTTAGGGCTAACATTAACTGAAATGGTGCTGCTCATGATGGGCGGTATGACATTTTATGACGCCATCAACCACTCACTAACCACCATGGCAACAGGTGGTTTTTCCACAAAAAATGCAAGCATTGCCCATTACGATTCGCCCTACATCCAATATGTGATCATCCTATTCATGTTTCTGGCAGGTACAAATTTTACAATTACCTATTATGGCTTTAAAGGCAGGTTTAAGAAGGTATGGTCAAATGAAGAGTTTAGAAACTATTTTACCATAGTTATTGCCTTGTCTGTGTGCATTGCCTTTTTTGTATTTTCAGATCAATGGGAAGGCTTTGAGAAATCGTTTAGAGATTCTTTGTTTCAGGTAGTTTCTATTGTTACAACCACTGGTTATGTAACAGCGGATTATACTGCCTGGGCACCTTTTCTTACTGTTATTTTCTTCTTGTTGATGTTTTTAGGTGCTTCTGCAGGCTCCACGGCAGGAGGTATTAAAGTAATTAGACACACCTTATTATTTAAGAATAGCTTTTTGGAGATGAAACGTCAATTGCATCCTTCAGCAGTTATGCCTGTTCGGTTAAATGGAAAAGCAGTAAGCAGGGATATTACCTATAATGTACTGGCGTTTGTTATGATTTATCTACTTATTTTCGGATCAGGCGTATTCTTAATTTCCTTCACAGGCGTAGATTTTAATACAGCTTTAGGTGCCGTGGCTACCAGTTTGGGCAACATTGGCCCGGGTCTCGGGTCAGTTGGGCCGATTTATAACTTCGCGCACATCTCTGATTTTGGCAAATGGCTGCTATCGTTTCTCATGCTTTTAGGTAGATTAGAACTTTTCACAGTGCTCATGCTTTTTAATCCTAGCTTCTGGAAGAAGTATTAAAACACGTTAAAAAAGGTCCTTCTCACTTTACAGAATTTCTTCTATTCCCTATAATTGCACCTGATTTAAAAAATCAGGGTCAACGAAGTTAAAATTCTGTTTTATGGATATTAAGATCGAAAGTTTGACAAAGACCTACGGACCGCAAAAGGCGGTAGATGAAATTTCATTTGAGGTAAAAACAGGTGAAATCCTAGGCTTTCTTGGACCAAACGGTGCAGGAAAAACAACCACCATGAAAATGATTACCAATTACATTGCCATTGATCGTGGTGATATATCTATTGGTGGAAATTCAATTAAAAATCAAGGAGACGAATTAAGAAGGCATATTGGCTATTTGCCGGAGCACAACCCGCTCTACCATGAAATGCCTGTTATTGATTATCTCGAATTTTCAGCCGCATTACAAGGTGTTCCAAATCATTTGGTGCCAGCTAGGGTAAAAGAAATGGTGAAGCTTTGCGGCCTGAACGCAGAAAAGCACAAGAAAATTGGTGAGCTATCGAAAGGGTATCGCCAGCGTGTAGGTTTGGCCCAAGCCATGATTCACGATCCTGAAATATTGATATTGGATGAACCTACAACCGGTTTGGACCCTAACCAAATTGTAGAAATCCGAAAGCTGATCAAAGAAATAGGAAAGGAAAAGACCGTCATTCTTTCCACACACATACTCTCTGAAGTAGAGGCTACTTGCGATCGTATCCTGATCATAAATAAAGGACGAATAGTTGCAGACGGAACGGCTGAAACACTTAGAAAGCAAGCGAAAGGTCAGGAATTACTTGCTACCAAAATAGAAGATGGTTCTGTTGAAGAAATAGAAAAAGCGATCAGGGAGTTGCCATCTGTGGCATCGGTAGAAAGCAAAGGTGATGGAAAGTTTGAAATTCAGAGTAAGCCTGAAATGAGCACGGCAAGAGATGTATTTTCATTGTGCGTGAAAAATAAATGGGTGATTACTGAAATGACACCATCTGTTACCAAGCTGGAAGATGTCTTTAGAGACCTGACAGCCTAATCAAATTATTTATAGATAAATCAAAAATTGATAACAATGAGATCGATTTGGATTATAGCAAAACGCGAATTACAATCATTTTTTGATTCGTTGATCGCCTACATCATGCTCGTGTTGTTCTTGGGCTTCAGCGGATTTTTTACCTGGATTTATGGTGCCGATGTTTTCCTGGTAGGTCAGGCAAGCTTGCAAAGCTTTTTCGACATCGCTTTCTGGACTTTGTTCTTCTTTATACCTGCTATTACCATGCGCATGTTGGCTGAAGAAAAGAAAACCGGAACAATAGAACTTCTACTTACCAAAGCAGTAACAGATAGAGAAGTGGTAATAGGTAAGTTTTTAGCATGCTTCCTTTTGGTAGCTATTGCCATTGCATTTACGCTTCCCTACTACATCACATTGGCCAATATTGGTAATGTGGATCATGGAGCAGTTTGGTGTGGCTACCTTGGGTTATTGTTGATGAGCGCTGCCTATGTGAGCATCGGGTTATTTACAAGTAGCATCACCAACAACCAGATCGTTGCCTTCTTACTGGCACTTTTTATCGGGTTGTTTTTCCATATCATATTTAATGTATTGGCATCAAACCTTACTGGTTTTATGGGTCAGTTGTTTCATACATTAAGCCTATCAGTTCATTTTGAATCCCTATCCAGAGGTGTGATAGACACGAAAGATGTGGTGTACTTCTTAACCATTGTGGGAATAGGAATTGTATTGGCAGAATCGAATTTGGCAAAAAGAAACTTATCTAATTGATCATGAAGACGAGAAAATCATATTACTCATCCCTTTTGTTGATCATCGGAATTTTAGTATTGATCAATATTCTATCCACGGACTTTTTCGTTCGTCTGGATTTAACAGAAAACAAGAGATATACCTTAAGTAAGGCCACGGAAGATATTGTGGAAAATCTCACAGAGCCTGTAACGGTAAAGGCCTACTTTTCAGAGAACTTACCACCCAATGTAGCACAAACCCGTCAGGACTTTAAAGACCTGTTAGTGGAGTATGCCAGTCTTTCTGATGGCAATTTGGTATACGAATTCATTAACCCAAATGAAGACCCACAGACAGAGCAAGAGGCAGGTCAGGCTGGTATAAGTCCGGTGATGATTAACGTACGTGAGAAGGATCAGGTGAAGCAGCAGAAGGCTTTCTTGGGAGCTGTTATAGAAATAGGGACACAAAAAGATGTGATTCCGTTTATGCAGCCGGGAGAAGCCATGGAGTACGCATTAACGACAAGTATTAAAAAATTATCGGTTGTTGATAAGCCTTCAGTTGGTTTGATTCAAGGGCACGGTGAGCCTTCCGTCATGGATATGCAGCAAGCAGCGCAGGCATTATCTGTGTTGTATAATTTCGAAAATGTAACACTTACTGATTCTACCCAAATACCAACATCTTACAAAGCGCTTGCCTTGGTGGCTCCTAAAGACACTATACCACCTGCACATTTAGCAAAGTTGGATGCTTATTTAGCCAAAGGCGGTAAATTATTGGTTGCTCTGAATAGAGTAGAAGGCAATCTGCAAAATGCAACGGGTAGTTCACTGAATGTTGGAATAGATAATTGGCTTGCAAGCAAGGGAGTATCTGTAGAGAATAAGTTTCTAACGGATGCCAACTGTGCTGCAGTAACCGTACGCCAGCAGCAAGGGAACTTCTCATTTCAATCGAGGGTACAATTTCCATTTTTGCCGATCCTAACCAATTTTGCAGATCATCCTGTAACTAAAGGGTTAGAACAGGTAATTTTACCATTTGCTAGTCCATTGGTATTTTCTGGTGATACAGCTGTAAATTATATGCCTTTGGCATATTCTTCCGGTCAATCTGGAACAGTTACCGCCCCAACGTATTTTAATGTGCAGCAAAAATGGGAAGAAAGCGATTTTCCTTTAGCGGCACAAACCGTTGCAGCTGCTATTGAAGGTAATCTAGTTAGCAATACATTTAGTAAAATGGTTGTAATTGGTGATGGTGATTTCGCTATCAATAATAAAGGTGGAGGACAGCCGCAACCTGTGCAGGAAGATAATGTAAGCTTGTTCGTCAATGGTATCGATTGGCTTTCTGATGATACAGGTTTAATTGACTTGAGAACAAAAGGCGTTTCATCCAGACCTATCGATCAATTAGAAGATGGTATGAAAGCAACACTTAAGTGGGTGAACTTTGGAGCACCTATAGTGCTAGCCATATTATACGGTTTATTTAGGTCTCAACGCAGAAGATTACAACGCATTAAAAGAATGGAGGTGAGCTATGAGTAAGAACAAAATACTTTTAATTGTTTTCGGGGTATTGTTAGCCGTTTATTTCGGAAATAAGTTTTTAGGCAGCAATAACGACCGAAATTTCAGAGATGTACTGGTAGCATTGGACACATCAACGGTGAGTAAGGTAGTGATAGAAGCAAGAGCCAACAGCCACAAACCTGTAGTGTTTACCAAAGAAGGTGTCAGCTGGACAGTTTCTAATGGAGAAAAAACGGATGATGCGGATAAAAGCAATGTAAAAAGCATATTAAACGCACTGATAAAGTTGGAACCACAGCGGTTAGTTTCTAACTCAGAAGATAAATGGGCGCAATATGAAGTGAATGATTCGCTGGGTACTAAAGTGAAGATGTATGACGGAGATAAGGAACTGGCCAATTTGGTCGTAGGTAAGTTTAATTTCAATCAACAGGCCAGAACGGCAGCTACATTTGTACGATTATCCGATGAAGAAGAAGTGTACACGGTAGATGGCTTTCTTGCTTCCACGTACAACCAGGAATTCAACAGCTTTAGAGATAAAACCTTTGTAAAAACTACTCCAGAAAACTTAACCTCTTTAAAATTTGATTATGCTGGTGACAGCAGTTTCGTATTAAATAAAGTATCAGATACTTCGACTGGCTCAGGATGGCAGGTGAATGGAGTGGAGGCTGACTCTGCATCTGTTCAGAAATATCTGAATGGATTAAGAAGACTGAACCAAAGGGACTTTGCAGATGACTTTACACCATCAGAAGGTGCAGCTTATACCTTAACTATTGATGGCAATAACATGAATAGTATTGTTGTTAAAGGCTTCATGCGCGATGATGAAGTGATTTTAAACTCTTCTTTAAACTCAGATGCCTACTTCAAAAAAGGCAGCCTGAACGTGTTTGAGAAGTTGTTTGTTTCTTCTCAATCGTTTTTTGTGAAATAGTCAAAATCCCCTCCCGGGAGGGGTTAGGGGTGGGTTTCTAAGTTAATACTTATTGTCATGTTGAGCTTGTCGAAACATGAGGACGAAATGCCACATTTCGACCCTTTGACAAGCTCAGGACTCTATGTGACATACTTCAGTCTAATAGAACGTCATTTCGTATCCGCCTACTGGCGGAGGAGAAATCTTTGCCACCTCGATAGGTTATTACTTGCTTCATGGCAAAGATTTCTCCGTTATCAATGCGAAAAGACCTTGTGTTTATTAGCCACGTCTCAACCCATAATCTGATTAATAAATGCCCCTATTATCGGCTTAGCCAAATCAAATAAAGGAAAGTCTTCGACTGATCGATTCATGCTAATGGCCACTGTCAGTTGATAATCCGGAACTAAAAGAAGTAATGCAGTAGAACCCACTGCCGTGCCACCATGATGAATAACTGTTACTTTGTCTGGTATAACATCAAAACCAAATTCACTTTTTCGCCAACCTAATGTATAATTTTGTTCATTTATTTCACCGTTGTTAAGAGCTACAGGAGTAGTAATAATTTCAAATGTTTCACGGCTAATAAAGTCTTTATTTAACAATGAAAGGCCCATTTTTACTAAATCAGTAGGTGTTGAAATTATGCCTCCGCCTGCCCATTTATTACTGTTGTCCACTTCAAATGACTTTTTATATTCACCATACCTAACTTCATAAAACTCCGCTCGGTGGGTAAAAATGGAATCGTTGAAATCAAAAGTGGTTTGATGCATTTCCAGTGGTGCAAAAACTTCGTTTTTCATTAGTTCATAAAAGCTATCATCAACGGCTTTTTCCAAAACAGCACTCAATAATGTGAAGTTGTAACTACTATAGCTAAAATCAGTGCCTGGTTCAAAAAGTAAAGGGTCTTGCACAAACATTTCTAAACCCTCGTCCACTGACGCATAAGCATCGTTGCTATAATATTCAAAAATGGGAATGCATAAACAGACGTCATAATTCCGAATGCCTGATGTATGGCTCGCCAGGTGCTTGATGGTCACATCGTTATACTTATAATCAGGTAAATATTTTGTTACCTTATCTTCGATGTTCAAGGCTACTGCATCAATTAACTTAGCCAGCGCAACACTCGTAACAGCCTTTGAAACACTACCAATTCTAAAACTAGTCTGAGTGTTAGCAGTTATTTCTTGATCAATATCGGCATACCCTCTGGCTTCCGACCATACTATTTTATCACCGACTCCAACTGCAACGGATAGGGCAGGAATGCCCATGGCGCTAAATATATCGACTTGAGATTTACTGAATTTAATGGCATCAAAATATCCACTATCAAGAGTTTCGACAGAAGCTTGTTCAAATGTATTGGGTAACGTATTCCAACCCCAGTTGTAGGCAGCTGCCGGTTCAAATAGAAAATAACTTACCAGGCACAATTCTGCAATTGTGAAATAAACTACGTATTTCTTCATCTCTGTTTAGCTTATTTCGAAGAAAGCTGTTCTGACATTTTATAGAGTATCACTACTTCTATAATAACAGCCGGAATGAGTAAAAGAAGCGCCAAAAAAGACCCAACCACCGTGAGGAAGAACACAGCAATGATCAATTCAAAGATTCCGGCAACAATGGCTATTCCGCCTGCTGCTGGTCTTAATCGAATAAAGCCTACTCCTAAAATAATACCCAATGCACCAAAAGTGACTGCCGCAGTGGATTGTATGATGATGTAATGTGTTTCATCAAAGGGAGCGATAACGTGGTAAATATCGAAAGCAATTAGAATGATATAACATGCCACCATCAGGTAACTGCTGATTTTTAGAAGGTAATTATCGAACAACTTACCCAATGCCACAAAACCTCGCATAAAGAAAAAGTAACTTGCTAATACACCAAGTTTGGTTGCAGCTACAAAAAATTGTTGCGAAATACTCATGTAGTCATTGGTGAGGAGGTAGCTTGCAGCAGCTTCCACAATACCTAAAGCAAAATAAATGAGTCCTGCTATCCAGGCTGGTTGTAAAATTGATTTGGTCTGATTTTCAGTGAGGTGACTCACAAAAAGTAATTGCCAAAAACCGGCTTTGTCATCTTGTCCAAAAGTCTGCTTGAAATCCTGACCGAGTGCCTCAACGATAATACGTAAAGTAGATGGGCGAGGAGTTACTTCGCCAGCTTCTATGCGTTGCAGTGTACGAACATTTACGTTACACTTTTCCACTAACTCATCTTGCGTGAGATTTTGTTCTTTTCGTAAGTCGGCAATTTTTTTACCTAGTTCGGGTTGTTTCATCTGTGTATTTTCGAACAAGATTATTGGCTTAACAAATTAAGAACAAAAAATTGAAATACAACTCACCCGACATTTACCCGACATTTGGATTTAAATGGTGAATAACTCCATTCTTTCGGATTTTCCTCGCAAATTGATAAACCCTTTACTTTGAAAGTTGTCTTGTTTCAATGCTTTAACTATCTCTCCTGAGACGAGTAAATTTACCTTAAGCTCGTTGCACATGGCCTGAATTCTGGCAGCAGTATTCAGTACATCTCCCGAATAGGCAATTTCCCTCTTTACTATACCCAATTCACCGGCCATTACATATCCTCCATGCACCCCGGCTTTAAACTCAGGTTCGACCCCATATGTTGAGATAAAAAAATCAATATTTTCCTTTATGCTACTTTCAACATCAGAATAAGTGCGTACACAAGATGCATTTTTAAGGCCTTCATTCATAGGCCAGCTGATCACGATTTCATCACCTACATATTGATAAATCTCACCTTCGTTTTTAAGTATTGCTGGTGTCACTATCTTGAAAACCTCCCGAATAAAATTGAAGTATTTTTCTTCACCCAGCTTTTCAGCAATGGCTGTAGAAGATCGTAAATCCAAAAACATGAAAATCCGTTCTTCACGGGTCGGATGAAAGTATTTTCCCAACAAAAACTTCTTAAAGACACCCGGCCCATATTTGTCATTGACCTGAAGGAAAATAAATGTCATGATAACCACTGCCATCCAGAAAAAGAATGGGATTAAGAGCGAAGGCGTTTGAAATGCCTCTAAAACTTCTAACCAGGCCTGTTTGCTAAAAACCGATACATCGTTGTTGTAAGTATTGTTAAATAATATGACCGGTATAGCAGTGATTATGAAGATGATAACAAATGACAATACTATATTTTTAAGTGTCCAACCATAAGGCTTAGAACGTAGCCACTTCTCCCAGACAAATACGATTGCACTGCCACCAACAAGTCCTCCAATGACCGATTCTATAATACTTCCAAAAAACGCCAGGTAATAATCAAGTTCCAGTTCAGTTGGATCTACATTTTGGATGACATTTCTATCCAAAACAGCTGACATACCAATAACGTTGATAAACAAAGCTACCAACGTCCACGCGATGGTGATGTAGAGTACCTTTTTGAGTTGGGAGAGTAGGTTCATGCAGTTTTTGTGTTAGAGCATAAACAAAAATATAAGTCCTAAGTTGGATTACTATTTAATTAGTAATGATTGTAGTTTTAATAAAGTCATTTCGGAACGAAGAGAAATCTGTGTACGAAAAGTATGAGTGTGTTACGCAGTTGATTTCTTCGGCTACTGCCTACGAAATAACGAAAGTAAAAAAGTCAAAAAAAAACCCTGACCCAGCATAGCTGGCGTCAGGGTAATTTAAACTAAACTAGCAATTAAAATAATCAACTACCGCAAGCCTCGCACTCATCGGGGTTATCCAATGAACAAACCATATCGGCTTGTTTTTGGGCCAGGGCAGCTTCATCGTTGGCAGCTGTAGCCGTAGCTGGCTGCTCTTTCTTTGTTTTCTCTACAGTAAACTGGATGGCACTTGTAGCCGCTTTAGACCTCAAGTAGTACATTCCTGTCTTCAACCCTTTCTTCCAGGCGTAGAAGTGCATTGATGTTAACTTACCAAAGTTCGGATCTTGAATGTGTACATTCATACTCTGGCTTTGGCAGATATACGCTCCTCTGTCAGCAGCCATATCAATAATAGCTTTCTGAGAGATTTCCCAAACAGTTTTGTACAAGTCTTTAATGTGCTGTGGTATCTCTGGTATGCTCTGAACTGAACCATTCGCTTCAATCAGTCTGTTTTTCATCGTATCATTCCAAAGACCGAGCTCAATTAAATCACGCATTAAGTGCTTGTTCACAATAATGAACTCACCGGATAATGTTCTTCGTGTATAGATGTTAGAAGTATAAGGCTCAAAGCACTCGTTGTTTCCTAATATCTGCGAAGTAGAAGCTGTTGGCATAGGAGCAAGTAATAATGAGTTTCGCACACCATTTTTTCTAACCTCTTTCTTCAGGCTTGTCCAATCCCATCTGTTAGATTTTGGAGTAACACCCCACATATCAAACTGGAAGATACCTTTAGATACCGGAGAACCTTTGAATGTCTCATAAGGGCCATCTTTCTTCGCTAGCTCCATAGAAGCAGTCATCGCAGCGTAGTAGATGGTCTCGTGGATATCTTCGTTCAAACGCTTGGCCTCATCAGACTCAAATGGCATTTTCAACATTAAGAATGTATCAGCCAATCCTTGCACACCAATTCCAATAGGTCTGTGACGCATATTTGAATTACGTGCTTCCTCCACAGGGTAGTAGTTGATATCAATTACCTTGTTCAGGTTTTTAGTGATCACTTTCGTGATGTCATATAACTTCTGATGATCGAATACGCCATCTTCAGTAACAAACATTGGAAGTGCGATAGAAGCAAGGTTGCAAACAGCGACTTCATCTTTAGAAGTGTACTCCATAATCTCAGTACACAAGTTAGAAGACTTGATCGTACCTAAGTTCTTCTGGTTAGACTTCTTGTTAGCCGCATCTTTGTACAACATGTAAGGCGTACCGGTTTCAATCTGAGATTCTAGAATTTCAAACCAAAGGTCTTGAGCTTTTACTTGCTTTCTGTATTTCTCCTCTTTCTCGTATTTCTCATAAAGTTTTTCGAACTCATCACCATAGGCGTCAGAAAGTCCAGGGCACTCATTTGGATCGAATAATGACCACATGGCGTTTTCTTCCACTCTTTTCATAAACAAGTCACAAATCCATAAAGCATAGAATAAATCTCTCGCTCTTAATTCTTCTTTACCGTGGTTCTTTTTCAGGTCAAGGAATTGGAAGATATCTGCATGCCATGGCTCAAGATAGATGGCAAAGCTTCCTTTTCGCTTGCCACCGCCTTGATCCACGTAACGAGCAGTCATGTCAAAATTTCTTAACATAGGCACGATACCGTTAGAAACTCCACCTGTACCTTTAATGTATGAGCCCGTAGCTCTAATGTTGTGTATGCTTAGTCCAATACCTCCTGCTGACTGCGATATCTTAGCACATTGCTTTAATGTGTCATAAATACCATCAATACTATCATCTTGCATGGTTAGTAGAAAGCATGAAGATAATTGTGGCTTAGGAGTACCTGCATTAAATAATGTTGGTGTAGCATGTGTAAACCACTTTTCTGATAATAGATTATAGGTTTCGATTGCAGCCTCAATATCCTCCCCATGAATACCAACTGCCACACGCATTAATAAATGCTGAGGTCTTTCCACAATCTTACCATCAGCTTTCATTAGGTATGATCTTTCTAATGTTTTAAAGCCGAAGTAGTCGTAGCTAAAATCCCTATCGTAGATAATTGAAGAATCTAACAACGCAGCGTTTTTCTTAACCACCCCATACGTCTCTTTCGAAATTAACGGTGCGTTCTCTCCTGTTTTAGGATCTACATAGGTATATAACCTTTTCATGGTATTACTAAACGATTTGCTCGTTACCTTGTGCAGGTTAGAAATAGCAATACGCGCGGCCAGCTTAGCAAAGTCCGGGTGCTTGGTCGTTAACGATGCGGTGGTTTCTGCTGCCAGGTTATCCAGCTCTACAGTGGTTACACCATCGTAAATACCATTAATTACTTTCTTAGCGATGTCAATCGGCTCGATATAGTTCATATCAAGGCCATAGCAAAGCTTTTCTATTCGGGAGGTGATCTTATCGAACTTTACGGACTCCCTTCTTCCGTCTCTTTTAACTACTAACATAACATGGGGTGATTTGGAGGTTATTAAAAAGTTTAAAAAATTCAGCTATTAAAAATCTTCATCTAAAGAGAACTTGTTCGAATCCTCGTTGCCTTTCATTACTCCGGCCTTTTGGTAATCGCCCACTCTCTTCTCGAAAAAATTAGTTTTGCCCTGTAACGAGATCATTTCCATGAAATCGAATGGGTTAGAAGAGTTATATATCTTCTTACCAATCAACTCATTTAATAATCTGTCAGCAACAAACTCGATATATTGGCACATCAGCTCCGCATTCATGCCTATAAGGTTTACAGGCAAAGCATCAGTCACAAATTCTTTTTCAATTTCAACGGCATCCCTGATGATGTCGATGATTACTTGCTCGTCCAGCTTATTTTGAACGTGGTTGTTGTATAACAGACAAGCAAAATCGCAATGTAGACCTTCATCTCTTGAGATTAGTTCGTTTGAGAAGCTTAGTCCCGGCATAAGGCCTCTTTTCTTCAACCAGAAGATAGAACAGAAGCTACCTGAGAAGAATATACCTTCCACAGCAGCAAAAGCCACTAGTCTTTCCTGGAAGTTACCTTCATCGATCCATCTCAAAGCCCAATCAGCTTTTTTCTTCACGCAGTCCATCGTTTCAATGGCGTTGAAAAGCTTATCCTTTTGTTTAGGGTCTTTTACATACGTATCGATCAATAAGGAATAAGTTTCAGAGTGGATATTCTCCATTGCTATTTGAAAGCCATAAAAGAATTTAGCTTCTGTATATTGAACTTCAGCAACAAAGTGCTCGGCAAGGTTTTCGTTTACAATGCCATCGCTGGCAGCAAAGAAGGCTAGCACGTGAGAGATAAAGTGACGCTCGCCATCCGTCATTTTTTCCCAATCCTTCAGATCCTGACCTAAGTCAATCTCTTCAGCCGTCCAAAAACTGGCTTCAGCTTTCTTGTAAAATTCCCAAATATCGTCATGCTTAATAGGGAATAATACAAATCGATTTTCGTTTTCTTGTAGTATTGGTTCAGTTGCGGTAGCTGTCTCACTCATTTTCTTCTCTCAGGTTTACTTAATTACACATTTAAGAAAAATCAGTGGTTGAATTCCTTAGTTCTGATTTTTCGTTTTTCTTGATTTTGACTCAAAAAGTTACAAGGGACTGTGAGCCATGATTGATAGGGTGTATTTATCAATCAACTTCACAAATATTAGAAAGGGTTTGATAATATCAAAGCCGAACAAGCATGTGTATATTTGGCATCCAATAATCTCATAACTAATTGATAAACAATAAGTTAATTATATATGTTTAATTATGACTTAGCCCAAATTTGGCTTTAAATGAGGGTGAAAAATTATTGAAAAGTTTTCCACAGCGGCAAGCAATATCAACAACCAAATGTGCACAGAATCTTACATCTGGCATTACCTTTCAAACAGCCTCTTTTTCAGGTCTTGTGGCAGATATTCCAACAAGGGCTGGCCAGATTTATCAAACCATTCAGATGGGGCGTAGTAGGTAGAGGCACTGGTAGGATCGTTAAACTTGGTGTATTTACCTGAGCGGGTTCCATTAGAAAGGGCAGCAGATACAGAACTTCGCACCTTCATTTTGTCCAAGTTAGGCTCATTGTCGATGATATAATCTACTACCTCATTAGATGAGATTAATTTACCTATAAAGTCCTGATAATAAGCTATTTTGCGTGTCCAAGGCCAGTTTTTGCTATACGCCAGGTTCTTCTTTTCAAACTCGGAATAATCATGTTGCTCGTTAAAAATAGAAAGGCTGGTAAGGTTGCTTATATGGTTCTCTATCTCAAGTATTTCACGCTTAAAATTTTCTATTTGATTCTCCAGCTGAACCTTTCTTTCAGATAATGCTTTGATGTAGAGGTCGGCATACTTTTCTGGGACGTTAAACTTCATATTAAGCGTTTTAAGCAATTATTTATCATTCTGACGAAGATAGTTCAATAGAACAAGCAATACAAGCAATTAATGCAAGCAAAGCAAGCAAAATAGCTATTTTTGAAAAAATGCAAGCAAAAAGACCTATTGTGATGCATTTGATCATTTTATATGTAGATGTTTGATATTTTGTAATATTGAATTACCTTTGCAGTCCTATTTTTAAAACAGTTATATAATGTACGCAATAGTTGACATAGCCGGAAAGCAGTTCAAAGTAACGCAAGACCAGTTCGTATATGCTCCTTTAATGGAGGGCGAAGAAGGCGCTTCCGTAGAATTCGACAAGGTGTTATTGGTAGACAATGACGGGAAGGTCGAAGTTGGCGCACCGCTAGTAAAAGGCGCTAAAGTTTCAGGTAAAATCTTGGGACATGTTAAGGGTGACAAAGTAATCGTCTTCAAAAAGAAAAGAAGAAAAGGTTACAAGAAAAGAAATGGTCACAGACAAGATTTCACTAAAGTATTAATCGAAGGAATTAAAAAATAAAAGAACACCATGGCACACAAAAAAGGAGTAGGTAGTTCGAAGAACGGTAGAGAGTCGGAAAGTAAACGACTTGGAGTTAAGATATACGGTGGACAGGCGGCAATCGCTGGTAACATCATTGTTAGACAAAGAGGAACGAAGCACCATCCAGGTGTAAATGTAGGTATCGGTAAAGATCATACATTGTTTGCTTTGAAAGATGGTATCGTTAACTTCAAAAAAGGCAGAAACGATCGTTCTTACGTATCTGTAGAAGAGGTTAACTAATACAGGCTACCAATTGAGAAATTTGACCCTGACGAAAGCTAACGCTTTGTCAGGGTTTTATTTTTCTTTATATTTTTCAAGCAGCAGCTGCATAAGTACCTCAGCAGATTTATCTCCTTTTTTCTTAATTAAATCCCGAGAAACTTCATCACCCACCTCATATATAAGACTTTCGGCATTAAATTCCTGCTTAAACCAATTAGCAGATACTGGTAATTTAGGATCCCCTTTATTCACAATTATGTTTTGGCTGTTAACATATTGTGTCATACTGTCAATCCATGGTTTTATGACACTCATTTCACTAGGATATTTATCATTTTTAAAGGTGTAAATCAGATCCTTCTCGGTAGAGTGAAAATCTATTGCCAGAACAATGTTTAAATCATACGCTTGTTTTTTGCGCTTAACATAGTTTTGAAAGGAATTTATTTCAGTTTGGGTATGCAAAAACCAATCGTTTGTGAGGTCAACTCCCATAGCATTGAATTCAGAATGTCCCATGTCTACTCCATCGGGGTTCAGCATTGGTACTACTATTACGGAAAACTTATTTCTAAATTCTGTGGCTAGTTCTCCATAGGAAGCTATTTTTTCGATAAATTCTTGCATCGCCAGATATCCACTTACCTCTGTTGGATGCTGCCTGCTTATAATAATGATTGTGGGCTGATGCTTTTGAAATGCTATAAGTAGTGCTTTTAATTTTCTCCCTTTGATGGTTGTACCAAACTGTTCTATTTTAATATATCTATAGGCTGATAGGGACAGCATCCATTGTAAAAGGTCTGATGATGTTTCCAGTTCTTTACCAGCAATGTATTGATAGTCTTCACCTACATTAAGTGTTAACACGGTACTATCATTTTTATTATAATAGTCTGAGTTTCTTAATGGCAACCATATTCTGCTGTCCTTACTGTATTTTGGAAAATATCTATGAGTACCTTGTGTATATTTTAAATGCACTCGTATTCGTTTACTTTTATCACTTTTGATTTTAAATGCGTACCATGGACTCATGCGAACGGATGTATCTTCAGGTGTAATGATTGCCTGATATAACGAATCATTTACTTTATCGAATCCATTAATTCTGGCACCATCAAACTTATTTGATACTGTAATCCCGTCAACGGCCCATTCACGTTTGATCTGTTCTTCAACTTCTTTTCCTTTCTTCGCAGATCGCGAGGGATCGTTATATGCCGCAGTGGAGTAATTTTGACTAGGGTTACAACTCGCTATTAAACTTAGTAAAATTACTACTGTCAGTATTTTCATGTATTATAAGAATGACTCTTAAAATACACTAAAATTTCTTAATTGTTCTATAAAGCTTGGGATAACACCCGGCACGGCAACAATGGTAAACACAATACCAAAGAGGCCACCATATAGGTGTGCATCATGATTGATATTGTCACCTTGTCGCTTACCCATATACACGGAGTAAATAATATAGCCCACACCCCAGATAAAGCCTGGAAGGCATAACAATCCGTACAGACAAAGATCTTGTGTAGGGTTAAAAATAATAAAGCTAAAAAGTATAGACGACACGCCTCCAGATGCACCCAATGCATTATAGTAAGGGCTATCCTTATGCTTAAGGAATGATGGAATATCTGCAATTATAATTCCCAACAGATATAGGGCAACATATAGAATATAACCAGTGATGCCATAAATTGCCGCAAATATTTGTTCTACGTAACTGCCAAACATCCACAATACGAACATGTTGAAAAGCAGGTGAATAAAATCTGCATGGATAAAGCCGGAACTCAAAAAGCGATAGTACTCTCTGTTTCTTATAATGGTATATGGATTAAAAATAAACTTTGCCTTCAACGTTGTATTGTTGAAGGCATTGTAACTTATAAGGGAAGTTATGATTACAATGATGAGTGTGATGGACATAGGAGGGTTTTTTAAGCTCAACGTTCAAAGTTCGAAGTGTTTCTATCACAACGAACTTTGAACTTAAAACTTTGAACTAGATATGTATAGGTCTATTGTCAGTTGCGGCCAGACATGCTTCTTTCACAGCTTCCATATAGGTTGGGTGTGCGTGGCTCATTCTGGAAACATCTTCAGCAGATGCCCTGTATTCCATTGCTGTAACTCCAGCGGCAATCATATCAGCAGCTCGTGCTCCTATTATATGTACCCCTAAAATTTCGTCTGTCTTTTTATCAGCCAATATTTTCACCACACCATCAACGTCCATGCTAGCACGAGCTCTTCCTAGTGCTTTAAATGGGAACGACCCAACTTTATAATCGGAGCCTTTTTCTTTAAGTTCTTCTTCGGTATACCCTACACTTGCCACTTCAGGCCAGGTATAAACAACTCCAGGAATCAGTTTGTAATGAATGTGTGGTTTTTGACCAACAATTGTTTCTGCTACAAATGCTCCTTCTTCTTCAGCTTTGTGAGCTAACATGGCACCTCTTATTACGTCACCAATCGCATAAATATTATCAACCTTGGTTCTCAAATGATCATCTACACCTATTCTTCCACGGTCATCGGCAGATAGTCCTGCGGCTTCAAGATTCAATCCATCAGTGTAAGGTCTTCTTCCGATAGCTACCAAACAATAGTCTCCTTTAAACTCTACAGTATTTCCTTTCTTATCTTCAGCCTTTACTTTTACTTCTTTGCCTATATTTTCAATGGAGGTAACCTTATGACTTACCTTAATATCTATTCCAATTTTCTTTGATACACGAGTCAATTCCTTACCCATGGTACTATCCATGGTTGGGATAATCCGATCCATATATTCAACAACAGTAACTTGCGAGCCAATACGTGCATACACAGAGCCTAATTCCATCCCGATTACACCGCCACCAATCACAATCATGTGCTTTGGTATTTCAGACAGAGACAATGCTTCAGTACTGGTAATAATCCTTTTCTTATCGATTTTGGCAAAGGGTAGTGACGATGGTTTGGAGCCAGTAGCAATAATTACTTTATCAGTTGTGATTTCAGTGGACTTACCTTTTGCAGGAGTTATTTTAATGGTGTTTTTGTCCACAAATGATCCCATTCCATGATGCACATCAATTTTATTTTTATTCATCAGGAAATCGATACCATCGCAGGTTTGTTTTACCACACTTGCCTTACGGTCAATCATCTGTTTGAAATTGACTTTCGGTTTATTGATGTCAATTCCGTGATCTTTAAAATGATTCACAGCATTGTAGTAATGCTCAGAGCTATCAAGCAGAGCTTTGGATGGAATACAACCTACATTCAGGCAAGTACCGCCCAACGTGTCATATTTTTCAATGATGGCTGTTTTTAAACCTAATTGCGCGCATCGTATTGCCGCTACATATCCACCAGGCCCCGATCCTATGACAGTTACATCGTATTGCATTTCTTTAGTATTTAGTATTGAGTACTAAGTACAATGTACTGAGTATTTCATCGTGTACTCAATGTGTTTATAATTTCTTTTTTAATCCAAATAACATTTTGTGGATTTCCTCAATCAACTCTAATAAAGGATTTATATCTTCTTCATTAGTGTAATTGATCCTTGAAGATATCATTAATTGAGTTTGTAGCTCAAATAATGAACCCACTGCTATACCTAAAAATTGGTTAAACTCACCCTTAGTATTTCGTCCTGCTCCTTCGGCAATATTTGAAGGAATTGATATCGCACATCTATTAATTTGGGCGATTAACCCAAACTGTTCTTTGGATGGGAATTGATTAGTTAAATTATAAACCAATTCTACCAAATTCATTGACTTCTGCCATGCCAGAAGGTCTTGATATTTATGCATATATCTTTGTACTCATTACTTCATACTCTGTACTATCAAACTCCCAGCATTAATCTAGCAGGATCTTCTAATAACTCTTTTACTCTTACCAAGAAGCTCACCGACTCTCTGCCATCAATTATTCTATGATCGTAAGAGAGAGCTACATACATCACGGGTCTTACTTCCACTTGACCATTGATTGCTACCGGGCGCTGAACAATATTGTGCATACCAAGTATCGCAGATTGAGGTGCATTAATAATCGGAGTTGATAGCATTGATCCAAAAATTCCACCGTTTGTTATCGTAAACGTTCCTCCTTGCATCTCTTCAATACTTAATTTGCCGTCACGAGCCTTTTTAGCCAATCGAACTACTTCACTTTCAATTCCCTTGAAATCTAACGCTTCTGCATTTCTGATAACAGGAACAACCAATCCTTTTGGAGAACTTACAGCGATTGAGATATCGCAGAAGTCGTTATAAACCATTTCATTTCCATCTATGGCAGCATTTACAGCCGGCCACTCGAGTAATGCTTGGCAACATGCTTTGGTGAAGAACGACATAAAGCCGAGACCCACACCATGTTTTTCTTTGAACTGCTCTTTGTATTTAGATCTTAAGTCCATAATCGGCTTCATGTCTACCTCATTAAATGTGGTAAGCATGGCCGTTTCATTCTTCACAGAAACCAAACGCTTAGAAATGGTTTTTCTAAGTGAAGACATTTTCTCTCTACGCTGATTTCTTGATCCTGCTACAGGTGCAGCAGCTTGTTCTTTCTCCTCAGATTTAGATTCTGCTTTTGGTGCTGACTTTTGAGCATTCTCGGCATCCTCCTTTGTTATTCTGCCATCAACGCCAGTTCCTTTAACAGTGCTTGGATCAATTCCTTTTTCCTTCAGTATTTTGGCAGCAGCTGGTGATGCATGACCAGCGGCATAGGAATCTGAACTAGAGGAATCACTACCTGCACTTGCAGATTCTGACTTGGATTCTTTTTTATCATCTGCACCTGAAGAAGATGGTGCGCCACTCATTACTTCTATTTTACAGATAGTGGCACCAATTTCTAATGTGTCACCTTCCTGAGCCACGATTTTTAGTATCCCGTTTGCTTCGGCTGGCAACTCAAATGTTGCTTTGTCAGATTCTACTTCTGCAATAATTTCATCTAACTCTACAAAATCACCTTCTTCTTTTAACCAGGAAGAGATAGTAACTTCAGTAATCGACTCACCTACTGCAGGAACGATCATTTCTTTTACTTCACCTGTTTTTTCAGGTTCAGAACTACCAGATGATTTGCTGTTATTAGATGATTTAGACTCTTTCTTTTCTTCTTTTTTCTCGGACGTATCAGAACCACCACTGGCAGATGTATCTATTTCACAGATAACAGTGCCAACATCAACGGTCTCTCCATCCTGAACTTTAATCTTCAAAACCCCGGCTTTTTCAGCAGGCAGTTCAAAAGTGGCTTTATCTGATTCCAGTTCGGCTATTATTTCATCCTGCTCCACATAATCCCCATCAGATTTTAGCCAGCTGGCAATAGTTACTTCAGTGATTGACTCACCTACTTCCGGAACTTTAATTTCTAAACTCATCTATTTGTAGTTTTATAATATCAATTTTATTTTTCAAATGCTTTCGCTACAATATCAGCTTGTTCTTTCTTATGAACTTTGGCATATCCTGTAGCTGGCGATGCACTTGCTTTGCGAGAAATTACTTTCATATTCGGGTCTCTAAGGATTCTTAGAATATAAGTCCAATAGCCCATATTCTCTGGTTCTTCCTGAACCCAAACTAGCTCTGCACCTTTGTATTTTTTAACCAATGCTTCGTACTGCTTTTTAGGGAATGGATGTAACTGCTCAATTCTTACAATGGCAACATCTTTTCTCTTGGAGTTTTGTTGCTCTTCCAATAAATCGAAATATACTTTTCCACTACATAGTAAAACACGTTTTACGGATTTAGTAGTAACATAGGTATCATCAATAATTTCTTTGAATGATCCTTTGGTGAAATCGGCTAATGGAGACACAACAAGCGGATGCCGTAATAAGGATTTTGGAGCAAAGTTTACGGCCGGTTTTCTAAAATTCCAGGTCAACTGCCTTCTTAACATGTGAAAGAAGTTGGCTGGAGTAGTAATGTTAGTTACTATTAAATTCTCTTCAGCAGCAAGTTGCAAGAAGCGTTCAGGTCGTGCATTGGAATGTTCCGGTCCCTGGCCTTCATATCCGTGAGGTAGAAGAATAACCAGGCCATTCATTCTTTGCCACTTAGATTCCGCACTGGTGATGAACTGGTCGATCATTACCTGAGCACCATTGGCAAAATCACCAAACTGTGCTTCCCAGATTACCAATGCATTTGGAGTGGCCATAGCATACCCATACTCAAACCCAAGAACACCAAATTCTGAAAGCAAGGAGTTGTAAATTCTAAAAGGCTGCTGACCTTCTTCTATATGATCAAGATTGCAGTAAGCTTCGTTAGTGTTAGCATCCATCACTACTGCATGTCGGTGAGAAAATGTTCCTCTTTTTACATCTTGTCCAGACATTCTAACAAACTTGCCTTCGATTAATAATGATCCGTAAGCTAGTAGTTCAGCATCGGCCCAGTTAATTTCTTTCTTATCAAAGAAATTAACCTTTCTATCCTTTATTAGCTTATCAATTTGCTTGATAGGCTTAAACCCTTTAGGTAGAGTTGTTAATGCTTTGGCTACTTTATCAATTGTTTTTTGATCTATAGAAGTATCTGGTGAAGAGTCAAAGTCTTTTGCTGAAGCGCGTTGAAGTTGTTCCCACTCTTCTTCTACTTTTTGAGGTTTATATGGGAGTGGTTTTTGTTTCACCTCATTTAATCGATCCTGTAAAAGATCTCTAAAATCTTTATCGATTTTTTTAACATCTTCTTCGTTCGCATCTCCTCTTTCCGTCAATGTTTTAACATACACCTCACGTGGGTTTGGATGTTTTGCTATTGTATTATAAAGTTTAGGCTGTGTGAATTTTGGTTCATCACTTTCATTATGCCCATGCCTTCTGTAGCATAAAAGATCAATAAAAATATCCTTTCCAAAGGTTTGGTTATACTCAACTGCCAAATTTGATGCAAAAACTACTGCTTCTGGGTCATCACCATTTACATGTAATACAGGCGCATCTATTATTTTGGCGATATCGGTACAGTAAATGCTGGATCGTGCATCGTCATAATCCGTTGTAAAACCAACCTGATTATTGATCACAAAGTGGATAGTACCTCCGGTTCTATAGCCAGGAAGTTGAGACATTTGTACAATTTCATATACGATACCCTGTCCGGCTACAGCGGCATCACCATGAATTAGAATGGACATGGCTTTTTTCAAGTCACCATCATACTCATCATCTATCTGGCCACGCACATAACCCAGAACCAAAGGATCAACTGCTTCCAAATGAGAAGGGTTAGGAGTGAGTTTTACATATACATCATTACCGTTTTCCGCTTTTATTCTACTGGAATAGCCGAGGTGGTATTTCACATCACCATCACCCATGGTAAGATCGGGATCTGTAGTGCCTTCGAATTCACTGAATATTTCTTCGTAGGTTTTGCCCATAATGTTAGCCAATACATTAAGCCTACCTCTATGTGCCATTCCAATGACTACCTCTTTTACATTAAATTCGGCAGCCTTATTAATAATACTATCTAAAGCGGGTATCGTGTTTTCACCACCTTCTAAAGAGAAGCGCTTTTGACCTAAGAATTTGGTATGGAGGAAATTTTCGAAAGTTACGGCCTCATTCAATTTCTGAAGAATTCGCCTTTTAGTTTTCATTTCAGGATTAACATCCAGACCTTCCTTTTCGCACTTAGCTTTAAACCAATCTAAAATTTCTGAATCACGAATATGCATATATTCATAGCCGATATGATTCAAATATATTTTATCTAATGTCTCAACAATTTTTTTCAGAGACGCTTTGCCAACACCAATGCCAGCACCAACATCAAACTCTGTGTCTAAATCTTTTTCAGATAGACCAAAATCTTCAATTTTCAACTTAACATTATGATCTCGCCTTTGTCTAACAGGGTTAGTGTCTGATTTTAGATGACCACGTGATCTGTATGCGTGTATCAGATTACGTACTTGAATATCTTTTGAAGAAACACCTTCGCCAGTCTCGGGGCCTTCCTCCCCGTACTTCTGAAGAGAGAACTCAAAACCTTCAAAAAACTTTTGCCAGGTGATGTCTACTGATGATGGGTCTTCTTGATATGATTTATAAAGCTCATCGATGTAATTTCCATGAGCATTTGCGATGTAGGAATATTTATCCATTAGTTTTGGTTGTCCAATTTCGAATCAAAGGTAAATAAGTAATATTCAATAAAAAAACCGTATAATCGGTTAAACAAATATTACTGATAATCAATAAGTTATGTGTATTGAAGGCTATCGCTTGAAAATGTGATGATTATTAGCGGGCAAGCAAGGCATATATAGTTTTGTGTATGTGTTGTTATTATCAAAAAAATAGTACCTTTGCACCTCAATTTTAAAATCGGACGTGATCCGACTATTTAAAACTTTAAAAACAAAATGGCAGTTAAAATCAGATTGGCCAGAAGAGGCCGAAAGAAACAGGCAATGTACGATGTAGTCGTAGCGGATGCCCGATCACCACGAGATGGTAAGTTTATTGAAAAGATTGGACGTTACAATCCAAACACGGATCCAGCATTCATAGAATTGGATGAGGAGAAAGCATTTGACTGGGTAATGAAAGGAGCGCAACCTACTGATACAGTAAGAGCGATGCTTTCTTACAGAGGATTAATGTTAAAGAAACACTTACAAATAGGTGTTAATAAAGGAGCAATCACTCAAGAAGAGGCTGATAAGAAATTTGAGGCATGGTTGGCTGAGAAAGATTCTAAGATTCAGGCGAAGAGAGACCAAATTGCCAAGGATACAGATAGCAAAGCGAAAGCAAGATTAGAAGCTGAAGCGAAGGTGAAAGAAGCCAGAGCCGAAGCACTTAAGAAGAGAGCTGAAGAAGCTGCTGCCGCTGATGCACCAGCAGAAGAAGAAACCGAAGAAGTAACTGCTGAAGCTACCAAAGATGCACCGGTTGCGGAAACAACTGAGGCTCCTGCTGCAGAAACCTCTGAAGCACCGGCTGAAGAAGCAAAAGAAGAATCTGCTCCTGAAGCTTCGGAAGAAGAGAAAAAAGAAGAATAAAATAGCATGAATATTGATGCGTGTTACCAATTAGGTTACGTGATCAAGAAGCATGGAACTCATGGAGAAATAAGCGCTTTTATTGACGCAGATTTTCCTGAAGAATACTCAGAATTGGAATCAGTTTTCGTTGAAATCAACAAAAAACTGGTTCCTTTTTTTATTGAGTCCATCCAGATCAGAGGAAACAAAGCAGTGATAAAGTTTGAAGATGTAAATGGACATGAAGAAGCCTATGAGCTGAAATCTTGTGGTTTATTTCTCCCATTAAACACACTTCCCAAATTAGATTCCGATCAATTTTATTATCACGAAATACACGGGTATCACATTCAGGATAACCAAAAGGGTATGTTGGGGATAATTAAAGATGTGGTGACCACCTCAATGCAGGATTTAATTGTAATGGAATATCAGGATAAGGAGGTGCTTATACCGGTTAATAATGAAATTATTGGTAAGGTTGATCATCAGGAGAAGGTGCTTTATGTTACTTTGCCTGAAGGATTGTTAGATGTATATTTAGAGCCATGAGGATAGATATCATCACCTGCTTGCCCAAATTATTAGAAAGCCCTTTTAATGATTCTATACTAAAGAGAGCGCAAAATAAAGGATTGGTTGAAGTGGTTGTGCATGACTTGAGAGATTACTCTGAAGACAAACACAAAAAGGTAGATGATTACGCTTTTGGTGGTGGTGCCGGTATGGTATTAATGATTGAGCCTATTGCTAAGTGTATTCGTAAGCTAAAGACTGAACGAGCGTATGACGAAATAATATACATGAGCCCTGATGGCGAGAATTTTTCACAAGGAATAGCTAATGAACTTTCGCTCAAGAAAAATATATTAATTCTCTGCGGGCATTACAAAGGTGTAGACGAACGTGTGCGTGAACATTTCATAACGCGTGAAATTAGCATCGGGGATTATGTTTTGTCGGGTGGGGAGTTAGCAGCAGCTGTTGTTTCTGATGCAATTATCAGATTATTGCCTGGCGTTTTAGGTGATGAAACTTCTGCATTATCCGATTCATTTCAGGATGGTTTGGTGGCGCCTCCTGTGTATACAAGACCGGCAGATTTCGAAGGGCTGAGAGTGCCCGATGTGCTACTTTCAGGGCATCAAAAGAAAATTGAAGACTGGCGGTTTGAGCAGTCCGTACAGCGCACCAAATTACGGAGACCAGAGTAATAAACTTAACTTTATCAAAACAAATGACCATTTGCATGTTATTACACTATGCAAAGAAAGTCCTATAAAACTGAGCTATCGGAAAGAGCAAAAGAACTTGAAGATAGAAACGAAGAGCTCCAAGCTCAGCATGAAGAATTGACTGCGGCAGTAGAAGCCATGATTAGCAAAAATGATCGGCTTGAAAAAACACTTGAAGAACTAAATATAAGAAACAAAGAAATTGATCAGATTGTCTATCGAAGCTATCACGACTTAAAAACACCAATCACCGCATTAGAAGGTTTATTATCCCTAATAGAATTTGACTCAGAAGGAAGGGATATCTATATCGCTAAATCAAAGGCATCCATAGTAGATATGAAGCATTTGTTGAAAATGCTCGCCAGGTATAGTAGTAGTCTTGTTGATGTGGTGAAGTCTGAGAAATTAAACTTCGTAAATATATGGGAAGAAGTGTTAAATGACTTAGGGCGTTACAATGGGATTGATGAGGTAAAATTAACATTTAGTCAATCTTCTGAAAAAGTGTTTGGAGATACTGACAGGATAAAGTTACTACTCTATAATGTAGTAAAGAATGCCATCGACTTTAGGTCAGAGAAAGGAAGGGTTGATGTTTCGATAGGTGTTAAGCAAAATAACCTCAAAATTCAGGTTACTGATAATGGTTTAGGTATTCCTTCGGAAGTTCAGTCCAACGTTTTTGATATGTTTTATCGAGGGAGTACCAAATCTAAAGGCTCCGGATTGGGTTTATATTTATGTAAGAGAACTGTAGAAATTTTAAATGGGAAGATCAGTTTAGTTAGTTCTGTTAATATTGGAACAACTGTTACAATGGAGCTACCAATAAAAAAGGTTGAAGAAAATTAATTCTTCAACCTTTATTTACCTTTATTATGCCGATACCTTATTCTCCATCTTCTTAATGTATTCCACAGAATCTTTAAGCATATTCTTTTGTGAAGAGACCATTTCTTCCAGAAAATCAATTCGCTCTTTTAATTCTGTAAGCTGGGAGTTGTAACTTATGTCCAGCGCATTGAGTTTATCAATAGCTTCAACGAGTAATTTTTCAATTTCCTGTTTTGACATACTTTTTTATTTTTCAATAGCTTCATCCAAATTCTCGAAATATTGGATATCCATTTCATTAAATTTACCGTGAGGGTATTTTTCTGCAATTTGTTGCCTACCAATTTTTACACTTTGTCTAAATACCTGATCTTCTGGAAGTATCTTACGATGGGTTTTTAATCCCAAATCAAACATTTTTTCCTTCCATTCTACAAAATACCATTCCATAGAAGGCTGATGGAATACATTTAGTTTCCTTTTATCGAATACTAATTTGGTTGCCTTGTGTGACTTTACAAGGTCGCCAATGTAATTGAATATTGATTTAAATTCATCAATAGTAATGTAATTACCCGTTGCAGCAACAACCAAGGTGTTCTTGTCAGCCACAAGTGATACTTTCGCATTTTTAAATGCCTTCATTTCCTTTAATTGATTTTGAATTTCTGGTTCCATCTATTAATTTATTTATTTTACCATTTGTATATAGGAGAAACACGGCAACATAAATAATGTTTAAACATTAAAATAAATAGTTAAACAAACGGAGATTGTTTTGTTAATTATTTTCATTACCCTGTTGTCTATTAATTCAATTAATTACTATATTTGCACTCCAATTTTCGGAAAAGAGACTTTTAGATATATAATATCATGAACGAGATCATAAAAGCAGTTGAAGCTGAATTAAACCAAGAAGCAAAAACTCACCCTGATTTTAAGGCTGGTGACACTGTGAACGTGCACGTTAAAATTAAGGAAGGTAACAAAGAGAGAATTCAGCAATTCCAGGGAACTGTAATTCAAAGAAGACACCCAAACACAGCAGGTGAGACATTTACAGTAAGAAAAGTGTCTAACGGTATTGGTATAGAAAGAATTTTTCCAATTTTATCTCCTAGCATCGAGAAAATCGAGATTGTTAGAAAAGGTAAAGTTAGAAGAGCAAGATTGTACTACTTGAAAGGTAGACAAGGTAAAGCTGCTCGTATTAAAGAAAAGCTGTAAGTTAAATTACACAAGATATAAAAAAAGGGTTGATCA
>NZ_JAVJUY010000279.1:0-12808 GCF_040220315.1 Fulvivirga sp.
CTGCAGAAAAAATATCTACAATCGAACCAAGAGCATAACCTTTATGGCTCCCATGCTCCCGATCACCACCTAATGGCAATAAAGCACCGCCATCTTTTAATTCATTAGGGTTAGTGGATGCACTGCCATCTTTTTTCTGTACCCAGCCTAAGGGTGCTTCTTCATCTTTGCGTTGTAGAATTTCCAGTTTGCCATTAGCAGCAGTAGTTGTAGCTAAATCTGCAACAAAGGGAGGTTGTTTATCTGTAGGAATACTAACAGCGATTGGGTTGGTCCCAAGCATTCTTTCAGTAGCGTATGTTGGAGCAACTAATGGGCTGGCATTAGTCATGGCCATACCAATCATATCTCTTTCTAGTCCCATCATGGCGTGATAACCTGCTATCCCGAAATGGTTCGAATTTTTAACGCTCACCCAACCGGTACCAACTTTATCAGCTTTTTCCATGGCTATTTCCATAGCTTTTGGAGCCACTACCAAACCTAGACCTTTATCACCGTCAACAACTGCTGTACTAGGCGTTTCGTGTACTATTTTAATTTCAGGTTTGGGATTTACTCTATCTGTTTCCCATAGACGTACGTATCCAATTAACCGTGCCACACCATGAGAATCAATACCTCTTAAGTCAGCTTTTATTAGAACATTGGTTGCTAGATCAGCATCTGAATCGCTGCAGCCTATTGATAGGAATATTTTCTTGGTAAATTCTCTGAGTCGCTCAACAGGGATTATTTCTTCCATCTGAATTTAATTCATTAGCTCAGCCAGAGCACCCTCTTTTAAGGAGTATGTAGATACTCTAACACTTTCAAACTTATATTTTGATACTAGATAATTTATCAGGCACGAAGCTACGACAATCATATCAACTCGCATCTCAATCATACCTGGAATTTGCATTCGCTCATTTCTTGTTTTTCTTAAAAGTTGTTGATGTATTTGATGATAGGCAGATAACGTAAGTGGTAATTCCGGCTTGTTATCATCAAATGGCAGATTAACTTCCTTGCAATATATTTCACTTAATGTATCAAACGTGCCTGAAGAGCCTGCAAGAAGTTTGGGTTTATACGTTTTAAGTGCCGTAATCAATACACTAAGATTATGGTCAAAATAGTTTTCCAAAGCTTTTATTTCATTTATGTCTATTGGGTCTGATTTGTGAAAAAGCTCAACCAAACGCTGACCACCAATTTCAAAACTTCTTTGCCAACTAATCTCTTCATTATTGCCTACAATAAACTCTACACTACCACCTCCAATATCCATAACCAAAGTGGGAGTGCCATCTAAATTAAGCGCCAGGCTTACTCCTTTAAATATTAACTCTGCTTCCCTATCACCAGTAATAATGGAAACATCAATACCCGTATTTTTAAAAATGCTCTTTTTTATATCCTCACCGTTAGTAGCATTCCGGAATGCACTAGTAGCAAAAGCATGAACCTCTTCTATTTTTTCATTTCTAATTCGCTCACTAAATGAGCTGAGGGCCTCAATAGCCCTATCTTGCGCATCTGGCAGTATCGTTTGATTATTAATGCCACCAGCACCAATTTTTACAGCCTTTTTTATTCTTTCAATGATTCTAAAATTATTGCTTCCTAATTCGGCTATCATCAAATGAAAGGTGTTTGTACCACAATCGATTAGTGCAATTTTTTTCATTCAGTAATTATATCAGTTCACAATATAGCTGGGATTTATTAAAAAGCCTATCCGCTTATTGGCTCTCTTTTACTTATATTTGACGCTCTAATCAAATAAATCGATAACTACATGTCTGATAAAAGAGTCTATACATTACCTACAAAAGACGAAAAATATAAACTATTAGAAAGTAAAAATAACGAAGCTTTAAAAGGTGGCGGTGAAGCAAGAATAGAAGCTCAACACGGCAAGGGGAAGTTGACAGCAAGAGAACGTATTGATCTGTTGTTAGATGAGGGCTCGTTTGAAGAGATTGGAAAGTTTGTCATGCACCGTTGTAAAGATTTTGGCTTGGATAAGCAGTACTATTTAGGTGATGGTGTTGTGACTGGCTATGGAACGGTCAACGGTAGGTTGATCTATGTGTTCTCACAAGATTTTACTGTTTTCGGTGGTTCATTATCAGAAACGCATGCTGAGAAGATCGTTAAAATTATGGAGTTGGCCATGAAAAATGGTGCTCCATTAATCGGTTTAAACGATTCAGGAGGCGCAAGAATTCAGGAAGGTGTGGTTTCTTTAGGTGGTTACGCTGATATCTTTTATCGTAACACACGGGCTTCAGGCGTTATACCTCAGATTTCAGCTATTATGGGGCCATGTGCTGGAGGAGCAGTTTACTCACCCGCTATTACTGATTTCATTCTAATGGTAGAGAATACTTCCTACATGTTCGTAACAGGTCCGAACGTGGTTAAAACTGTTACTCAGGAGGATGTGTCGGCAGAAGAGTTGGGGGGAGCAAGCACTCACAGTACGAAAAGCGGTGTAACTCACTTTTCTTGTGCTAACGAAGTAGAATGTATTAATAATATAAAAGCACTATTGAGCTACATGCCACAAAACTGTGAGGATGATGCGCCAATGGTTGCGTATGAAAGTAAGGCTGATGAAAAAGTACCTTCCTTAAATAACATCATTCCAGATAATCCTAACCAGCCTTACGATATGCGTGAGGTTATTGAAGGCATTGTAGATGAAGATTCTTTCATGGAGGTCCATAAAAACTTTGCTGATAATATCGTTGTCGGTTTCGCGAGAATAGCAGGAAGGAGTATTGGTGTAGTAGGCAATCAACCTGCATCATTGGCAGGTGTATTAGATATTGACGCCAGTACAAAAGGAGCTCGATTTGTACGTTTTTGTGATTGTTTTAATATTCCATTATTAGTGTTGGAAGATGTACCCGGATTCTTACCAGGAACAGATCAGGAGTGGAATGCAATAATTACTAATGGAGCTAAATTGCTTTATGCTTTTAGTGAGGCAACTGTGCCAAGAATTACAGTAATTACAAGAAAGGCGTATGGTGGAGCATATGATGTAATGAACTCTAAACATATTGGGGCTGATATGAACTATGCTTGGCCAATGGCAGAAATAGCAGTTATGGGAGCAAAAGGAGCATCAGAGATTATTTTTAGAAAAGAAATTTCTGAGGCTAAAGATCCTGAGGCTAAACTTCAGGAAAAAGTAGATGATTACACTGAAATGTTTGCCAACCCATATAGAGCTGCGCATAGAGGGTATATCGATGAAGTTATCATGCCTGAAGATACAAGAGTAAAGCTTATCAAAGCATTTAAGATGCTTGAAAATAAGGTAGATACTTTACCTAAAAAGAAACACGGAAACATCCCATTGTAATAATGAATAAAGAGAGTAGAAAATTTTTAGATAAGTACTTAAACAATGCTTCACCTACTGGCTTTGAAAGTTCAGGTCAGGAAATATGGCTGGATTATATCAAACCTTATATCGATGAGCATTTTACTGACACTTATGGAACGGCAGTTGGGGTTATTAATCCTATCGCTAACTATAAAGTAGTTATTGAGGCTCATGCAGATGAGATATCCTGGTTTGTGAATTATATTACTGATGAAGGGTACATTTATGTGAGAAGAAATGGTGGCTCTGATCATCAGATTGCGCCTTCTAAACGAGTCAACATTCATACTAAAAAGGGTATTGTAAAAGGTGTTTTTGGCTGGCCTGCAATACATGTAAGAAGAGACAAGTCATCCGAAGAGCAACCAACGCTGAAAAACATTTTCGTGGATGTTGGGTGCAGTAGCAAAGAAGAAGTAGAAAAACTGGGCATTCATGTAGGTTGCGTAATGACGTTTGACGATGAATTAATTGACCTTAATAAAAACTATCTATCAGGGCGTGCTCTTGATAATAGAATTGGAGGGTTTATGATCGCTGAAGTTGCGAAAATGCTCCATGACAATAAAAAGAAGTTAGATTTCGGCCTTTATATTGTAAACGCAGTTCAAGAAGAAGTTGGACTACGTGGCGCTCAAATGATAGCGGAAAGGATAAATCCGAATGTAGCCATTGTAACAGATGTTTGCCATGATACATGCTCTCCCATGTATAATAAAATAGAAAGTGGCCACCAAAAGGCTGGTGATGGCCCTGTTTTAACGTATGGTCCAGCAGTGCACAATAATGTTTTGGATATGATCATTAATGTTGCAGAGAAGAATAAAATACCTTTTCAACGTGCAGCAGCGTCAAGAGCAACGGGTACGGATACAGATGCCTTTGCCTATTCAAATCAAGGAGTGGCATCAGCATTAATTTCGTTGCCGCTTAAATATATGCACACAACTGTTGAAACTGTACATAAAGAAGATGTTCAAAATGTTATAAAACTTATTTATTCTTTCTTATTAAAGATAAAAAAGGGGCATGATTTTCGCTATTTGAAGTAAAATCGAAATTTATTTTTGTAATTTCCTTACATTCAGCTATTTGAGGAGTTGTATTTTTTCAATTAGACAGAATGGTTTTGTAATTTTGCAACAACCTTTGACTAAACTTGTGAAGTGATGAAATTGATCAGAATTATATTTTTTATGGCTGTTTGTACAATGATGTTTAATACACAAGTGCAATCACAAAATCGTCCGGAGCACGAACTTCATGCGATGATGATATATAACTTTTTGAAGTACATACAATGGCCTGGAGATCAGAATGCTGGTGAATTTGTGATAGGAGTGCTAAAAGATGATAATGTATATAACACACTTAATACTTGGTATGGCAATAAAGAAAGAGGAGGCAAAAAATTTATTATCAAAAAATTTGAATCGGCTTCTGAAATTTCAGGATGTCAGTTGTTATATGTAGGTGAGAGTGGAAGTAATCAGTTTGAAGATGCTTTAAACAAGATTGGGACGAGTTCAACACTTACAGTAACTAATAGGAGAGGCTTAGGCGAAAAAGGCAGTTGCATTAATTTTAAAGTGTTAGATGGCAGGCTGAAATTTGAATTAAATCAGGCAGCCATGAGCAAAGCAAGCCTGAGAACTTCGAGTCAATTAACTGCAATGGCTATTTTAATATAAAAAAAACACACAGGATATAGAGCCATTCGTTATCTAGCGAATGGCTTTTTTATTGGTTATCATTTAGATAATAAAAATCAAAAATCTTAATTTTCTATTTATCGGCTATTAACTTAATGAAGAAAACGTCCATAATTTCGGCCAAAACTTTAGAAGAAAGCATGCGAGATGCGCCTTTTGCTGTTTGTTGGATGAATGAGGATGGCGAACTTATTGCAGTAAATAGAAAGTTTTGTGAATTGTCGGGTTATACTAGAGATGAACTAGCTTTAAAGAAAGTAACAGACATTCATCCCGATTTTTCCCTTAAAAGCTTTAAAACACATTTTACAAAACTGTCTTCAAACAATGAAGAAGCTTTTGACACTCCGTTGCTAGTAAGTTCAGGTGATGAAAAAGTCGTCCAGGTAATTCCCCGCATTTTTAAATCGGAAAAGGAAACGGTGTTATGTCATTATATGATTGATATTGAAAAACAACGAAGTGTAGAACAGGAGTTAATTGCTAATCAGGAAAGATGGAAAGTAGGTATGGAGATTCTAAACGAAGGAGTTTGGGATTGGAACATACAGGAAAAAAAGATATTCTTTAGTAATCAATTTGCAGAAAATTTAGGTTATGCCAGGAAAGACCTTCTAAATTTCTTAACTGATTGGAATGATTTTATTCACTCTGAAGATGCTACAAAGTACAGTATACGGTTGGCTGATCATTTAAAAGGGTTAACAAAAAAGTATGAATCAGAACACCGCCTTAAGAATAAATCAGGCCAATACCGATGGTTCAAAGACCGTGGAATGGTTATTGCCAGAGATGAAAATGGAAGAGCCACCAGAATGATAGGCAGTAGCTTAGATATAACTGACCGGCTTGAATTGGAGAATAAAGAAAAGGCATCCACAAAAAGGGCACTGGAGGACAGTCAGAATAAATTTCAGAATATTCTAAACTATTCCAATGATGCTATTATCATACTTGATGCCGTTTCGCAGTCTATAGCTGAGATAAACCCTAAGTGTGAAGAGACACTTGGCTACAAGAGTAAAGAAATTATTGGCAAAAAAATTTCCGACTATACTCCTTCTCAGCAAGATAAGATCAATAAATTTTTAGATTCAGTATTAAATAGTAAAAAAGGCTTATCCACTCAGTTTGTTTTGCAATGCAAAAATGGAGAGTCCATTTCAGCGGAGGTATCAGCTTCACACTATGCTGTTAATGAAAAACAAGGTATAATCTTAGTGGTTCAACCAATATCACAACAAAAGCATATTGAGAGTATTATCAACAAATTAGTGGAAGAAGCCCTTTCTAAATCTAAAATGGATTTTATTCCAAACTTTATTAGAATGATGGCCGAATACCTAAATGTTTCGATAGTAGGAATATCACAGGTTATCGATAATGTGCAAGATGAACTTGAGATAGTAAGTTTATGGAACAAAGATCATTTTGAAGATAATTATACCTACAAGGTGGTTGGCTCACCAGCTGAAAAGGTGCTTACTGATGGAACCACCTATTATAGAAAAGGAATAGCGGAGGCGTTTCCTAAAGATGCATTCCTAACAGCTAACAATTCCCAGGGATATTTGGGGGTGCCCATTATAGATAGTTTAAAAAAAACTATAGGTCATCTATTTATTATCGATTCAAAAGAACTGGAGCGAGAATCATGGGTGGAATCCCTTTTGCTGATTGGAGCCAATCGTATGGGCCTAGAAATTGAGCGTAAAAGAGTAGAAGATGAGTTGAAAGAGCGGTTAGAGTTAGAGGGACTTGTCTCGGATATTTCTGCTGAATTCATTAATGCTAATGAAAAAACAATTAGGGAATCAATAGATTGGGCATTACGCAAGGTGGGTGAGCATGTACATGCTGACAGGTCTTATATTTTTAAGCTGAGCGATGATGGTAAATATGGTACTACAACTGCTGAATGGGTTAAAAGGGGTGTAATGCCGTTGAAATCGGATTTTCAGAAAGTTTTAAGGGAAGACTATCCATGGCCTTTTGATTTGCTGGATTCAAAGCGAATGCTCCTCATATCAGATATTGATGAGCAAACTGATGAAATAGGAGACTTTCGAAAGATTTTTGAACAGTATGGTATCAAGTCGATGTTGAATATGCCCATGGTTGTAGGAAATAGGGTATATGGCTATATGGGTTTTGACGCTCAACAGAAAAATAATTGGTCTATCAATGACATCATTTTATTAAAGCTAGTTGCTGAAGTAGTAGTTAATACAATTGAACGAGTAACAATAGAGAAAAGCTTGCGGCAAATAAATGACAACCTGGAAAAGGAAGTAAAAGATAGAACACAAAAGCTTGAGAATGCGCTGGAAGAGGTAAAAGATTTAAGGGATAAATTGGAGGCTGAAAATATTTATTTAAAGGAAGAAATAGGCTCCGTTAATACGACCGAAAACATTATTAGTCAGGATAAGAACTTTAAGCGTGTTTTGGTAGATATGGAGCACGTAGCAAAAACATCTTCAACCGTATTAATCCTCGGTGAAACCGGTACGGGTAAGGAAGTAATTTCAAAGGCAATACATAGCTTGAGTGACAGAAAGGATAAGCCATTAATAAAAATAAATTGTGCAGCATTACCAGCAACTTTAATTGAAAGTGAATTATTTGGGCATGAAAAGGGGGCGTTTACCGGGGCAGTTGCAGCTAAGCAAGGTAGATTTGAGTTAGCAGATGGCGGCACACTTTTTTTGGATGAGGTTGGCGAAATGCCTATTGAGTTGCAGCCAAAACTTTTAAGGGCTTTACAAGAGGGTGAATTTGAAAGGCTTGGAGGTACTAAAACTGTTAAAGTAGATGTTAGGTTAATCGCTGCCACTAATCGCGACCTTGAAAAAGCCGTGGAGGAGGGTACGTTCAGATCAGATTTATTCTACAGGCTGAATGTATTTCCGCTTTTTATACCGGCACTAAGGGAAAGAAAGAGTGATATTCGATTGCTAGTTAATCATTTCGTGCAGCGATATAACCAAAAGTTGGGGAAAGAAGTAAACAAAATCCCACAGAGTGTTATTACACAATTAGAGAAGTACAATTGGCCAGGCAATGTTCGCGAACTTGAAAACATAATAGAGCGTGCTGTTATTATTAGTCCCTCTAATCAATTGAAGCTAGGCGACTGGTTTCTTTCAGGAACCAAATCTGCACAGCAAGAAGATAAATTTGAAACTCTGGAGAAGTTTGAAAGAAACTATATAATAAAAGTGTTACATCATACTAATTGGAAAATTAGTGGACCAGGAGGTGCTGCAGAGTTGCTAGCGCTCAAGCCTACAACGCTCGAAAGCCGAATTAAAAAATTGAACATCTTACGCCCATAATTCACGAAATATCGTGAAAATCACGAAATAACGTGACTCAATACAGTAATTAAGCTTTTCCTGTTTGCTTCAAATGGCCTTTTTTGTGCTTTAAACTCAGTTTTTAATTATAATTTATTTTTTGGCACTTCCTTTGTAATGTGGAGAGCATTGTCCAACTAGTTTATTAAAAAAAAATGAAAAAATTACAAATAACATTTGCATTAACACTATTACTCGTCGCTTCATTAACTGGCCAAGCCGGTAGCGATCGTCCTGTTCATGAGATTCACTCAATGATGATTTATAACTTCATCAAATACATACAGTGGCCAGGATATGATTCTTCACAAGACTTCGTTATTGGTGTTATTGGTGATGATAACGTATATAGCACCTTAACTACCTGGTACGATGGTAAGGTTAGAGGCGATAAGAAATACGCAGTTAAGAAATTTAGCTCAGTGAATGATATTACAGGATGCCATATTATCTATGTAGGTAAAAACGAAGGAAAATCTTTTGAGAGTATTCAAAGAAAACTTGCTGGTTACCCAACATTAACTATTACAGATGCTCCTGGATTGGGCCAAAAGGGTAGTGCAATCAATTTCAGAACAGTAAATAACAAATTAGTATTTGAGCTTAATCAAAAAACAGTTGATAAAGCCAATTTAAAAGTGAGTGGGCAGTTAGCTGCAATGGCAATCCTTATATAAGTAAAAAGTACTTATTAGATATTTTAATCCGGTGTTAGGCACCTTTTGAATGCCAAAATAATGACGATAGATTATCTAGAGGGTTTGTCCTTTACAGGACTCGAGGGAGAAGATATGTTTCAGTCAATTGTTGAGAAATCCAACGATATTATATTAATCACAGACGATGAATATGTGATTAAATACATCAATGGATCAGTGAGAAGGATATTAGGAACAAGGCCGGAAGAGGCCTTAGGTAAAAGTTTATTTGAATTTATTAATCCCGAGAAACAATCCTCGTTAAGGGAGTTTGTTAGCAAGAGAAATTATAAGAAAGAAAATAAACTGACAGAAATTTGTTTATTGGCAAAAAAGGGAGGTACGCGCTACTTTGATGTAACAATTTCTAATCTGTTAAAAAATGAAGAAGTAGAGGGGTTAGTAATAACACTACATGACATTACTGACAGAAAAGTTGCAGAAGAGAAACTTAGAAAAGCAAACAATGAGCTAGACCAGTTCATCTATAAAACTTCTCATGATTTGAGAGCGCCATTATTGTCAGCCCTTGGTCTTGTAGACCTGGCCAGTCAAGATCCTGAGAAGGATAAGCATGATTACCTGGGGATGATTAGGAAGAGTTTATTGAAACTCGACCATTTTATAGAAGACATAAACAGTTTTTACAGAAACGAGAAACTAGCTATTCGAAATGAAAGAATTGACTTTGAAGAAATCATTAAAGAAGAGCTTGATCAGCTCACTAATTTTTACAATGCTGATCATGTTACTGTTACTTACAACATAAACCGGATTGCGGATTTATACTCTGATTCAGTTCGAGTAAAAACAATTTTGACAAATGTTATTTCCAATGCTTTTAAATACAGCGATAAAGGAAAGCAGGAGTCTTACTTAAAAATAAATATTCAGGTTACGCCTGATGAATGTAATATTAAGGTTGAAGATAATGGTATCGGTATCAGACAGCAGTACCTTAATTATATCTTCGATATCTTTTACAGGGCAGATGAAAATGCCAAAGGATCTGGTTTGGGGTTATATATTGTAAAAGATACAGTTGATAAACTTGGTGGACAAATAAGGGTGCAGTCTGAGTATGGTAAAGGAACTTCCTTTACCATATCGATACCTAACTTTTTGAATACCGAAGTCCACGCCCGAGCATTTTCATTAAACTAATTTTTTAATTCTTATTGTCTCGGCTAGCTTTGAATAGATGGCTGAGAAACAACTTTTTAAAGACCAAATGGGGTTTGAGGTTGATATACCTCGTTTCCCAAAGCGGGTAATTTCTTTAGTTCCATCCCAAACAGAATTATTGTTTGATTTAGGTCTGGGTAATCAGATTGCAGGGCTAACAAAATTCTGTATCCACCCTTCAGCTCGGGTAAAATCAAAGCCAATAATTGGTGGTACCAAAAAGTTTCGATTTGATGAAATAGATAAAATTCAACCTGATCTTATTATTGGGAATAAAGAAGAAAATTATGAATCCGGCATCAATGAGCTAAAGCAAAAGTATCCTGTTTGGATGAGCGACATTTATGATTTGAATGATGCGCTTGACATGATAACTTCCATAGGTCAGATATTCAACATTGAGTCTAAATCAACTGAATTACAAAACGCAGTTCAAGTCTCATTCAACGAGCTGTCTGGATTTAAAAAACTGTCTTCACTTTATTTCATTTGGAATAGTCCTAAGATGGTTGCCGGCAAAGGTACTTTCATTGATAAAATGTTACAGAGAGCTGGTTTTGAAAACTTAATTTCTGAAAGCAGATACCCAGAATACAGTGAGGATGATTTAAGTAAATTAAAACCACAGGTTGTGCTGCTTTCATCGGAACCTTATCCTTTTAAAGAGAAACATTTATCTGAGTTTAAGCAGCTCTTTCCATGTGCAACAATCATAATTGTTGACGGAGAGTTATTCTCATGGTATGGCAGCCGGTTATTAAAATCAGCCGCTTATTTTAAGCAGTTGCGAGCTAAACTAGACCCACTTTTCTAAAATCATCCCAATAGCCAGGGTAGGACTTATTGACAACCGAAGGGTCTTTTATTTCAACCTCTCCGAGTAAACAAAGTGGAGCAAAAGCCATGGCCATTCTGTGATCTTCATAAGTATCAATCATTAACTTATTCCAACTTGGATTTTTGGCAGGTTGCAATTCCCATTGATTTCTGGTTTCGGAAAGGGTTGCGCCAATCTTTTTTAACTCTACTTGCAGCGCTTTTACTCTATCGGTCTCCTTAATTTTAAGGCTTTCTAATCCTGTAAATTTTGCACGAATACCTTTAGCGGCACAAACAACAGCAACAGTTTGCGCAAGGTCGGGACAATGTGTGAAGTCATATTCGAAAGATGGATTATGCCTTGATTTTGTAAGAAGTGCGCCTTCCTGATTGAAAATTGTTTTCACACCTAATTCATTCATTATTTCAACTATCACACTATCGCCCTGTATAGCCTTTGGTTTTAAATTGCTTAATGTGATGCTTGAGTTTTTACTGAGTGCAACCAGACTATACCAATAGCTGGCAGCAGACCAATCTGGTTCTATTGAATAAGTTGCATCTTTATAGTTCTGATGCCCGATGGATATCTGGTTTCCATTAAACGCTCCTTTTACCCCATAATGCTGCATAACAGAAAGTGTCATATCAATATATGGACGACTGCCAATTTTGCCCTCTAAATAAATGTTCAAGCCATTTTTTAGCTGAGGGGCAATCATCATAAGTGCAGAGATATATTGGCTGCTCACATCACCTCGAATATTAATTTCTTTAACTCCTATATCTTTAAAACCTTCAATTTTTATTGGTGGATAGCCTTCTTTTTCAAGATAGCTTATTTGCGCTCCGATACTCTTTAACGAATCTACAAGAATTCCTATTGGTCGCTCTTTCATTCTTGTTGTGCCAGTAATTGTTTTATGTTGGTTTGTAACGGCAAGAAAGGCCGTAAGAAAGCGCATCGTTGTGCCTGCATCAAGAACATCCAATACACTTGATTCTGATTTTAAGAGGCGAATCATCGTTTGAGTATCTCTGGCTTCAGAAAGGTTTGTTATCTCAGATTTTCCTTTAGCCAATGCATGAATAATTAATGCTCTGTTGGAAATACTCTTGGAAGCAGGGAGTTGAATAATTTTTGGCGCAAAATTTGACGCTAATGGAAGCAAGATACTTTCTCCACTCATAATATACCTTCTATGTGAAGAGAACAATTATAGAGGAAAAAACGTATATAACAGTATATAAACAAACTATTTGTCTTTAGTATAATATAAGATTGAAAATGAAAACAGGTAAAAAATTGGCTTTGTTATTTGGTTTGGCTACTGGTGCTGCAGTTGCCTTTATGGCTTTTGGGAAACCCGGTAAAAAAGTAAGAAGTTCTGTAGTAAAAAAAGCATCTGAATTAGATAAAAAAGGTAAGAAAGACCTTTACGATGAGTCAGATGTTAACTACACTTGATTTAAGTAGGTTAAAGCCTCAAATGTCTCTTTTTTAGAGACCTCGCAATCAAATGTTGCTTCTCCAATAGTCTTTAGTAATACAGCTAAGACTTTGGAGTCGTTATTTTTTTTGTCTTGCGCCATTAATTCCCAAAGCACCTCATAATCTGATTCAGCAATATTTTTGAGTGAGTAATTTCT
>NZ_JAVJUY010000280.1:0-4830 GCF_040220315.1 Fulvivirga sp.
CATTTCGATGTGACGGGCACATATTGGGTATACTGGTTACAGCTACTCCTTTTCAATCCACCAGGCCCATACCACAAATATCCACATGGCATTCGCTGACCATGCAACTGCCTGAACCGAGGGAGGGGCCGGCCCCAAAAGATTCATTGCGTATATGACCAGAAAAAACAAGATGAGTGTCCAATAGGCTATTTTCCGCTTTGGGCGAACCGTCTTGAAATACAGGAAAACACCCGTAAGGAACAAACCAACTTCAAGGATGATTGCCACAACAGGCAAATTCCATAAGCTCAGTCCAACTTTGGTAGTACCAAATGGTGAAAGCGGCAAGTCTGGTCTGTGTGTCAGGAGATCCAACACCCAATGGCTAAAAACCAGGATTCCCAGTAGGATTGACCCTTTCTTGTTTTTGGTCAATAAAAAATAAACTGCCGAAAATAGCATTCCCCATACCAGGGCGGCAAGCAGGCTGTGGGACCACGGATAAGAAACAAAGTTGAGTGGTGTCAGTGCTGTATTTCCGACTTCAATTTCGAATGTCTCAAGTCCCAGCAAAATAAAAATGGGCCACAATAAATCCAAAAACTGAACAGCCACAAACATGATGGCCAGGGAGGGGAGCTTGTCAATCTTTTTTGCTGACAAAGCCAATGCATAATGTCCTATAAACATGCTGTAAATCTATCTTTTTTCCTGCAATTCATTTTTAAGGGGTACTTCGCTCACATGAATTTCAAATTCTTTTGAGATTCCATGTCCGTTCAGAGGTATAGATAATTTACCCTATTGTTCATGTATGGTGAGTTACTCCTCTATTGTTCTACAGCCTGAAAGCTACAGAAGGGAAGGCGAGCGGGCAGTTCTGAGATAGTTGTTTGATACTGAGTAAGCATATGTATCACTGTGCTTGTTAGAGCGTGTTATTTAGGCTTTTTCTTTGGTTCTTGTCGAGTATCGAAGAAGGTCAATATGCTGATAAAATCTTTGTTAATCCGGTAGAATATTCTGGTTTGCTTTGAAACTTGAAACCCATGAATTTTCCTGTTGGGTACTTCCAAAGTACCAAGTTCAGGAAATTTTTCAAGGAGTGCTAAGAAGTCGAATACTTTGTCTTTGAACTTATTGGATGATTTTTCTCCAAATTCAGTTAGAATAAAAGTGTAGATTTCATGGAATCGACTTTCCGACTTCTTCGTCCAGTAAATTCTCATTTATATTTTCTAAGAATCTCTGAGTGTAAAGTTAGGTTTTCAGGACGCTCAGATTCTTCATAGGCATCCATTACTTCTTTCTTTTGACTCTCAGTTAGGCTGTTCCAAAGAGATCCTGCTTTTGCATTCTTCCTTTCAGAAAGGAGATCGTGAAGAGATTCCAGCAGTTTTGTGTTCTGAATGCCCTCAATCAGTTGATGAAGATTAGATTTAAGTTCAACCGTACTCATAGTTCAAAGATACGAAGAATTCTATCGAAGGTTAGTTCCCCCATACGTGCTAACAATCAAAATAACGGTATTACTGTTATATAAGCGAATAAAAACGGATACGTTGTGCGTATTCATTACCAAATTAAACATTTCCACGGAAACTGCATCCGGTCGACCCTATTCAGCACCAGGAATCAGGTTGATAAAATAGAACAAAACTAATATCAGACTTTCTGAAAACTGTCCCGCAGAGGGTCCTGGTTTGGCTAGCTCCACCATTCTATGTAAGTACAATTAAATGCCTGACCAGTGGGGGGTGTAAAGGAACTGCGGAGACACTGCGGAAGCACTGCGGAAGCACTGCGGAAGCAGACCGGAGGCACCCGGCTGGACCATCAGGCTCTTCATGTTAGAATAATACTATTTTTGGATATAATGTTGTGATATTTTGAGGTGCACGATGATACTCCAGACTGGTGAACAGAGGGTGGGTTATAAGGTTTCTAAAAGATAACTGCCTCACCCTATTGAATAGCAATTATATGATTATTCTAAGAAAGTAGGGATTTGGAAATACTTCATTATCTATAGTTCGACTTGGCCTACATAACATGTCAAACAGCGAGGGTTATATCGCATTGTTACATGCCGCTTATTTCATTATACGCTTCAAAAAGCTGTTCAGCGTAAACAAGAAAATTGCTAAAAACGTTAAATCAAATGCAATGATAAAATGATGTTCATAAATTGCGGTGTTCCGAAGAAGGTTCTCGTGAATAGCAAAAGGAAGGAAGTTAAAGAAGCTCGGAGGTGTTAGAATAAAATATCCTATTAAAGCGGTTATTGCTAGAGATATGAAGAAGGCTTTCTTGTTCATGAGTTACTCCTAAATTTGGAAATCCATCTTCGTGCTATTAAGTAATCAAGAGCTACAAAAATTACGGCAAGCAGTCCAAGCCAGAATGCTTCTTGGTTGTTCATGTTCTTAAAGATTGGTCGTTGAATCTTATCCCAAAGCGCCCAGAAATATATTATTGACAGGAACCCTGTTAACAGAAAAGTTGCCAGTAAAAGAAGTTCCTTAATAATCTCCATTGGTTAACTCGATATGCAGTCATGTGGCATGTAACGCCTGGATAGAGCGAGTGGCCCTCCCCAGGCTATGAAAATCTAAACTAGCAAAATCTTCGGTGAGATGCAACGGGTAAATTCCTACTGAGTTTAGCAAATGAAGGAGCCTGACTGGTACAAAAGCAAATAAAAATAAATCTTTCCCAGAGAGGTTTTGGCGGTGAGGTTCCAAAAGAAGTGGCTATGAAATGCTTAAGGCCATTCACTATCTCGAAAGTTGGGCTTTCGTTATTTACTCTTTTTTATTAAGTATATATATAACTCAAACCCTCCGGCAATTAGCAGAAATAATCCACCAATTAGTGATAATCTAAATTGTAATTCAGAGCTAAAATTCTCAAAGAAGGTAAAGCCTCCAATTATCCATAAAAAAATTAGAATCCATAGGGGCTTATATAGTTTTGATATTTTTTGCGCTTTAAGAGCTTTTAGCCAGTTTTTGTATTTATCATTTTTTGGTTTGTACGTAACTTATCTTTCAAATTGTTTGATCGAAGTTTTCAAATCCTTTGTTTCGTATAAGCTAATGGCGTAATTCCATAATAAATGTTCAAAATAACTTGTGTTTTTGAGGTTAGACTCATTTTGATTGGATGAATTTTCAAACATTTTAATAGCTTCAGTTAATACTTTTACTGCCTGAGTATACTGGCCACTTCCTGCTAGACTAATTCCGTATTCTGAGATAAGTCTTAACTTTGCATTATAATTTTCTTTGCCTTCATTAATGTTAATGCTTTCCACAGAATGGCTATTTCGTTCATAGAAATTAACAAAAGCTAAATTGTCAGAAGAAGGTACTTCGTCAAATTCTTTCATTAATGTATGGATGTCTTTTGTTTCTGAAGTCACAAGTCTTATATCTGTTTCAAATGAAGCCCAACATCCGGTTGTGTCACACTTTATGCAACATAACCACTTATATCTATGATAAATCTAAAGCATTTCCATCAAACAGGTGGATAGAAAGAAGGATATGGAAGCATCCAGATAATGTAATAAGAGAAAGAGTGGTTGCAAGCAATGCTTAGGGGAGATCCTATTATCGCACAAGTGGAAAACACTTGCGCGATAAGGCGGGTGGGTTATAAGGTTTCTAAAAGATAACTGCCTCACCCTATTGAATAGCAATTATATGATTATTCTAAGAAAGTAGGGATTTGGAAATCCCTTTTTATCTGAAGGGCGACATGCTTTGCGGAACATGTCGAACAGCGAGGAGTGTTTTTATTTGTTATTCAATTTTAGTTTGGATGCATATCCTCCCAGAAAAACTCCTGCAAAGAGAGTTATCATTATCATGCGTTCATAATACTGTTCTGAAATTATTGCATATAGAAGTCCTAATGTTCCAATGACTGCAAGTAACATTGTTGCGGTTGAAAATCCCTTTAAAAGTTTATTGGCTAAATTGGCAATACTTAAATTCTCTTTTTCCATTAGTTGACTAAACCCATAAGGAACTCTGCTTAAAAATTGAAAGACTAAGTGAAATGAAAGGTTTACTCCAAAAGCAGTTCCAAGTTTTTGGGGGATTCCCTGTTCGTCAGGTAGAAATAATAAGACTAAACTAGCTACAAGAGTAACTATTGAAAGTATTTTATAGTACTTGTTGATTTTGACTTCGTCCATGTCTTAAGTTGCGTGAAAGGCTCTACAACGTCTATATAAAATGAGTGCGCTCACACTTTGCCTGAGGTGACAAACCTTGGTTCATTGCTTCAATTTCTACGAAGAAGGTAATGTATTCATTTTATTGTTTGTTAGGAATTTTTCAGATTTAATTATCTCTGTAAAGGAATAAGTAAGATTGACCAGTTGTTTGTGCGTTGGCAGAAGAACTTGCAATTCGTAGCTGCATAAATAATGTTATTTCCTCTTTAGGTAATTGTGAATAAATATTGGCAGATTCATAGAGCATAAAACTTGTGTTATTAGTGGATATTGAAGTTCCAACAATTACGCTATCATTTGTTCCATCATATAACTCAGCGAAAGCAGTTACTGAACCGTTTGAAGTATTGAAATTTGGCATGAATAATACTGAGTCAACTCCAACCCAGGAGGTTATGTCGAACTTTATTAGACCTTGTCCAAGAGTAGTACCCATAGTTGAAGAAGTTGTACTGATCGAAAATGTAGGAGACTCATAAATGGTCAGCCTTATCTGTTCATCAAAACCTCCATCAACTCCATTGCAGATATATCTGGTAATTGATATTTCTTCAATATCGAGTGTTCCATCTCCATCGTCATCTACGCCTGAGTCAATTTTG
>NZ_JAVJUY010000281.1:0-2054 GCF_040220315.1 Fulvivirga sp.
CACTTATAGCCGCTCAGGCAATTTACGGTGATTCGTTCGAAGTCGACACGAATACTGGATCAAACATTACGTCCATCATTCAGAAAGCAAGGGAAATTGAACAGCGGTATTCTTTTGCTTTGTTTGCAGCAGATATTTCTCAAAACGCGGCCAATGCATCAGGGCTACTTTATCTGGATAATGATGTAAGTGAATCCGAACAATATGTCTATAAAATCTTCGCTAATATCCCAGAAAGTGCTCATTCTATGGATTCGGGCTTTGTATTTGTTGATCCAAAGATAAAAGTTGAATTACCGCAGATTAAAGAGTTAAAGGCAGGTTTCGCCAATCAAAGTGTTATTTTAAGTTGGAATAAATCCTTTTATGAAGATATCTATATAGGCTATTTCTTAGAAAAATCTGAAGATGGAGTGAATTTCAAAGCCGTTGATGAATTACCGATCATCAACACAGAATCTCCAACAGGTAAAGAAAGCCGATATTTCTTTAAAGCCGATTCGCTTCAAGAGAATTACAAAACCTACCATTATAGAATTAGAGGTATTGATGCTTTTGGTGAGAAGGGGCCAGTGTCAGAATCTATTTCAGGTCAAGGGTATGTTTCATTAGATAGAAGTGCTACAATAATCTCCGCTGATGTTATTAATAATACCCGCATCAATCTTCGGTGGGAATACCTGGGAGAGGCAGAAGTTGACTATTTTGAATTGGAAAGAGCCTCGAAAGCTTCCGGGCCTTTTACTACTATTAGAACCAATATTGGGAATGCGCAAAGAAGTATTACCGATTCCATACCGAATACAATTAATTACTATCGAATTAAAATTGTAGATCGACATGGGCAATTTAAATCTTCACAACCATACTTAGCCCAGTTAATTGACAGCCTTCCACCTACTAAACCAATGAATGTCTATGGTAAGGTAGACTCTGTTGGAAATGTTACACTAAGCTGGAAACAAAATACTGAAGATGATTTGCTTGGGTATCGGGTATTCAGTTCAAACTTTAAAAGTGATGAGTTTTCTGAAATAACGGTTGACCCACTACCCGATACCACCTTTAATGAAAAAATTAATATCAATACACTTACAGAGTCAATCTACTATCGAATTAAAGCTGTAGACCAACATTTTAATCCATCGGAGTATTCGGAAATCATTGAAATTAAAAGACCGGATATTTACCCTCCGGTTACACCCATATTTAAATCTGTAAAGTCTGATGAAGAAGGAATCCAATTAGGATGGATAAATAGCACAAGTGCAGATGTCACTAATCACTTACTCTACAGGAGAAAAGACACCGAGCCCAGCTGGAAATTAGTAGCAGTTTTTAACAATTCTCGGCCTGACACAACTTTTGTAGATTATGATGTGAGCTATGCAAACTATTATGAATATACGCTTATCGCTGTGGATGATGACGGGCTGGAATCTGATCCTGCAAAACCTGTGAAATCTAAGCGAATTGATAGAGGAGTGCGAAAAATAATTGAAGATGTATTTGTATCTGCTGACCGCAAAAACCAAAAAATTGTGTTGGCCTGGAATTATAATGAACCAGGTGTGGAGCGCTTCATCATTTATAGGGGTTTAGCTGATAATCCTGTAAGTATTTATAAGGCAGTAAGTGCTGACCAAAACCAATTTGAAGATTTATCTCTCACCGTGAATAGCGAGTACTCTTACCGAATTCAAGCTATCTATCAGGGCGGAGCAAAATCACCATTAAGTGAAACAATTAAAATTAAATATTAACTCAATTTAAATGAAATTAATAAGAATAATTACCCTGTTTGCTATACTCATATCGCTCAATGCGTGTGATGAGGAAGAAAAAATTTATCAAACAATTATTGTTGTCACCGATAATCAATTAAATGAGATCAGTGAAGGCACTGTAACAGTATATGGAGGGCGAGAGGATTTCTTTTTGAAAACAAATCCAATCTCTGAACATGATTTGAGCATTAGCAACCCAATAATTATTCCAGAGTCCAAGCATGAAAATACAAATTATTGGATTGATGCTGTTAGTGGTAATTTAAA
>NZ_JAVJUY010000282.1:0-16283 GCF_040220315.1 Fulvivirga sp.
CGCAAGGAGAAGTGTTCTTCGATGATCTTGAACCTCGAAAATATTGGTTTAGAATAATAACAGAAGATGGATTATCAAATGATGGTGGCACCATAAGTCTTGATCAACCCTTGCCGGATGATCCTGATGTGTCTACTTCAATTACTGTAGGTGTTAATTAATGAAGTAGGATGAAGTACTATCTTTTAATATCCTTCTCACTTTTATGCCTTATTTCAAAGGCACAGGTAGGTCATTATAAGCTTCAAATAGAGATCTATGAGGTTTGTGGCTATGGAGGGTCTGATCAAGATGGTACGGAAGATTATCGATGGGTGTTTGCGGCACGGGAGGTAGGAGGTGATTGGCAGAATGAAGGAAGAATAGGTTACAAAGATATGAATCAGGGGACATGCCTGAATAGCTCCAATAATTCTAATCTTGGGAAAAGGTTACCATTGAGGATTTGGGATAAAGCCTACCCATATTCAGGAAGCAAGTTCCATTCTTTGCAGATTTATGCCGAAGGTTTTGAGAAAGACTGTGGGAATGACCTTTATTATGACAACGAGTGTGATTGTAATTCCTTTGGTGGGGATTGTAGAGAAGATGATGATCATGTCATTTATAACCTTCAAAATAATGACCCTAAAGAATTAAGATTGGATTGTCAGCTAAAGGACGACCCCGGTAAATGGCATGAATATTCGGTTGCAGCTGGACAAATGGGAAATAAATATTCATTTAAATACCGCTGGCGCTGGACGCCTCCTGTACTCTCCCAACCTGTTCAAGTAGGTAATGTTTCTAATAATCTTTGTTCTGGCTCTGAATTTAGAATGCAAACGAGTGCTTATGCAGGTATTCAAAAGTACAATTGGTTTATTAATGTTGATAATGAACAAATGATAACAGGTTATGAAACGAAGTTTGATCAAGCCTGTGCAGATTGGATTAATGCCAATTGTGATGGTCAACAGCAATCAGCCAGAATGGCGGCAAGTAACTTAAATAATACACTTACTCCTATAGTTGACCCCAGCTCATGTGATATTGCAGATTGTTACTATCAAGAACCTATATATGAAATGAAGTGGACACTGCTAGAGTCTACTAATTCTAATTCACCTTATTTATCTGCTCCAATAGTCACTACTGGTACTAAAGATATAAGAATTAAAGTTGAAGCTGAAGGTTTAAGTGGAGTGAAAAGCGTCTCTTATAGTCCTGTTGCACAAGAACTTTACGTTTGGCCGGAGGAGCCTTCCTTAGACGACTTTTTTGATAATTTGAGGAACAATGAAATACCCGAAGAAGAATACGATTTAGAAATTCAGCATTACTCAGAACCAAGTGAAAGGCTCTCACATGGTGATCTGGAATCCATTGAAGTGTTAAATGTATCGTGTACTGATGGTGGCGATGCTAAAATTAGAATTAAGAAAGTTACGGGTAGTGGTAAGTATTGTTATAACCTTAAGCATTTAAATTCGGGGCAAGTATTTAATATCAATGGAGCTGATTTACCTAATAATGGCGACCCTGGTTCTGGGGGCGGTGGTGATCCGGGTGATGGCGATCCGGGAGATGGAGGTCCAGGTCCAATTAAACCGGGAACATTACAAAATCTTAATTTAACCAAGCCATCCATTGGAGATTACATAGTATTTCCAGATGATGACCCTGATGATAGTACCGAACCCTTAGAAGCGGGTACTTACTTGCTTAGAATAGAAAATTTAGAAACCCCTGATGAAAACGGAGATATTGTCGAAGAAGGCTCTGGCAAAATTAGAATGTGCTACAGCACCTATGTTATAAGAGTTAAGGAACCAGCAGCACTACCATCTATTGACACAATTAAAAGAAATTTTACAGGTTATAATGTCTCATGCAAAGGCAAACCAGACGGGGAGGTAACCATAGAGGGTAGCAATGGTATTGGCGATTATCACTTTTATCTATATCCGGTAGACGGCTCAACACCATTAGAATATAAAAGTACTTATGAGTCATTACATAAGTTTACTGGTTTATCAAATGTAAGTAATGATGGCACTTATGATTACGAAGCTGTAATTGTAGATCAACAAGGATGTATATCAGATACAGCGCAAATTACCATTGAGGAACCGCAAGAACTGATAATTGGTACACCTGTATTATCCAATATTCAAAATTCAGGATTTGAGGTTAGCTGTGAAGGTGCAGGAGATGGTGAGATATCAATTTCTGGGACTGGTGGTGCTGGAGATTATACTTACTATCTATTGAAAAAGAATGCTGGAAACAATTTCGATTTAATTGATTCAAAAACCGTTGCAAGCAGTCAAGCAGATAAAGGAGTTATTTTCACCCAAGATAACGATAGGGGGATAGTAATTGGTGAAGGTACTTATAAAATTCAATTAGAAGATCAAAATTCATGTACCAGTGAAAGTTTGGAATTTGAAATGAACGAACCAGATCCACCTTTAAAATTATTGGAACTAGATAAAAGACACCCGTTGTGTATCGGAGGAGAGGATGGTTATCTAATTGTTAAAGGGATTGGTGGAATACCATTTAATGAAGATGGATACAAGTTTTCACTAAATGATGATATGACTGACTATAAAATTGGTACAGAAGTAACATTTGACGAGTTGGTTAAGGGTTCCTATACTGTTTACGTTCAGGGATATAATAATTGTATTGCTTCGTTAAGTATTAATATTGATGATAATCCTAATCCCTTAAATTTGGAGGTGAGTAGTTTTGTCTCACCGAGTTGTTCTGGCATATATAATGGATCTTTTGTAGTTACAGCTAGTAATTATCAGGGTAGCCCAAACCTTCGATTTGAAATAATAACTCCAGATGGATCAACACTAAACTCTGGTATAGTTACCTCACCCAGCTTTGAGTTTACAAATTTGGTTGATGGTATATACACATTAAAAGTTTTTGATTTAGCTGTTTCAAAGCCATGCGTAAAAACTGTTGAAAATTACGCATTAATAAACCGTGATGACCCCTTAAAATTAGAAGCTACCATCCAAGAACCATCCTGCAATGGCTTTAGTGATGGTGTCGTATTTTTTCAGGCTTCTGGTGGAGATAAACCTTATCAGTTTTCTTTCGATAACGAAAATTATTTTGTTGATGAACTAAATGATGGATTGTTTGAATATTCTGGTCTGCCGGCCAACATATCTACCGGTTATACATTATATGTTAGGGATGCAAATTACACAGAAATATACCCCTCATCGTGTGTTGAATCGTTCAACCAACTCTTAACAGAGCCTTCTTTTGTTACCATAACTGAGACTATTAAGGATGTATCTTGTTTTAATGGTAGTGATGGTGAATTATCTGTGGTAGCAACTGGCGGCAAACCAACTGATGGTTACTCTTACGAATGGGTTGACTTATCTAATTCTGCAGTTTTAGGTGTAGATGATAATTTGGCTTCACTAAGTGCAGGTAACTATAGAGTGAAAGTTAAAAATGGAGCCTGTCCACCTAAGTTTGAATCATTTACAATCAGTGAACCTTCTGAATTAAAGGTTCAGTATGTTATACCTTCTACTACGTCATGTGCGGGAAGAAATGATGGATTTGTAACTATTGGTGCATCGGGAGGGACACCTCCCTACCAATACACCGTGAACGGAATTACAAAACAAGTAGGTTTTTTTACGGATTTATCTGTCGGAACTCATCAGGTAGAAATTACCGATAACCAAGGGTGTAGTGCAATGGAAGAATTTGATATTGACAATGGCATTATTACCGTTCAAATAGAATATAGTCAGAATCTAAGCTGTTATCAATCCAACGATGGATCAATCCAACTAAGTGCTGCTGGAGGGTCTTCGCCTTATACTTATTCAATTAATGGTACTGATTTTTTCAGCAATAGTGAGTTTATTAATCTCAATGCGCAGACCTATCAACTGATAGCCAAAGATGCCACGGGTTGTACTTCTGAAGTAACTGAACTTACTCTTACAGAACCGACTGAACTTATAATTAACCCAGTAGTAGACCGACATGCTTATTGCGATCAGGCCAACGGGCAGGTAAGTGTGGAAATAGCAGGCGGAACACCATCTTTCGATGGTGATTATACAGTGACAATTTTGGATGGTGACTTGCAGCAAGTTGACCAATCAGCATTAAAATCTGGTACATATCAGGTTACTGTAACCGATGAAAATGGATGTTCTAAATCTCAAAATTTTAGCATCGATAATTTACCACCACATAGCCTGAGTTATTCTGTGCTAACTACATCGTACTGTGGTTTGTCCATAGGAAGTGCAGAAGTTACAGTATCTGGGGGAGTAGGACCTTTCGAGTATTTCTGGGAATCAACTTCTGAGTCAACGGCCTACTCTAATGTATTAAATGCCGGAATACATACTGTTAGTGTCACTGATCAATATACTGGCTGTATAGAATTTATAGATGTTTTTTTAACGGATGGAGAACCTTTGGCTGCAAATCAGTCTGTAATTAATGCCACTTGCAATCAAAATAATGGCGAAGCAATGGTGAATGTTTCTGGCGGTGTAGCACCATACTCCTATGAATGGGTTGGCTTAACTGCTGAATCGAATATACAAACAGAACTATTTGCAGGTAACTATTCAGTAATAATTACAGATGATGTGGGCTGTACATTAAGTTATAATGTAATTATTAACAACGAAGATGGGCCGGCAATAGATGATTTTACAACTTCTGCTTCGTGGTGTGGGTTGCCAACGGGTGAAGCATCTGTAGTGGCAAGTGGCGGAACATTGCCATATACTTATCAATGGCTATCAACCAGTCCGGTTCAAACATCGTCAACGGCATCTAATCTATCTGCAGGTGAGCACATTGTGCAAATTACTGATGCTACGGGTTGTATTGTTTCTCAATCAATTTTAATACAAGATGATACATCACTAGAGCCATCCATTCAGGTGGTTGATATCATTAATTCGGCCTGTGAATTGAGCATTGGTTCTGCAACAGTGCAAATGACGGGTGGATTACCACCCTATACTTATCAGTGGAATGATAACAGTAATACTACAAATGAAATAGCAACCGGTCTTTCTGCAGGTATTTACACTGTGGTTGGAAGAGATGATAAGGGCTGTCAGGTAACAGTTGACGTGCAGGTACTTGATGAACCTGACCCTGTACTCAGTTTTGTGTCTAAAACTCCTTCTTCTTGCGGACTGTCTTTAGGAACAGCCGAAGTACAGATGAGTGGTGGTTTAGAGCCCTACACTTATTATTGGAACGACCCAGAAAATCAATCAGCCTCCATGGCCGAAAGGTTGAGTGCAGGAACGTTTGAGGTGTATGGTGAAGATGCTAATGGCTGTACAACCAATACCTTACAAATTAGTATTGTTGATCGACCAACTATTCAAATCAATACAATTGAGATCATATCAACAACATGCCACGATAGCTCAGATGGAGCAGCTTTGGTTGAGGTACTAAATGCTACAGAACCTTATACTATTTCATGGAGTGATAATAGTGGCCAGGATGGGTCTCAATTGAAGAGTGTTACTGCTGGTGATTATGAAGTAACCATTATTGATTATAACGGATGCAACCAATCATTGACCGTTACAATACCTGCACCTGAACCAATATCCATTTTAAATACAGTATTTACAGAGCCCTCTTGTTTTGATGGATGTGATGGAAGTGTTGAAGTATTTGCTACAGGTGGCGTAGGAGGTTATACCTTCGAGTGGTCTGATGGACAGAACAGTAACATAGCAACGAACATTTGTGCAGGAACACATGAAGTTACCATTCAAGATAGGAATGGTTGTGTTTTCACAACTTCATTTGACCTCAGTCAACCGGATAAAATCACTGAAACTGGAATACCTGAGAGTGAAGTACTCTGCGAGGGACAAACCGTCACTTTGGATCCCGGCCCTACCTGGTCTGGCCATGTTTGGGAGTCTGATAATGGATTTTATTCTGAAGAAACATCTGTTACTTTATCCGACCCAGGGAATTACTATTTAAACGTATTTTCTGAAAATAACTGCCTGGTTCAAGATACTTTCTTACTCGAAAATAGAGACGATATTTTAGAGGCACACTTTTTAATGGCCACTGAAGCTGAGGTGGGAGATACGGTTGTAATTGTAGAAATATCCTGGCCTGAACCAGAAAATATCACTTGGGAAATTCCGTCCGCAGCAAGGGAAATTAGTTCAGGGTCTTTCTTTAAAGAACTTGTTTTCGATGCAAGTGGTAACTATTCAGTAGGATTAAATGCCGCTATTGGCGAATGCGAAGATTTCTACTCTAAATCGATACGAATTTTTGGAAGTGGTGAGTTGCGAACAAATGGTCGCTCTTCCACAGAAGAACTAATTAAACAGTTCATCATTTATCCAAACCCGAATGATGGAGAATTTACTATTCGAGTTCTGCTCTCAAAGGCTTCCGATGTAGAGCTATCAATTGTGAGTCTTCAAAATGGGCTTATTGTATCAAAGTATACCGGAGTGAACGCAAGTGAATACAACGTTGAGTTTAATCTGCCAGCACTTGTCAATGGTGTATATGTGGCGAATCTGCGTGTGGGAAATAAAGAGAAGAATTTAAGATTCATTGTGAAATAATGAGAGGTTTTTTAGTTGCAGTCTTTTTAGGGCTATTTCAAATAGCTATTGCCCAAACTTATACTGAAGTTTCTTCAACAGGCCTTCCAAACCTTGGAAATAGTCATGGTACAAAATGGGGCGACATCAATAATGATGGGTTACTTGATTTATTTATATCTGGAGACGATGGCACATCAACCTTGTATTCAGGTATTTTTCTAAATAATGGAGATGATACCTTCACTGATTTAGGTGCCAATTTCCCTCAATTAAAAGGGGGTGAAATAGAATGGCTGGATGTGAATAATGATGGTTATCTTGATGTTTTCTTTGCTGGTATTGATGGAAGTGGCGAGGTGATAACGGATGTTTATCTGAACAATAAAAACAATACATTTAGTGCCCTTAATTTAACCCTCCCTTCTTTGAATTCAGGAGGCATTGAAGTAGCTGATTTTAATAATGATGGTTGGGTAGACCTATTTCTTTTCGGGTTAAATTCTTTAGGAAATAGGGTTTCATATCTGTATGCCAATAATAGCGACAATACTTTTCTACCCGAAGTTACATCACTCCCAAATTTCTCTTCCGGTGATGCTATTGCCTCCGATTTTAATAATGATGGAAACATCGATATTCTGATCAATGGAATAAAAAGTACAGGTGAGAAAATAAGTCAGCTTTACCTAAATGAAGGTGATTTTACATTTACTCAAACAATAACTCCAATTGAGAAAATTGTATCGGGCAAACTGGCCTCAGGTGATTTGGATAGTGATGGATATGAAGATGTTGTGGTTATTGGCTTTAATAGCTCTGGAAGTCGTATAACAAAAGTTTATTTGAATAATGATGGCTTGGGTTTTGCGCTATTAACAACATCAATCGAAGGTATTTCAGACGGAAGTGTTTCTATCATTGATATTAATAATGACGGTGAATCAGATGTAGTTATTCATGGCATTGACGATGATGGAAATTATAATACTCATCTATTTGCAAATAATGGAGATAACACCTTTGATGAAGTTACGCATGCTATAAATGGTAGAATTTATGGAGCCGTTGCCATTGGCGATTATAACAATGATGGTGATAATGATGTATTGGCTACAGGTTTTTCAGTGCTTGGTGAGGATACAGATTTATTTGCAAATGATGCGCTCGATACGAATGATCAGCCATCCTTTCCAGTCAATCTTATTTCTGAATCAAAAGATTCATCAGTGCAACTTTCATGGGATAATTCAACAGATGCCCAAACCACCACAAACGGTCTATATTATAACGTTAGAATTGGCACAACTCAAGGCGGGAATGACATTTTATCACCAAATACAATCAGTACTGGACAAAGCCAGAAGGTCCTTTCATTCAACGCTTTTCATAATCTTAACAAGGCCATTACAAACCTCAATGAAGGTCAGTATTATTGGTCAGTACAAGCAGTAGATAATTCAGGAGAGGCTTCGGTATTTTCTGCTGAAGAAAGCTTTATAATCTGTCACGATTTCACAATTGGGAATGATACAACGGTGTGTGTAGGCGCGCCAATTCCTGTTTCTGCTGGTATTGTTGGCCAACAAGTAGATTGGTATTCGGTAAATGATGGATTGCTTCTTAGTAATTCAAATGAATTTGAGTTCAAACCAACAGCTGCTGATAAGTTGGTTGCGGCATGGACAAAACCATTAGGCTGTACAGTGTATGACACCATGAACATTGATGTGTATGCCCTACCAGATTTTTCGATAGGCAATGATAATCAACTATGTTATGGTACAACCACACAATTTGACGCTGGAAGTACGTGGGAAAATGTTAATTGGTATTCTTCCAGAGAAGGCGAAATTCTAGCCGGATCATTCACTTATGAGCATACCGCTTTAAAAAATGATACCATTATCGCCTTGGTAGAAGATTTTAATGGCTGTTTAAATTCTGACAGTGTTAAGATAGATGTTATTGCCTTGCCTGATATTGACTTGGGTTCTAACACCTCAATTTGTTTGAATAAAACCTTTGATTTCGATCTTGGTAGTGGGTGGGACGAAACCAACTGGTACTCACCAGGGGAAGGTCAGGTAAGTTCTGTTCAAGTTATCAATTACCCTATCACACAAAAAGATACACTTATTACGGAGGTCTTTAATACGTCACGGTGTGTAAAAATCGATACCATCATCTTAGATGTCTTCGATCTACCTTCTTATGATTTGGGTGAAGATGATGCCGTATGCCTCAATGAAGTAAAAGAACTAAATGTGCCTGTTGAGTATCTAAATGTGAATTGGTACTCACCGGGTGAAGGATTACTGGCAACTGATCAAAATAGTTACAGTCACTTGGTAACTAAAAATGACACCATCATATCCGAGGCATTTAACACCAACGGCTGTGTAAAATTTGACAGCATTATTATTGACTTTATAGCATTACCTGATTTTGATTTAGGTAGTAATGAAACTATTTGTTTCGTTGAGATTAAATCATTTGACTTAGGTGATTCATGGAGTGCTGTGAATTGGTATTCACCGGGCGAGGGGCTTTTAGCATCATCCTTTCAACTCGATCATAGAGTTGAAAAAATAGATACTATTGTCGCTGAAGTCTTCAATGTGTCAGGTTGCGTTCAATATGATTCTATAATTATTGATGTTTTCGATCTGCCGCTTGCTTCTCTTGGTGAGGATAAATCTATATGCTTTAAAGAAATTCTAGATTTAACTCTTGGTGAGTGGAGTAGTGTCAACTGGTATTCCAAGGCAGATGGTTTATTATTTAATGGTCTTAATTTTAGTTATCAGGTTACTAAGACGGATGATATTATTGCAGAATTTACCAATGATAATGGCTGCACTAACTATGATACCCTTCAAGTTACCAAGTTAGAATTACCTGAAATTAGCGTTGCAGCGGACACTACAATTTGCTTTGGACAAATCTTACCATTAGATGCTGGCGCAGATAGAAACACAATTTCTTGGTATAATGCTGATCTTAATTTACTCTCAACCGATCAATTTTTTGATTATGAAGTAACACAAAAGGATACCGTTTCTGTAGTTGTCACTGATTTTAATAATTGCACAAATTCAGACTCGGTTATTGTTGATGTATTTGAATTGCCAGAAGTAAATATTGGTGAAGATACAACGGTGTGCTATGGTTCAGAGGTTTTATTGGAGGCCTTTGGAGGAACTACCAATTGGTATTCTTTTGAAGAAGGTCTAATCAGTGAATCTACTAATTCATTAACAAGAAATGTTATTAATCCAGAAACCTTAATAGCTGAAGTAATTGATGCTAACAGCTGTGTAAACTATGACTCAATCGATGTCAATCACTTCGAAATCCCTGAGTTTACTGCCGGGGAAGACAAGGCACTTTGTAACAATGAATCAGTAAATATTGGCGGCAGTCCAACGCTCATATCGCCAATCGATGTCGCCTTTAACTGGTCTCCAGTAGCTGGATTGGATAATAATACAATTCCGAATCCATTGGCTAATCCAGATTCTTCTACTTACTACATACTAGAGATAGCCACCCTGGATAATTGCCGATTTACGGACTCAGTGTATGTAGAAGTTGATCCGAAAAGTACTGTAAATACAGGCGGCAATAGAGTTATGTGTTTTGGAGACTCAATAACATTGGGCGGTCAGCCAACTGCAATTGGAAGTACTTTGCCTTATGAATTTATCTGGTCTGGAGACCAATCCATTGATGATACCAGTAAATCAAACCCTAAAATATCGCCAGCGGAAAAGACAACTATTCAACTCATTACTAAAACAGGGGGCTGTATTGTCGATACATCTTATGTTGACATTGTGGTAAATCAGTTGCCAATTGTTGAGGTGAGTAAAGACGTTACAATTGGTTTAAATGAATCCATAACTCTCTCTGCAACAGGAGGCATAGAATATTTGTGGTCACCATTTGAGGGGTTAACATTTAATGACATTGCAAACCCGCAAGCTTCGCCTGGCGAAACCACTAAATATTCAGTAACTGTTACGGACGATAATGGCTGTTCAGACCAGGCCGAGGTGATTGTTCGTGTGAATTCTGAAGTATTTATCCCTAATCTTTTCACTCCCAATGGAGATGGCAATAATGATGAGTTCAAAGTTTTTGGCACTGGCATTGAAACCATAACACTTAGAGTATTTGACCGATACGGCCAGGAAGTGTTTACAACTACTGACCCTGAAGTAGGGTGGGATGGCATGATTGCAGGCAAAGAAGCTGCTTCTGGTAACTACATCTGGACAGTGAGCGGAAACTTCTATGATGGCCGACCACTCACTTCATTAATCGAAAAAACGGGAATAATAAAATTAGCGAGGTAATGAGAATGAGATCAATACTCCCACTACTAATTTTGATTTTAACAACGCTGGAAAGTGTTGCGCAGAATGTGTCATTTAATCAATTTGATCAATCGCCATTCACGACCAACCCCTCTATACTGGGAATGAAAAACGAGGGGTCTGTATCTTTTTTGCATAGAACACAACAGCTCGCAGCGGATATTAAATTCAACACAACCCAATTAACGGGAAGTTATGCACTTATTAATAAGAAAACATTTAGGCGAAGAGGCGGTGTTGGTTTTTCAATATTGCGAGATGCCCAAAATGGAGAGCAGGCTTTTAAATTACAAGGAATTAATCTGGGCTATGCGTACAATCTGCCAATTGCCACAGGACAGTTCGTGAGCTTCGGACTACAAACCGGATATTTTCAAAGAAGCATTAATTCAGATGGCTACACAACAGGTAGTCAATGGGTTGATAATGTGGGTTTTGATAGAACCGCACCATTAGGTGAGACCTTCTTAGATAATCAAACAAGTTATTTTTCTATTGCCTCAGGAGCAACTTGGTATGCTGAAGATGCTAATCAACGTCAACTTTTTAAACTAGGAGTTGGTGTTGCACACCTAAATAAACCTGATATTGCCTTTACTGAAGTAGAAGACAGGTTAGATTACAGGCTTACTGGAAATGCTTTTGTTGCCCTACTTAAAAATGATAGAATTCTTTTTGGCCCAGAATTGCTTTACCTCTATGAAGCAAATGATGATCTCATTAGTGCGGGCACCTCGTTATCCTATTTCTTTAAGAACGATAATCCACTAAGTGCAATCCATTCAGGTTCAATCGATTTCAAGTCGAGATATACAATTAATAACTCAATTGTTCTGGGAATTCAGCTTACGCAGCCCAACTTTTCAGTAGGATTTAGTTATGATTTTGCCGTAGGCAACGATGCAGTACTTACTACTGGTAGAAATGCATCGGAATTATTTATCTCTATTAAAAAAACTCTTGGTGCTAAAAAGCAATCGAGTAAAGTAATAATAGATAACTACTCTCTTGGTGAAGTAAGAGACTTTTATACAACAGACAAAGTGAGATACTTTGGTAATGAAAATGACTCTAATGCTGCAAATGAGGATGCAGACAAAGAGGTAGAGGACATTGATTGGGAGGAAGAAAATTATCAATTCGAATTACGCAAAGACTTTAGTTTTGGCTTCAATGAGGCTAATTTGAGTGATGAGGCCAAGCTTTTCCTTGATGATATAATCAAGTTACTTAACTCAAACGAACTCCTCTTTTTAGAAGTCATCGGTCATACTGACAATGTAGGTACGAATGCCGCAAATAAAAAAGTATCAGTAGCCCGAGCCCAGGTAGTGGTTGATTACTTAATAGAACAAGGAATTAAAGCCAAAAGACTACGAGTAACAGGTAAAGGGGCAAATGAGCCATTGCTTGATAATACCAGTGTGTCTAACAGGGCTAAAAACAGACGTGTGGAATTTATCATCTATACAAAATAGTGAAGTTCCATAATAACGATATCTCACAATTAGAATGTCATTCTGAACTTGTTTCAGAATCTCAATCTAATTTTCGAAAAGTCAATTCAAGATTCCGAATCAAGTTTGGAATGACAGCGTTGAAATTGAAACTGATATGTGTTACACTACTTATTTTATTTAATCAAAATGGATTCACCCAAAACCTCGAATCCATTGGTCAATCAAAACCAATAGAAGTCAGTGGAGGGCTCTCGCTAAGTAATATAATCTATGCAGCAGATGGGATTGATCAAAGAAGGGATCCTTATACTTATTTTGCTTCCGGCAATGTAACGTTAAGCTTATATGGGTGGTCAGTGCCATTTTCTTTCGCCTTTTCAAATCAAAACAGCTCTTTCCAGCAGCCATTTAATCAATACGGGTTGCATCCAACTTATAAATGGATAACCGGGCATATTGGCTATACAAGCATGTCTTTTTCGCCCTACACCTTAAATGGACATTTGTTTTTGGGCGCGGGCGTTGACTTAGAGCCAACAGATAAATTATCAATTTCTGCCATGTATGGCAGACTTCAAAAAGCGATTCAGCCGGATTCAACTAATGAGTCGGTGTTGCCAGCTTTTTATAGAACTGGTTTTGGACTCAAGACAAGTTATGGCTCTGCTTCAGATAACGTTACATTCATTTTCTTTAGCGCCACCGATGATGAAAATTCATTGAATTATGTTCCTGAATCGCTCGAGGTTTTGCCAAGAGAAAATCTGGTACTCAGCCTTGGGGGCAGTAAAACTATTGTGCCTAACCTGATTTTAAAGGCCGAGATCGCTACAAGTGCATTAACTCGTGATAAAAGAGCAGCTTCTTATGAATCTTCAAGCAAGAATATTTTTTCAACAGGTATTTTTAATCAGAAACAATCTACAGGTTATTACAATGCCTATAATGTAGGAATTTCTTATGCTTTCAGTGCATTCTCAGTGGGCGCTGGCTATGAGCGGATTGACCCCGGTTATGAAACCTTAGGTGCCTATTTTTTTAATAACAACCTTGAAAATATAACCGCAAATGCAAATACTTCACTGTTCAGCGGAAAGGTAAATGTTGGTGTAAATGCAGGTCTGCAGCGAGATAATTTAGATGGTGAGAAGGTATCGTCTATGAGCCGTTTTGTGGGCTCTATGAATGTTGGCTACACCCCAAGCAACAGGCTTAATATTGCTGTTAACTACTCTAGTTTTAACACCTATACGAACATTCGATCTCAATTTCAGGACATAAATCAGTTAACCCCTTACGATAATCTCGATACATTAAACTTCACCCAGATATCACAAAGCATCAATTCCAATGTCAATTATATGCTTTCTACAAACGAGGCCAGAAGGCAGAATATCAATGTAAATATTACTTATCAGAATGCAGCAGATGAACAAGGCGGTGTTGAGCAAAATAGCGGCTCACAGTTTTATATGTTTAATGCAGCTTATAATTTGAGTATCGTACCTTCGAATACTTCATTCACACTCGCGTTTAATTATAGCAAGAATGAAGCAGCAGGATTAAATTCAACAACATTAGGTCCTACACTGGGGGTGAATAAAACGCTGCTCGACAAGAAAATGCGAACCGGTTTATCCGTGTCGTTAAACAATGCCTACACCAATAATCAGCTGGTTAACAGAGTGGTTAATTACCGATTAACAGGTAGCTACGCCTTAAAGAAAAAGCACGCTTTTAATGTGAGTGCGGTGGCTTTAAACAGAACAACTGTTGGTGAGGATGGAGCGGTAGACTTTTTAGAGTTTACAGGTACGGTTGGGTATAATTTGACTTTGGGATACTAGGAAAGAGTAATAATGAATAATGAAAATAGAATTATGATCGTCACCTCGAATCCCAATTGGGTGAGAGGTCTCCAAGTTAGTAGGAGACTTCTCACTCCTCTTCGTTACGTTCGAAGTGACGTCAATTATTCCCTTTTGATGGTAGAAAAAAGCGTATTTGAGTTGAATTATAATAGTAGAAAAAACTAGCAAATTGACATTGAAATCATTTTTTAAAAATATATCGTTAGTAGTACTCACATTTGGTGCGCTTTCTGCGACAGCCCAAAACTTCCCTGTCCAAGCCAATCTATCCATCACACCACCATATTCGGTGTATCTGCAAGATTACATATCCCCGGGAGTTGATAAGTTGAATTTGAACATTCTCCCAACAGATTTTACCATTTCAGAGCTTCGCGTAAAACTCAGGATAAGTATCGAAGGTCAGAATGTAACTTTACGTACAAAATCATCTTTCCAGCCTACACCCCTATTTATTAATGGAGGTGTACCGCTCAGGTTAACGGGCTTCGATATAGCTGAGTACTTAAATCCCGACAATCTCGATTTTCAGGGAATTTCAAAACAGCAGTTTTTGCAGAATGGCGCTTTGCCAGAAGGAGTATACCGGTTCAATATTGAAGTAATTGAATTTAATAGAAATGTGGTAGTCTCTAATAAAGCGTTTGTTGTAGCCTGGATTATATTAAACGATCCTCCATTAATTAACCTTCCATTTCAGGGAGAAAAAGTAAGGGCGACTGACCCTCAAAATGTCATTTTTCAATGGACCCCAAGGCATACCGGATCACCCAACTCTGCTTTTGCTACTGAATATGAGTTTTCACTGGTAGAAATCTGGCCTGCAGGTCGTGATCCTGAAATAGCTATGCGTTCTACCAGCCCAATTTACCAAACCACTACACAGAGTACTACCCTCGTGTATGGTATTGCAGAGCCGGCATTGGTGCCAGGTAGAAGCTATGCCTTCAGAGTAAGAGCTAAAAGTATGGTAGGAATTGATGAATTAGACCTTTTTAAAAATGATGGCTATAGCCAAACAGGCACATTTACTTTTGGTGATGAATGTAAGCCTCCTACAGGAATAGAAAGTAATACGATAAGTGCTAAAAGCTTCAACGCCACATGGAATACAGCATTTAATCATACAGGTTTTAACGTCCGCTATCGTGAATCAGCAGAAAGGAATAATTCTTGGTACGAAGAGGAATCGTTCATTGGAGAACAGCGCATAGGTGCTCTAAAGCCTGAAACTACTTATGAAGTCCAAGTTCGTGCTGCCTGTGGTAGTTTGGAAAGCCCGTATTCTGAATCTTTGGCTGTAGTAACAGTTACTGAAGGTGAAATAGCCTTTAGCTGCGGTGTACCACCTGAAGCGTATGGTTTGGAAAACAGAGAACCGCTTCAAAACCTGTTTATTGGTGAGTATATTTATGCCAATGATTTTGATATTAAAGTGCGGGAAGTGACAGGTAGTAATGGAATTTTCTCTGGTACGGGTTTAGCTGAAATGCCCTTGTTTAGTTTGGCAAAGGTTCGGGTAAATTTTGAAGGAATAAGTGTAAATACAGATTACCGCTTGGTAGATGGCGTGGTAACAACCATCTATGACCCCAACAGCAGCATGATGGTGGATTTAGACCCTGAGGACACATTAGAAGATGAAGCCGATGACGGCACAAGTGGCGATGACGTTGTGGCAGACTCTGGCAATGACATTAACTATGATGAACCCATTGATTCTGTGTATGTAGATGATAATGGTGATATTGTAGTGGTTATGGAAGATGGCAGCACAGACACCGTAACGCCCGATCAAGATGGCAGCAGTGATGATGAGGAACCTGAAGATACGGTAATAACAGATAGTGTAGGTAATAACTGGACGGTGGATAGTGGGGGGATTGTGACACCAGGAGTAGGTATTGGAGGTTCAGATACTGTTAATACTATTCCTTATGACTCAATCAATCAAATATCACCTGACAGTCT
>NZ_JAVJUY010000283.1:0-3398 GCF_040220315.1 Fulvivirga sp.
TAAGCATTCTTGAAAACATCTCTAAAAAGCTGGGGTATATTAGGATTCTTCTCCATCTCTTCCAATGCCTCTGCATATAAGCTTAGCATTTCAGCGGAAGTAACTTTTGAGTTGAAAAGATTATCCCAGCTAAATTTCTTGAATGGTACTTCAATATCCTTTTTAGGATCTTTCGGATCAGGAACCGTGTAGTCATTGAAAAACTTAGGTTCCCCCCTAACTCCACCGCCTCTTTGTCCATGTCGTACATGAACTTGTAAATAAGTGCTATAGTGATTTGTTCTATTTGTGATTTAGGATCGGGCAGTTTACCAACAAGTATATCCCTACATTCGTCTATTCTGGATTTGGTCTCTTTATCTAACATATTGGCTAAGCGGCAAACTGTTCTAGGTTAATGTAATCGTTGATGTATTCTGGAATTATTTTTCTGTAATTCGGATCGACTGATTTAAACTGTTCAATGGTCATTGTTGGGCTTGTATGCAACGAATGAAAGTCTTTGGTCTCAATGATGGTCCTGATATCCTGATCCACCACATAAGCTTTGAAGAAGTACTTTAATGCCCTAACATTTACATCCTCATTTGGTGGATATATAGAAACAAACTTGTCAAATTCTTCTTCAAGAAGTTCATCTTTCGATTTAAATTTTGGTATGATTCCAAAGATCTTCTCCACTACTTCACGCACAGAAAGTTTTCTATCTAGCTTGGCTGCCTTTCTTAGTTTATCAAGGTTGAAATACTCTTCAGGCTTGTCAAAAATCTCATTTTGAACGTGACTTATCACTTGATCCCAGTTACCCAGCTCAACGTGTTTTTTGATAATGTCATCTGTCGTGATTCGATCTTCAAACTTTTGGAAAAGCATCCGGTCTATTTTCATTCCTCCATAACCGACTTCTTGTTCATGCACAAAACTTAATGGATCAGGAATGTAACTTTCATACTTATCAATATCTACACCTTCGCCACCTCCTTCTCCTTTATTTTTAGGTTTTGGAAGCTTGATTTTTTCATCATAGTCAAATTTCTCTTCGAAATATTCACAATTTGCGAAGAAGTCAAAGAATTTGAATATCTCTTTTTCGTTCTGGATAGTCTCTTCTTCTCCAACCTCATTCTTATGCGTGAATTCGAAGGTGTGTTTTCTGGTACCCCTTCCCTTGATCTGGACAAAATCTGCTGGACTGAAAATGGGTCGCATCATGCAAAGATTGAGTAAGTCGGGGCAGTCGTAACCAGTAGTCATCATTCCAACTGTAATACAAACTCTGGTTTTGCATGATTTATAACCCTCTAACCAGCTGGTCTTTCCATTCAAGTTGTTGTTGGTGAAATTGATGGTCATTTGTTGTGCGTCAGCCACCTGGGAAGTGACTTGAACTGCAAAATCAGAATTGTATTTACCTGGAAATAGTTTCTCAGCTATATCATTCAATATTTCTGTGATCTTTCTAGCATGATTTTGACTTACGGCAAAAATGATGGTCTTACCTATCTCCGCTGTAATTGGATCTTTTAGAGCATTTTCTAAGAAGGTGCTACAAAAGACTTTGTTCGTTTTGTCTGAGAAAAACTTCTTTTCAAAATCTCTGGAAACAAATGTCTCTGTTTCTTCACCTTCCTCAGTGACCATCGCTACGGAATATCCCTCATCGGAAAGTAACTGAGTGGTAATTTCAGTTCTTGCATCGAGTACGCGTGGATTGATCAAAAATCCATCTTTCACGCCATTCAATAATGAATATCTATATGTTGGATCCCCACCTTCACAACCAAATGTAGAGTAGGTATCACGTAACATTCTCCGTTCAATTTCCCTAGGATCGTTTTCTTTAACCTTGTCTGGATCAACACCTTTTAAATAATCTTTCGGTGTGGCAGTTAGACCAAGCTTATATCCATGGAAATACTCGAAAACAGCTCGTGCATTACCGGAAATCGATCTGTGTGATTCATCAGAGATAATCAAGTTAAAATCAGTAGGATTGAATAGTCTTCGATATTTATTATCAAACATCAATGACTGAACAGTTGTGACAATGATGTCAGCTTTGTGCCAGTCGCTTTTATGTTCCTTGTAGATGTACGTGGTATAGTCTGGTGACAGATAAGCTACAAAGTTCTTGTAAGCCTGATCTTCCAGTTCAATCCGATCAACAAGGAATAATACCCTTCGTGCATTTTCAGTTCTTAGAAATAGTCGAATTACCGCCGCGGATGTCAAGGTCTTACCTGTTCCGGTAGCCATTTCAAAAACAAACCGATCTTTTCCTTTAGAAACAGCATCTTGAAGAGCCTGAATCGCTTTTAACTGATAAACCCTAAGAAACCTGAGCCCATTACTCCAGATAAAATTCTTACTTGTTTCAATGGTACCATTCCAACCAGGTCGCTGTAGGTAGTCAGGCATTTGAACTTTTGCAATGAAGTCCCGATCAACTTCCTCATTGACAAGTGCCGCTCTATCTGGTTTCCATTCTTTTATAGCTCCAATCTCTTCCGGAGAGGGAAACTTGAATATTGACTTTGGGTTTCCCTTTTCAAGATTCCATAAGTAATGAATAATTCCATTAGAGAGAATGATAAATTGAGCTCCTACCGTTTTAGCATACTTCCTTGCTTGTTCTTTAGCAACTAATGGATGAAGACCTTCTTTTTTGGCTTCTAGAACACAAATTGGTTTTTGATTGGAATCCTCTAAGAGAAAATCTAGTGATCCATTTTTCGTGTTTTCGTAATCCTTACCCCATGCATCAACCTCGGTTTGGGTAATCTTCACATGGTTTTCCAACAGGATATTAGCCGGTCCTTCTTCTGTATCAAAGAACCGCCAACCAGCTTCCTCTAAAAGCTTGTTTATTTTTATCCGTGCATGGGCTTCATTTTTCATCTTTACTACTAACTAATAAATCTTTTGCATCAACATCTAATATTTCTGCTATCCTATATAGGTCTTCTAAACTTGGCTGTCTCCTATTCTGGACATAGCTATTCACCATGTTGTAACTTTTACCCATCTTCTCAGCCAGCCAGGTTTGCTTTAACTCCTTTTCCTTTAAGACCTCTTTAATCCTATTCATCTGCTTGAAATGATATCTCATTAAGTGAGATATTTGTGAATCTAAGGAAAAACTTACATACAATACCATGTTGTCTAAAGAATTAATTGCCCAAAGGGAGATCGAATTGAATAAGTCCATCCCATTCACCTACCCGGAGAAACTCCGGAAACCACACTTTCTCGTCGTAAAGTTGAAGGAATACCTGAAGGGAGAAAAACCCGATAGTTGGCAGAACCCGGGAATGATTTGGTCACGACGGAACCTGAGTGTCAACACCACCAGAGCGGTTAGTAAGCGAGCCATACTCTTTATGGACACGCTAATTAAG
>NZ_JAVJUY010000284.1:0-23691 GCF_040220315.1 Fulvivirga sp.
AGGTTCAGATACTGGTAATCCTATTCCTTCTGACTCAATCAATCAAATATCACCTGACAGTCTGATACTTGTGCAGGAGCGTCTAATAACAGAATTGATAATCTACTTTGATGATGAAATTGATTACTGGTTACTGACTCATGGCAAAGGACCACTGGAAATACAAGAAATTAGAAGGCTGCTGGAATTGCCAGGTTGTTTACCTGAAGATGGAGGGCAATTGGAAATAATTCAAACAGCCCTCAATAGCTTATTAGAAGATATTTCAGGATTTTTATCTAGCTTGTTTGAAACAGATGGTAACCAAGATATACTAGATGAAATATGCCAAGATTTGGATACCACACGGGAATCTTTACTCACGCAATTGAGTGATGAAGACTTAGAGACTTGTGAAGAAATGCTTTGTGAGTATCTGAATGAAGATGAATATGACTTTACCTTAGAACTTTTACAAAGTGAAGATATTCAAGAAAGCGGTTCGACTTTGCTCATATCCGCTGAACCACAAATGCCAGATATCAGAGCAAGGGTAGCTTTGGAAAATAATAATGATGTTGAAGTTGAAATGAGACTCATAATTGAATATTCAAGGACATGCCCAGATGCTCCCTCACGGAGTAGAAATGATATTACATATTTTCCTTCTACAGGTTGGCACAGAGCTAATACGAACGACACATGGGATATTGATTTTGGGCATGATAATAGTGTAGGTATTCAAAGGCCCATGATCAGAGGAGGTAGAGCAAGCTTAATATTTAGATTTGGAGAGATGCAAGGTGATACGGTTGAATTTATGATAAAGGGTGAAAACCCAACAGTAGAGGAAGTAATGGATGCACTTGATGAAGCACCATATAGCAATATCTGGTTTATGAAAAAAATGGCATTGCACGAAAGCGGTACAAGGAATCCAACTAACAATAATTCTAGAGCTCAACAATTCAATTATCAGAATGATTGTTGTGAAAGTTTAGATGAGGATTGGGATGCATGGAGTAGATGCCCTACAAGGGGAGCACCGTGCGGATGGGGGCTAATGCAAATGGACTTACCTGCACCAACAGTACAATCTATGTGGGATTGGAGGGCCAATATTCATCAGGCATATAACTTACTGAATGGAGAGAAAAGACAATCAGTCATAAATCATATGAGAAGGAGTATGAATACGATTAACTCTTGGAATCAACGGAATTCAGATGATCAAGTTCAAGAGCATGATGATCAAGAAGAAGGTGGAATGACTTATACACATTCTTTAAGTAATCAATTCCAAAATACTGGAATTACAAATTTTGATGATCACTTTGGAGATGAACCAGATGGAGATGATAAATCTTTCCTTGACGCTTGTTGGATTAAAACTTATAATGGTTTAGGGACAGCACGCCTTCATTTTTATTATATAACTCAGGAAGGTGCAAATAGACCTGAATGGAATATTAGCAATACGGCAACATACGGTAATAGTGTTAATTATTATGTTGAAGATATTAGTGAGCAAGATACCCCAGATTAATTTAAAAAAGATGAGAACCTCAATAGTCCTAGTTGCATTACTAATTTCAATGACAGTTTATTCCCAACAAAAGAGGGATTTAAAATTTTTGTCAGCCAGCCCTGATATGGTATATGATTATCAAAATTATCTTACCATGTTGTATAAATTGAATGGGGACTCACTACAGATTTTAGATACTTTGAGTTCTGGCAAGAAAATGATGGCTCGTTTTATTGGGAATGCCAAGAGTCAAGGTTCAATTTTTATTTATGAAGAGAGTTATAACAATTTAGATGACAATAATCTCATTTTATTGAATACGAACAATATTACCAGTAAAAGTAAAATGAAATTACCCAAGAGTATAAACCCTTGGCCTAATCTTATTTTAAAGGATGGTGAAATTGTATATTGTTTGATGGAAGATTTGTCCGGATCAGAGATCAATTATTTTGGATATGATAAAGAGTTGAATCTAGTTGAAGTCTACCCAGATGATTTCAAAAAGATATATCTAAATGGAAACCCTGGTGCACCAATAAAAATAGATGAAAAGCTATTAGCATATTCAAATTCAATAGATGGTAAGTTGTATATACCAGTAACAAAAGAGGTAACAAAACGTCCGGTTTTTCCTATCCAACTTTCAGAAGAATACTATCCTAATGAGAAAAAAAGGCTTGCTATCCATATAAATAATGAGGATTGTTTTGTGATTAAGCTTGACAATATTGAAGGTGAAAATAGCACTTTCTTAGTGCTAGATAAAGTAACTAATCAATGGGATAAACTTGTTCTAAAAGGGGATCGCACCAGAGTACAATATTTTAGTAACTGGATTAGTGGGTCTGTTATTAATCACGGTGAAGATAAAGTCAGCCCCGGAAAAGCTGACAGAAGACAGGAACCTAATAGTTTTGGGCCAGGTTTTGACACTATGACTAAAGTTCTGAAATTTTATTATCCAGGATTATTGTTTTTATATCATACTTCAAGTAAAACTTACATCGAATGGTCAACCGACCAGGGAGATAGTGAGGTGTTACTGGTTGATGGTGATTTAGTATACTATCGTGTAAATGATGAAATCTATCAAGCTGCCATCCTGAAAAGTAAGAAGCTTGGCAAAAGCAAACTGCTTTTAAAAGATGATCGAGTGCCAGACATTCATTGGGCGTTTTTTGGTAGTAAGTAATTATGATTATATGGTAGACAATACTCATCTAGGCGTAGAATGCAATGCCTAAGTGTAGATCTTATATACACTATCATATAGCCACATTCAATTGGAATTAAGTTGATATTCAAGCGTAGATTCAAACTACGCTTAGAGTCTGTTCTATTGAGTATATATTTGGTAAATAGTTAGTACATATCAAATAAAAAATCAAGATGGCCTTTGTTATTTCACATTTCAAGTAGATGGTTGGGCAGATGTATTCACAAGGCACTTAAGGAAACTGATTTTCAATAAATCCATTCATATTCCCCACCACTCATGTAATAAAAACACAAAAAAAGAACTTTTAATTTATAAAATATTAAGGTAGTCTTGCATCGTTTTGTTCAATAAGAATGAGACGCTTTAAAACCTATAAACCTTAATTTTTTATGAAAAACAATTTATTGAAATCATTACTATTTTTAGCACTGGCCGTTTTTTTATTTGCGTGTAGCGATGACGATGAAACAGCTGCACCCGATCCATTAGAAGGGACCTGGGTACTTAAATCTTTTGCAAGAGACTGTGAGGGTACAGCTAATGATTCTGAAACTAACTTTACTTGTGATGATCAGGATTGTATAAGGGTAATTTATCTAAATGGTACTGCCACTGTTGTAGGTATCTACGATGGTGTAGAAACAATAGATGACACTTATAGCTACACAATCAATGGTAATACTGTGAATAATGTTGATGGTGATATTGTACAGTGGGAAATTGTTGGAGACGATCTGATAATCACTAATACTTCGGGGGATTGTATCATAACTGTCAGATACTACAAAGTATAAATTATCATTCTTTAAAATGAAGAGATTTTTAAAAACTGCAGTTTTTTCTACGGCCATTCTTTGTACACAACTGGCAATTGCGCAGGAATTTAAATTCAAGAAAGACGTCATTTATTTAGATAAGCAGGAAGTGGCGTTTGTTGAAGGTGAAGCTGGGGCTGATCATACGTCTTTTCGAGTATTATCAACCAATAAAGAGGTGATTTTTGAAGTAACTCAAACGGGCTTTAAATCAGGAAACCCATTCTTTAATGGTATCTACTGGTATGAACTACGTTATGCTGAATCTGAAGAGGTCATCAGATTAGGTTATGTATATAACTGTAATGTAAAATGTGTTTTTAAGCGCAAAATATTCCCTACGGAGGTGCCCTTAGATAAACCGGCAAAAGATCAGATTGAAGTACTCAAAGACCATGATATCAGCGCAAAGATTAATGCAGATTCTCTTAGAGAAATAGCAGAATATAAAGAGATACGGCAGAAACTTGAACTTTCTGGCGTCAAGCGTGATAGGTCAAAACCTGTAGACCTGATGTTTTATAAGAAAGAAGAAGAATCATCTACAGATAAGATTACTTATACCATTTTACAAGATTCGCAGGTAATAGGCCATTTGGTAAAGTACGATTATTCAATTTCTGCTGTCTACGAGTTCTACAAAAAAGTAGTAATGCCTGATGGTAAGGAAGAGTTAGTGCCTTTAGCCAAAAGCAATATGCATTCTACCAATTTAGAATTAACCACTGTGGCCGATGGTAAGCAACATAAGCTTGATTTAAGTCGGAAAAGTTCACCTCACGTTTGGGTTACCCGATATCTTTTTAAAACAAACTATTTATAAAATTAAAAATGAGAAAGTTAATAGTATTATTTACGGTTACACTCGGCATAGCACAGTCTTATGCTCAGGAAGTAAAAACTAAAAAAGATGTTGTATACATCGATAAAGAGGCAGTTGCCAATTACTCTGGATTTGCCAGTGCATTTAAAGGTGTGGAGCTAAACTTCACAACAATGGACAACAAACCACTATTTAGCATAAAGCAAAACTATCGAAGACAGAAGCACCCGGCACTTGATAATAAAACCTGGACTGATTTGATAGTGTCTTCAGATAGTTCCAAAATATCATTTTTGATGGATAGACCAATTTTTAATGATCGCAAAATCATAGAAGATTTAATTGAAAGAACTAGTGTTGCCATTTTTGATGGTGACTTTTCTACACTAGCTTCTATCGATGAAAGTGAAGCCATTATTGCAGATTCAATTAGAACAGTGGAATTTAAAACCAGTGTTTCTAATGCACTAAAAGAAGGGCATAGAAATAGGGAAGACGAGGAGTTGAAATTTAAAATGAAATCAGTATCTCCTGTTATATCTAAAAAGGAAAATAGCACAGAAAGTTTTCAGCTTGTGAATCGCATAGATGTATACCAGGGAGGTGAATTTATTGGATGGATAACCAAGGAGAAGAGATTACATTTACCAGCGGAGAAATATAGATACAGTATTTATAAAAACTTATATAAAGAGTTTACAATTGGTGAAGAAACAACAAGTCAGGTTTTGGCGGCACAAATTGAGTTACCGGCTCCAACTGCTACTATTGTAACTTTTCAAGACTTTAAGGAACACAAATTACGATATGAGGATGAACCTAAAAGTGATAGCAGCGCAGAACAACATCTAATTCGCTGGATGGTGAAAGAAGGCTATTTGTAAAATGTCATGGAATCCTAATTCCAGCATTGAAGAAGCTGACTCAAAAGTTTGGTAAAGCTAATATTATGTCATTCTGAGGAAGGAAGAATCTCATTCAGTTTTTAATTATGTATTTTAAAAAGAGTAAGATCCTTCGTTTTTTCAGGATGACATACCTTTTGAGTCACTTCTTTATTCGGACTTCAAACTAGCCGTTGACCGCCTCATCTCCTTCAACCCCGCCCTCATATTCTTAAACGTACCTTCCAGATTTTCTAAAATTGCCGGTTTGATAATACTATAAGCGAAGTTGAGCTGTACATCAACTACCCCCTCGTAAATAATTTTCGAACGACTTTCATCGATAGGTAGAACATACCATTTAACCTGGTAATGGCTAATTCTGTCATAGTCTTCCACTTTTGCTGCTGCACGATCGATATTCGATTCTACGTAAACAAAATCAGGTTTTTGTGTAACAGTACTATTAACTACCCCATCTTTCTTAATCTCATAGAGGCCAAAGAATATTTTGCGGTTAATATAGAAGTGGTAACTGTAAGCATCCTCACTTAATTTGCTAACTAGATCACATGAATTAATGCCGTCAATCCAATTTTCATAGTCCTTCACCTTTCTCAAGAAAATCTTAACCTGCTCAGAAGAAGCATTCACAACAAACTCAGCTCCGAATTTTTTAAGGCTTCCAGTGGAGTCTTTCGTAAATATTTTAATTTCATCTACTGAATTTTCTAATTCCCACTTGCTGAAATTCGGCTTTTGAGCGGTTACTGTAAGACTAGAAAGTATAAGTAACAGTATACTATTGAAAATCGAACTGCGGGTAATCATCTTATTTCGACATCACTAAAACAATCTTATTCCAATCTGCAGCAGCATTAATTACCGTTCTAAAGGCCTCAAACTTTTCTTTAGGGTAGTAAATTTCTTCATAAGCCTCGTTCACATATATTTTTAACTTTTGGCCTTTTAATTCATAACCCGATTTGAAGTAAAATATGGTTTCACCATCTTCTATCACTTTTTCATCAAAGTTTAAGTCATCTAAATTTTCTACTTTATAGCCTTCAGGAAGAGTTATGGTTATATTTCTTTGGTATTCTCTATTGAAATCATTTTCAACCTCAGTCATACGCTCATTCTCCTGATACATTTCTGTCTGTGGCCCAATCATTTCACCTACTTTTAAAAGTATTATATCACCAGCCAGTTCTATAAAACTTGGTGATTCAAACTCGCTGTCAATCACCAAAGGGTCTTCCCATGTTTCATAATGGAATTCTTTATCCTTTAATTCAAGGGTGGTGATGTTTGCATCAGCAGCTAAAAATTTCACCAGGCTCTTTAACAATTCTTCTTTTCTCGCTTCCTCAATAAGTGGATATACAGCCTTTATAAAAGCTGCCTGGTAGCCATTAAAGCTTCTTTTTAAGTGCACAGTGTTAGCTGTCAGGTCTTCATTGAAAGTGACATTTACATCCATTTTATCCAGATTATCAGCAGCTGGCAGTGCTGGTATTTTCTTAATTTCATATTTCGGAAATGCCATGCCATCTTCAGTAACCTGACTAATAAACAAACCTTCTGTCGCAGTGAAAGGTGCGGGTACCATTCCATACCTGAACTCAGGATTATAGGGTGCGACAAAAGAGTCATCCTCGGGCAGGTAAATCAAATAGTCTTGTAGGTAATTATAGGACTCAAACTCACCATCAAATGGCACCTCGCTTCTATCGCTGGTTAGCACTAAGGAAGGATTGGCTCCAACTAATTTAAAGGCATTTAATGTGAGCTTGGTAAGGCCTAACTTACTGCCAATTCTGTTTTCGAGTATAAATGGTATGCTCGAAGCTTCATAAGGAGCATTTTCATTCAGATAGTACGATGTTTTAATAAAATCTTCAATGGCCGCCACTTTTTCAGGAATGGTTTTTAAACCTTTAAGTTTGACATCACCTAATAATTTTTCTAATGCTTTACTCTCTTCTTTCTCCAATAAAAATGCCCTGCCGTAAAGCAGCTGTGTTGCATCCGACCACTGAAACAATTTTCTTCCGGTAGCTTCATTGTAGCCCAGTTTAAACTCTAACCGCTGCCGACTGCCATCATACGAAGAAAATTCTTCTTCTCGCAAGGCAGGAATATTTTCGCACACCATAGTATATACAGTGGTACTCTCTACCGTATCAATTTTGATTTCCGGGAGTCTGTTATAGCTTTTGAATGAAAATTGTAAGTTACTTGGCGTAAGCAGCACAAATGAGCCTTTAATAATCGGTTCCGAGAATTGATAGAACTCCCGCCCAAAGTAATCGGCATCCAGTTTTTTGGTGTAGTAATATTCAATTTCACTACCTACTTCAGCACCTTCAATGGCAAATATTTTGTAACCCGAGCCGGTTTCTTCATCTTCCAGTTCTTTAATCTCACTTTTATCAAATTCTATAACTGTGCCATCTTTATTGATGGTTCTGGCATGAAGCTCTACAAGCTCAATGGCATTTCGCATGGGTATGTAAATACGGTTGCTTCTCGCTAAGGCATTATCATTGTTGGCACGCATAATTTCGTGCTCTGTTTGGTAGAGAAACAAATTCCTTTCCTCCCCTTCATAGATATACTCATACTGTCTGTGATATTTTAAATAGATTAATGCTTCATCTGAGAATGCATCACCTAAATCATATCTTTCCCTGTCTTCTTCCCATTCGTATTTTAAATATTGAGCCGTAAGGCTGTTGTGTGTTGCCAGTAAGGCAAAAAATATCAAAAGCGTTTTATGCATAAGGTAAGTGTTAAGCTTCGGTTTTTTCCAGAATTAATACGGCCCGATAAGCGTCATTTAATTTTTTAATTGCCTCATTCCACAGATCAAAGCGTTCCGGCATAATTAGTAATTCGTTGATGTAAAAGGTTCTTTTTAAGATCACTTTGTCTTTAATCACTTCATAGGTAATGTCAAAACCAAATACATCGGAGTCAAAGTTAGTATTTTCTGGCACCCGATTGATCTCGTAGCCATCCGGTAGGTTTAATACAGAAATAGAATTGTTGGTAAGCTTGAAATTAAACTCTCGCGGTTGCTCCCGATCTTCATCAATAATTTCATTGGTGATAGCACGATCTAGATTCATGTTAAAATAAATCTTATCGCCTATTTCACGATAATAATCTTCTACTCTGAATTGATAATCTACTTTAATAGGTGTATCCAGATCGTCCAGATTTTTGATTGTATAGTCATCGATAAAAAACTTATTACTTCCTTTCTGTAAAATGTTCACCAGATAGTCGTCTACCTCTTGTTTGCTACTTTTCACCATTCTGTAGCTGTTATATACTTTCGGGTAACCATGTAGTGTGGCTATTCCATCGCCTTTAATGCTACTATTTTCCAATTTGAAGTTGATAGAATCAGTTCGTAGGTTCACCTCTTTGTCTATCACTGGCACTTCTCTTATTTCAAAATTCTCATCATCTAAAGCAATAAGTGCCTCTTTGCCCTGTATCATCGCTGAAGGAAGTTCAAAAGAAGAGTATTGTGAAGTGGCATCCAGAAAGTAGTATTTGTCATCGCTTTTGTAAGTAGCAATCATGTGATTATCCACCATAGGAGACGGATACTCAGAGTATTTATAAGGAATGTCTCTGGTGCCAATCCATGTAAAGTAAGCCTCTACGCCTGCTTCATGTAGCATATTGATAACAATGGTTGCCATGTCTTTACAATCGCCATATCTCTTGCTGCACACATATTCAGCATTGTGTGGTATGAGCCCGCGCATGCCATCTTCAAAGGCAATGTATTTGATGTTGTTCTGCACCCAGTAGAAAATCTTACGCACTTTCTCCAGTTCGCTATCAGAATCAGTTACCAACTCATTTACAATGGCCTTTACATTTTCATGACTTTTTTCTTTAAGGCCATCCACAAAAGTGGAATACCAGGAGTATAGGTCTTTTGGTGAGGAAAGTACATTTTTCTTGGTGCCATTGACTTCATAATATTTTACTAATGAAACCACATGTGTTCCTGAATATCTGATTGGCGGGGCATCATCTTCAAATTTTAGCTTTGGCACATCAAAGGCTTCGAAAGTGTATTTCTTTCTGCCATTTAAATCTTCCTCTTTCTTTTGAACGATTGACTTTTCATCGTTAAGGATGTCAAGTTTTAGTTCCACTCCATCATCAGCTACAATCACATATTTAGAGTGTGCTATAGGTAGGTAACTCTGAAAAAGAAAGCTGGTTAAAAATTTAGGATCAATAATTTTTTGATCATACTTTAAGGAAGTGATTGCACCTTCCTGAACTCCGGGATAAAAGAATTTAATTGATTTGGAGTCGTCATAAAAAACAGATGAGTTTTTATCGTAACTCTCTTTAAAATCAGTGACTTCTAAGATCTTGTATTTTCGCTTCTCAGGCACGAGTGTTTTGGCTTGAATATTCTCTGTTTTAAAGAAGCTGGAGCTGTGTATGGCATCTTTTGCGTATACACTCGATTGGCTACCCAGGTGAAGAATCTCTTTTGTATTGGTAGTCACTACTTTTAAAGAGTCACCAATAATTTTGATATCAACTTCTTCGAATTGCTTTAGAAAGATGGCCTGATCTTCAGGGTATTTGTCTTTATATTTCAGGAATTCGTCCTCGTCATACTTTTGGGCAAAAAGTGAATTGGAAACAATAAATAAAATCAACAAAATGTATGCTCTCATACCTACTAAGCCTTTCCTAACTTTTTATAATTGAACAAAGATCTTACCATAAGTATTAAAACTATTGGGATCAAAGAATAGTGCATTTGCTGAGGTAAAAAATTCCAGGTAATCACTAAAATCACTCCCAGGATAGAATAACCCAGAAAGTAGTGCTTTAACCATTTAGGTGGATTACTTCTGGCTAATAATACGGCAGCAATTAAGTGAAACGGCAGTGCCCAAAGAATGTTCATGTTTTTGGCAGCCGCATTATGATCGGTAGCCACCCACAATACAAATAATAATAAACCGACTAAACCGATAACACCAAATAATATAATATCAATGAACTTAGCATGCTTACTTCTTTTCCAACCTAAGGCGGTTATTAATAAAATAGCCCCAAATAAAATACTGAAAACATTCAATGGATTAAAAAATGATAGTTCAAACGTTTCGGGCTTTGATTCATAGGTAACAATGGTTTCCTTCACTAAAGGCAACCGACCTGAGTCCGATTTTATTGTTGCGTTGTTAAAGCCACTTTCAATATAATCCGGTAAAAACATATACATTTCAGGAGTTGCCTTTTTATCCATTGGCAAACCAAGGCAAATGTCAATTCCCAAATCTCCCCAAGGCTGGTAGGTGAGGTATAAATCTGTTAATTCTCTGATGGTATAATCTGTGTTGATGTAGGAACCATCGAATGTTACTTTTTCTCCGAATGTGGTTTTTATAGCATCTCTTACCCGAGTGGCGCAGTTATCATAAAAATAATCGTAATAATAATATTGATTCTCTGGTTGCGCATTCCACTGCAGGAAATCGAAAAAGACCTGTTTTTGATCTTGATTTAGGTTTAAAACCTGCTCATGAATGTATCGGTTTTGGTAGATATAATAATCCCTAAAGCGGCTATAATCCATCACGGCCAACTTGTAATTCAAATAGCCTCGGGCAAAATTCAAATAGAAGTTGGGTTGATTGAAATCAAAAACTCCATAGTTATAGAGCCAGTCTAAGCCATTTTTAGGGTCATGAACTCGAATGGCACTGTGCCCAAAAGCTGAATACAATTCACCCTGATACGGCCCGCAGGTAAGCACATGGATTTCAGCCTCTTCAGAAAGTTTAAACTGGGCTTGGGCACTTACAGAATACCCGGCAATTAGGATTAACAATAAAATGAAATTCTTCATCAGAAACTTTGAATTGAAGCAGTAATAATAGGCAAATGAATAACGAAATTCTAAATTTAAAGTGATGAAAGGCAAATTTAATGACGGGAGGAATTTCCTTGGCAAATTCTTGAAATGGAGACGGTTGTTCAACGCCTTTCAACTGGTGATGAGCTATTTAGTCTCGCGGGTTATTAGAAGGCCTGTTCATTGGGGAATGCCTTTAAGTATTTCTTTTGAACCTACCACATCTTGCAACCTACGGTGCCCGGAATGCCCAAGTGGTTTACGCTCATTTACTAGACCAACAGGCATGTTACAAAGCGATCTTTTTAAGAAAGTGATCAATGAGCAAAAAAACACGCTTTCATACCTGCTTTTTTACTTTCAAGGAGAACCTTATTTGCATCCTCAGTTTTTGGATTTAGTTCAAGTAGCTTCCACAGCTAAGATTTATACTGCTACATCTACCAATGCGCATTATTTAAATGATGATAAGGCCAAAAAAACAGTGGAGTCTGGTTTAGACCGTTTGATTATTTCAATTGATGGTACCTCGCAGGAAACGTATGAATCGTATAGAGTGGGAGGTAAGTTGGATAAAGTGATTGAGGGGACAAAGAATATTGTGAAGTGGAAAAAGCAACTACAATCAAGCACTCCGCATATTATCTTCCAATTTTTGGTGGTGAAGCCTAACGAACACCAGATTAACGAAGTTTACCAGTTAGCAGATAAATTGGGAGTTGATGAGGTGAAGCTAAAAACAGCTCAAATTTATGAGTATGAAAATGGCTCCGAATTAATACCTACACAGGAAAAATATTCTCGTTACAGAAAGTTGGAAAACGGCACCTATCAAATAAAAAGTAAGCTGCTGGACCACTGCTGGAAGATGTGGCATAGCTGCGTTATTACCTGGGATGGCAAGGTTGTGCCTTGTTGTTTTGACAAAGATGCGCATCATGTATTGGGCGGTGTTGGCGAACAATCACTCTCCACTGTTTGGAAGAGTGATGAATACAATGAGTTTAGGAAGTTGCTTTTGAAATCTAGAAAAGAAATTGATATGTGCAAAAATTGCACGGAAGGGACGGCAGTTTGGGCTTAATCACATTCCACTTTCAATAATATTGTCATGTCGAAAGGATAGAGGCATTTTTACAGACATGCAAATTAATTTGATTTTCTGGTTGGCTAAGATTTCCGCTTTAAACTGCGGAATCACCTGCAAAAAGACGAGAATTTTAATTTCATCTCTTTTTGTAAAGTATGAAAATAACACCTATTAGATAGACTAATGATCCATATTGGATAAAAAGTATTAAGTCATCAGTCACGTTGATGGATCGATCGGATAGTAAGATTTTCTCTTTAACAAGAGGTAGATTTAGACCATTTACATATGCAATTATTACTGAGTCTTGCTTAACATGTTCCAAATGAGACTCAATTGTAGACTTGTTTTTCATAGAGTTCAATCTCCTATGTAAGCTATCAATAGCTTTTTGTTTTTCAATAGCTCTGATCAATATATCAGTAATTAACCTTAGACTGTCCTTTTTTTGGATTGAAAAATCATTCAATGTATCTAGTAGCATGATTTTCAATTTATCATTCTGAGCCAATCTTCGCTCTATATTTAGTCTTTCATTTTCTAAAATGTTAAGGCGGTAATCGGAATAGGTTTTGAATGATAATATCACAACAATGAACAAAAAACTCCAAGAAAGAATAGGAGATTTCACAAAGAAACTTTTCATCAACAATCACAATTCTTAGAGCAACCAACATCATCAGATTTATAGGTTTTATAAACACCACGGCCTACATAAGCAACCGCCCCTAAAAAAAGTAATCCAATGATAATGCCTTCAATCATAGTACAATGTTAAAATAATTTTGTCACTTAAAGTTCCCTCTACGCTGCCCGATATCGAAACTATTTTGATCGATACTGAACATGATAATGGATAAATCGATCAAAAGCAGCTCAATTATGCAGTTGGCACAAGTTTAGTATATTGTATTAGCTAACCTAAAACCAAATCTTATGCTCAGAAGTATTTTCATTACCGCCATCAGAAACATGCTGAGAAACAGGTCCTTCACACTCATTAATTTAATTGGGTTGGCTGTTAGTATGTCGCTAAGCCTCTTTATTATTATCATGGTGAAAGAGCAATATTCTTTCGATGATTTCCATGACGATTCCGATCAAATCTATCGTATTAATACAGAAGCCATCCGAAAAAGTGGCGATACCGAACCGTATGCCACTTCTCCTCTAGCTCTTGCTCAGGTAATAAAGGAAAACAATACGTTTGTTGCAGATTATGTGAGCTTTAATAACAGATTTAATACAGAAGTAATTGATGGGAATTCAGCTCAGCCCATCAGCGGTTTGCTTACTGAACCTTCATTTTTTGAGGTATTTAATTTCGACCTTGTGAAAGGGAATGAAAGGTTGGCGTTGGCAGAACCTAATTCTATTGTTTTAACCGAACAAACAGCTGAACGATTGTTTGGTACTGCAGATCCGATCAATAAGTTGGTTAAATTATCAAACTATGGAGAGTTTAAGGTAACGGCAGTTATTAGGAAACCTTCAAACACGCATATTGAATTTGATGCACTTGGCTCCATATCATCACTTCCTTCAATGGGTTTCCCCGAGATGGAAACTAATTGGTTGGACTATTACTCATCCTATAATTATGTTAAATTAAAAGAAGGTGTAGATCCTGCAGATTTTGAGAATTTATTATCCAAAATTAGTGCTGAGCAGTATGCCAATTTGGATTTAGAGAGCCGTGATACGAATTATCGATTTTATCTTCAGTCGTTAAATGAAATCACGCCCGGCCCATTACTTTCTAATCAGCTAGGCAGGGGTATGCCTCAATTGCTTTTGATAATATTAGGCGCATTTGCAGGCATTATCATGTTTATGGCTTGCTTAAATTATACACAACTTACTATCGCAAAGTCATTATCTAGAGCTCGTGAGATAGGTATCAGGAAAGTAATTGGCGCAAAAAGATGGCAGGTATTCAGTCAGTTTATAGGTGAGGCAATCGTCTTTTCTCTTACCTCATTAGCCTTATCATACCTTATTTTTCAATTACTTAAACCGGCATTTATGGCATTGCATATTCCTGATGAGTTTGCCATTGCCTTACAAGAAGATTTTCTGGTTTATGGGCTCTTCGTTGCGTTTGCCGTAGTAATTGGTGTGGGGGCAGGGTTGCTTCCAGCATTATTTTTATCTGCATTTAATCCGGCAACTGTTCTAAAAACTGGTCAGAACCTTGGATTAGGTACTAAACTGACATTCCGAAAAATATTAATGGTTATACAGTTAACAGTATCATTGGTTTTAGTAGTAGTTATTCTGATGTTGAATAAACAGGCTGTATTTATGAATACTGCAGACTATGGGCTTGCAATGGATGGTGTGGTGAATGTTGATTTAAGGAGTGTAGATTTTCAGAAATTTAAGACCGAAGTTGAAAGAATTGGCAGCGTGCAATCCGTTGGAGGAGTGAGCCATAATTTGGGCACCTGGGAAGATCGTTCTAGTGATTACAAAATTGAAAAACAAGGTGAGGTTATCACCGTACGAGATTTCTTGGTGGATACTAAATACCTTGAAAATATTGGTGTTAAAATAAAGTATGGTCGAAATTTTACGCAAGAAGATGTAGGCGACAGTGAAAGATTTGCCATTATTAATGAAAAAGCGCTGGAGGCATTTCAACTGGATGACCCAAGAGAAGCATTAAATCAAAGTATTTATGTGAATGATAGTGTTGCGTTAAGAATAATTGGTATCACAGAGAATTTTAACTTCAGGCCTCTTACGAATTCTATTGGCCCATTAGTGTTACGCCTAAGGCCCGACCAACTAAGTATTGCAAGCATAAAAGTGAGTGGTAATATTGAAGAGACAATGGCCGAGGTAGCTAGTATTTGGCAAAAGCATGATGACATTCATCCAATGGAGTGGAATTTAATGAGCAATGATATTAAAAATGCTTATGAGGAAGCTGGATTAAACGATATTGTGAAAATAGTGTGGTATATATCGTTTCTTGCAGTATGCATTGCCTTTATGGGGTTACTTGGAATGGTCTTATACAATGTGCAGCGTAGGTTAAAGGAAATTGGTATTAGAAAGATTTTTGGAGCTTCTCCCACTCAGATTGTTGGAATTTTAAACAGGTCGTTTGCCAAACTATTTATTATCTCAATTTTGATTGGAGCACCACTAGGCTACCAACTTGGTTCATTATTTATGCAGACGTATGCTTATCGTTCAGAAATGGGAGCTCCTATTATAATAATGGCAGTGCTTTCCATTGTTGTTATTGGAGTTCTAACAATAAGCGCTAATACCTTAAAAGCTGCGAATACAAACCCAATTAAGTGGCTCAGACAGGAATAGATTTTACCAGTGTTTTTGAATGACTTCGAGCATCTCCTCATTTACTGATGAGGTAGATGCCACAATCTCACGACCGAATACAAAATCGTTACCACCTTTAAAATCGGTGACTTTACCACCTGCTTGTTGCACAATAAATGCACCTGCAGCAACATCCCAGGCATTGAGATTATATTCAAAAAAACCTTCGTACCGGCCGCACGCTACATACGCAAGGTCAACAGCCGCGCTACCCATCCTGCGCAGTCCGTGGGTTTTCTGCATGAAGTCATTAAGAATTTTTAAGTAAGCCTGCATTTGGTCAAAATCGTAATAAGGAAACCCCGTAGCAAGCAGACTTTCAGAAAGCGAATTAACCTTTGAAACGTGAATCTCCTGATCATTACAATAAGCCGGACCATCTTTTAACGCATAGAAAAACTCATCTCGGTTTATTTCATATACCACTCCCAACACCAGCTCGTCATTTCTCATGAGAGCTACACTAATGGAATAAACCGGAAGCCCGTGTGTAAAATTGGTGGTACCATCTAGCGGATCAATGATCCAGTTATATTCTTCTTTTCTTTCAGTTTTAGTACCCTCTTCTGTAATGAACCCGGCTTCAGGCAGGGCTTCAGTACATGAACTCACAAGCATTTTCTCGGCTTCTTTATCTACATAGGAAACCAGATCATTAAATCCTTTTTTCTCGATATCGTCTTTCGAAAAACGATAGGCTTCTTCTCTTATAAATTGACCAGTTTCTAGGATACCGGCTTTTATATGATCTAAAACTTGTTCGAGAAGTATCATTTGGTGGTTTTGAGTTTTACTAAACTGTAAATAAGAACCAATACTGATAGCCACGCACTAGTTCTTGCAAGCCATTCTCCCCGCTGTGCATAAATGGAGTCTATTGTATCTACAGAATATCCACTATAAAGTTGTATCATATCGGTAAAACCAACGGAAGGCTTGGCCGACATAAACAATGAAATAAATGCTGGAATAAGAATAATCAGCAGGGCGATTAGAACAGATGGGCTAAATCTAATGAGTGATTTAGTGTCAGGTGTATATAAGCTTTTACTAATGATGATATTACTAATTACTACCCAGGCAGTTATGCCCATTAACCCTGTAGCATCTGTCCATTGTGTGAAATCACCAGCCAAAGATTGGAATGAAAAAAATAGTGCCCAACTAGGATTCAGTTTTAGAACGATATAATGTGCAGAAAGCCAAAATGCTACGACTATCACTGACCTCATGGCGCCTCTAAGCACTTTTCTGGTAATGAGGTTTAAGTAGAGAGTAATTCCCAAGACTAAAGGATAGAGTATGATTCCCAAATTCCATGCATCCTGAACAAAACCCAAAATAGAATTGCCAATAAGCAAAACTATGGTGAGTGATACAATCCATTCAGAACTTTCATTTTTCTTTAAATAAATAAGAAAAAGTGGCACCATGCAGATTAAAAACAGCAGCGGCAATCCAGCAAACTGTCCTGCCAAAAGTATAACCAGTGATAATAGGGGATAAAGGAACCTCAATTTATTTTCCATGTACTACTATAACAATTTCACCCTTCACTGTTCCTTTTTCGTAATGTTTTTTAAGCTCTTCTAACGTTCCGTTAATTGTCTCTTCGTAGATTTTCGTCAGCTCTCGGGAAACGGAGGCCTGCCTTTCAGCGCCAAATTCTTCAGCCAATTGACCAAGGGTTTTAACCAATCGGTGTGGTGATTCATACAAGATGATTGTTCTTTCTTCCTCTTTGAGTTTATCAATTCTGGTTTTACGACCTTTTTTATGAGGTAAGAAACCCTCAAAAACAAACTTATCAGAAGGCAAACCGGATTTTACTAGAGCAGGAACGAAGGCTGTAGCACCTGGCAGGCATTCTATTTTTATATCATTGGCCAAACACTCTCTAACCAATAAAAATCCTGGGTCTGAGATGGATGGTGTGCCGGCATCAGAAATAAGCGCCATGGTTTTGCCTTCCTCAAATTCAGCCAATAGTTTTTCTACGGCTTTGTGTTCATTAAAAATATGATAGCTTTTTAACGGCTGGGATATTTCAAAATGCTTCAGTAGTTTACCGGAGGTTCTGGTATCTTCTGCAAGAATAACATCAACCGACTTTAACACATTTAATGCCCTAAGTGTAATGTCCTCAAGGTTGCCGATAGGCGTTGGCACTAAATAGAGTTGCGTGCTTTCTTTCACTTATCGCCAGCTATTTTGTCAATTGCTTCGGCCAGTTTATGATCCTTTTCAGTAACTACATCACCGGCATCGTGGGTGTTTAGCTCAAAATTTACCGTGTTGTAAACATTGCTCCAGTTGGGATGGTGATTCATCTTTTCAGCAACAATGGCTACCTGACTCATGAAGCCAAAAGCTTCAACAAAATCTTTAAATTTAAATGTCTTAACTAGTTTATTATTTTCTTCTTTCCACATATCTATAACGCTATTACTCCTTCTACTTTATTTGCTTCTAAATAATATTCTACTATAGTGTCGCTCGATGAGGCCATAACTTTTGATGTTATGCTGATGTAATTCCCTTTGCTTGACTGTTTCTCTGTCACATCATGTTTAATAAAGATTTTCTTAATCTCATCCTTCTTATCTATTGGCACGATAAACTTAAACGTGTACAATGAAGGCCAATCATATTCATTCTCTAATTTCTCTTTAAATGACTGTATGGCCTGTTGATCTTGTGCTTTCATACTTCCTTAAAATAAGAAAAGCGGGACAAAATCCCGCTTTTTACTCTTATGATTTTCTTAGTTCTTAATAAAATTTGTAACGCTCATCCTGAATGTCAGCGTATTCTTTAATCGCTTCAGTAATACCGTAGCTTACCTGACCATTAATTCTTTGCTGTACCTGATCTCTGTAAGTTGCATAATCAGCAATTTCAGGTGCAATGGTTTTATTCTCCATTTTGAACACGATAACCCCGTTTTCTCCTTCAATTGGCGCACCTGTTTCTCCAGATTCTAGTGCAAATGCTGCACCAACAGCTTTAGGATCAAAACCTACGCTTGGAAGAGAAGTAGCACTTAATTGTAACGCACTGCTACTGTACACATTCGCATCATCTCCATAAGCTGCAGCTTTTTCATCGAGCGTTCCTGAAAGGCCACTCAATTTATCTTTAATCACTATTGCTTTAGCTTCTTTTCTGATGATAACACCGATTTCATTCTTCACCATCTCAAATGGTTTAGTGCCCTCTTCTACTTCATCAGTCATAACGGCCACTACGTATGCCTCATCTAACTCATATACTTCAGAAATATCTCCTTTAGAAGCATCAGAAAATACCCACTGCACAATTTGTCTTGCATCGCCCAATGTTCCTACTCTTCTGTCATTTGCTTTTAAATTATTGGCAGGCAACACCTGAAGTGAATCCTGGGCAGCTTGCGCCTCAAATGATTCTAAATCATCAACGCTTGAAGCAAAAAGGTCTGCTTGAGTAAATGCCTCATTGATGGTTTCATCTCCGGGAAGCACCTCTCTTGCCACAGTGGCAACTTTAAAGGCAGTATTTGTTTTTAATTCCGTTACCTCTATGATGTGATAGCCAAATTGCGTTTTTACCAATTTGTTGATCAATCCTTTTTCAGAGGCATTGAAAACAGCTTCTTCAAATTCAGCTACCATTTTACCAGTACCGAACCAGCCTAAGTCACCACCTCTTGAAGCAGTACCATCTGTACCGTGCTCTTTCGCCATTTCAGCAAAATCAGCACCGTTTTTAATGTCATTCAATATATCTTGTGCCTTATATTTTGCTTCATCATCTTCACCTTTTATTAATATGTGACTGGCTTTGGCATAACCTACAGTGTCTTCATAAATATCGGTAAGCTTATACAGTTTAAATCCTTCTGCATCTAAGTAAGGCCCTCGAACATCGCCTTTTGAAAGGTTGCTGATGTTTGCTTTTAACTGAACAGGTAAGTTACCAGGGTTGTAGTTTCCGAAAGAAGTAAGGTCATCGGAATTTAGACTAGCAAATACGGAATCGCTTTCAGCTTTTTTGAAGTCATCTATCAATTGGAGTAATTCTTCCTTAACCAAGGCAGTATCTGCTGCCGAAGGGATGATATCAAAAGCAACATATTTTAATGATCTTGAAGCTTCTACTTTATATCTTTCTTTGTTCTTATTGTAGTAGGCTTTCATTTTATCATCGTCAAGCGAGATAAGAGAATCACTTACAGTATAGTAAGGGATGTATAAGTACTTTACTTCAGCTACATTGTTTTGACCCTGATACTCTCTCTGAGCTTCAGCAGAAGTAACGTAGTTGGTCTTAGTTAATAGATTTTCATATTTAACTCTTACACGTCCCTGAATTAATTCATTTTTGAAGACTTCCCATCTCATTCTTGCATTAGCATCTAAGGAAGGGAGTTGCTGCAAGTATGTCATAAACTGGCTTCTGTCATACTCTCCTGTTTCAGGATTTGTGAATGCTTGTTTTAAGCTAGGGTTGATATTTTTACCCTGAAGCATATCCCATATTTCATCATCAGTAACCTGAACGCCCACCTCGTCATACTGCTTATCGAAAGCATATTTGTTGATCAATAAATCCCATGCTTGTTGTCGCAGCGTAGGCCTTTCGCGATCAGTTGGCTGACGATTGAAGTTTAAAATATAGCTACTCTCACGTTCCTGTACTGTAGCCTGGAATTCTTTCAAAGATATTGTTTCGCCTGCTATCTCACCCACATCATTGCCACCTCCCATTAAGGAAGAGTTTGGTCCCAGAAGGTCTGCAAGTACGAAAGACATAATTGCGATTGCTACTGCTGCAACTATGAATTTCCCCATCTTATTTCTCAGCGTATTTATTACTGCCATTTTGTTTAATTAATTACTTTCTAAAGTCTAAAAGAGGCGCAAATTTAATGAGTATATTACTAAAATCAAACAAAGTATTTTAGAGGATAAAAACTTTGTTTTTAGCTTATTTAACGGCTTTTGTCCACTAGCAACTTAACCGTATCAATTCTGATGTCGTTTGTGGTTTGAATAATAAAGGTATAATCCTCGCTTTTCACCACATCGCCTGCTTTGGGTAAATCTTCGGTTAACGATAAAATTAGCCCGCCAAGTGTCTCGTAGTCTCCAATAGGCAAATCCCAATTGTATTTATCATTCAAATAATCGATTTCATGGCGCGCACTAAACAGATAAGTATTTGGATCTAATTCCTGTTCCACCCAATCTTCATCGTCATGTTCATCTTGTATTTCGCCAAAAATTTCCTCAATAATATCTTCAATACTAACAATACCGGAAGTGCCACCGAATTCGTCAACCACAAGTGCAAGGCTTTTACGTTCTGAGATAAATTGGATCATTAATTCATTAGCAAGCATTGTCTCCGGAACGATAATGATGGGTGTTAGCATTTCATCGATGCTTTTTGGTTTTTTAAAAAGCTCCAGTGAATGACAATATCCAATGACATCATCAATAGACTCTCGGTACACCAGTATTTTTGAATGGCCACTATCAATAAACGCTTTTTTTAATTCTTCAATGGAGTCTTCAATATCTACAGCCACTATCTCTGTTCGTGGAAGCATACATTCCCTGATTCGTATGGATTTAAATTCCAATGCGTTATTGAATATTTTGGTGTCTACCTCTACATTGGTTTCTTCATCCGCCATTAAGGTATTTCTTATGTAGTTGTTCAGGTCAGTTAATCTAAAAGCTGGTTTATCTTCTTCATATTTTTGTCTAAGTACTTTGGTGATTACAAATTTCGATAGCGAAACCACCAGTACCACAACCGGATACATTAGTCTGTAGATTATATCCATTGGAATGGCGAAGATGGATAGCATCCAATTTGGATTAAGCAGGAAGATGCTTTTAGGTAGAAATTCTGCCGTAAACAGTACAATAATCGTTGAAAGTACCGTCTGCGAAAACAAAATAATCGCCTCATTAAGAAAAATATCAGGTAATGAAGATCGAATGATTGGATCTAACAACTTGGCCATGTAAATACCATAGAGAACCAGAGCCAGCGTGTTGCCTACCAGCGTAGTGCTTATAAACCGTGAAGCATTCTGTATGAATTTTGAAACTATCCTACCAGCTATTAAGCCTTTCTTGTTTTGAAGTTCTATATGTAGTCTGTCGGCAGAAACAAAAGCTATTTCTATTCCAGAGAAAAACGCTGAGAAGAGCAATGTGGCAATAATTGGAAGTAGAATGCTTGGATCCATTATTTATCAGACGACTTGTCTTTTGACTTGATAAGTTGATATAAAAATAAAAGACTTATGGTTAACATGAAAATCCAATACGAATAGGAAAATCCTAAAGTAATGGTTTGGTGGATCGCAATGATAAATAATGCCACCACAGCCGAAAAAAGAAGTGTGGGGCCTAATTTATTCATCGAGATAAAATTCGCCCTCAGGTTGTTTGATGGTATATTCTGATAAATCTTGCTTGGCATCTAACCCCGTACCGTATAATACTTGGTCGGGCAAAGTTATTTTCACGAACTTTTCTGTATACATTCTTTCTTCTGAGGGCTTCCAGAAAAGTTCTTCGGTATTTAGCTGTTCTTTGGTTTCAACATTTTTAATCACTACATCACCTCTTCCTCGCCAATGATCTTCTTCTTTGAAGTATTTGGCCTCATTAGCCTTTAAAGTTGTTTTTAGCTTACCTTCTTCATCATAAAACTCCATATAAACACCTTTCGGAAATTCACGATCACCGCTGGCATATTGTTGCAATAACGGAGTAACGAGCTTAACCTTCGTAGTTGCTGATTCACTTCTATAAAGAACCATATCGGCCATTTCTTCAGTCGGCCCCTCGTATGGCTTTACGGTCTCCAGCTCTTTGTCTGTGTTTCCACAACCGATAAGAAAAATGAAAAGAATTATTTTGAAAGGTAACTTCATATACTAAAAAGAGGCCAATGAATTCTCAATGGCCTCTTAATTTAATCAATTTATTAATTAGTCTCTGGTTCTGATAGTAGTTGTCTCACCAATCCAACAACCTACAGTTATCGCATCACCAGAAGTGTAGTTATAAGTAAATACTTCTTCTTTTGAAGGGAACTGCCCTTTGGCTTGCTCCATCATTTTAGTGTTACCTGCTTTCTCAAACATATCGTATGCGGCTAAGAAAACTGCTCTGTCTTTTACGATGTCTGATTTTCCGGCACAATCATCGAAACTCTGGAAGTAAAGAATTCCAATGGCGCTATATGCATCTCTTTTTGTTGGGTCAGCTGCCAATGCTTTTCTGTACATTTCCCTGGCCGAAGAACCAGATCTCATCGTACCTAATTGAACATACATGTCAGCCTTATTGCTTGGGTCATCAGTTAACTCAATGGCCTGATTAAAGAATTTCTCAGCTTCAGCATTGTTCGTACCTTTTAATTTTAAGGCAATATTTTTGGCTAGGCCGAATTCCGGCTCTTTCTCCTGTATTTTCTTGCCAGCTTCTAACCATAATGGATCATCCGTACATTTTCCGTTAAGCATAAAGCCAAATATTTTCTTGGCAAGCTTGAGATCATTAGGGTTCTCTTTAAACCTTGGCCCTAAATTAGTTCTTACAAAGTCGCAATCAATGTTAACAACACTCACGAGCATTCCATCTACCTTGCCTTTGTAATCTTCCCACTTTTCTTTTCTGGTACCATTCGCAATGTTATAGTTGATAACTTCTGAAAGTTTATCATATCTCTCCAAAATTTCAGCTTCAGAAAGGTTCTTCACATATTTTGCATTGTTAACAATGGCACTCATATAAGGGAGCACAACATAGTAATCCAAATTATTTCCATTTAACTCTAGAGCTTTGTCGAAAAGTTCAAGCACTTTAGGAAGTTCAGTTACTTTTCTGGCATTTTGCTTATAGTTTTCATAAGCTTTTCTGATGATTACATCTTTTTCTTCACCACAGTATTGCACTCGCATGTCGTACATCAACATTAAAGAGTCGAAGTACACTTCTTGCTTTGCCTCATCTTTTGTGCTTTCCATTAGGCCTTTATAGATTTTCTCACCATGTATATAAATGGCAGTATTTAAATCGG
>NZ_JAVJUY010000285.1:0-11473 GCF_040220315.1 Fulvivirga sp.
AAGTAATGAACGTGGCTATTCCTTCCGGGTTAAAGTTAAGTAGTGAGTCGAGAGTACAACTTTACCCTGATTTTGATCTTTATAATTCTGATTTCGATTTCTCTGATAAAGAAATCCTTCTTTTAGAGGTGCTGGCTAAAAATGATTCACTCACTTATAGTGAAATCGGTAGAGCGCTTCAAATCAAAAATAGTTTTACCATCATCAAATCTTTGGTTCAAAAAGATGCGGTGATAATTTATGAGGAGATTAAAGAGAAATACAAGCCAAAGAAACAACGAAGAATAAGGCTTAACTCAGATTATGAAGATAAAAAGGTATTAGAAGGTCTCTTTAAGGAAATAGAATCTAAACCCAAGCAAGAAGAAATAATTCTTGCCTATTTGCAGCACATGCCAATTTATAAACAACCAGAGCTTAATCGTAAAGGCATTGAAAAAGGATTGTTGCAATCAGAAGATTTGTCGGCTTCATCATTAAAAACACTATTAAAAAATAATATTCTCGAAGAGTTTGAAGTAACAATATCAAGGTTTGAAGATGATGATACCCCACTCACAGAAGTTCGATTAACACAAAATCAGGTAAGTGCTAAAAATGAAATTCTTGAGAGCTTTAAAACAAAAGAAACGGCCTTATTACATGGTATAACCGGAAGTGGTAAAACCGAAATATATATTAGCCTGATTAAAGATGTATTGGATTCAGAATCCCAGGTACTCTACCTGCTTCCAGAAATAGCCCTTACCACCCAAATCGTTACCCGATTAAAAAAGGTTTTTGGCAATAAAGTGGGTATTTATCATTCGAAATTCTCTGATAATGAGCGCGTTGAAGTTTGGAATGGTGTTTTATCCGGGCGATATCAATTGGTACTAGGTGTTCGGTCTTCTATCTTTTTACCGTTTGATAACCTGGGCATGATTATCGTAGATGAAGAGCACGAGTCTTCTTACAAGCAATACGATCCCGCACCAAGATATAATGCGCGGGATGTGGCACTTTTTATGGCCAGGCAGCATCATGCGAAAGTATTACTTGGTTCTGCGACACCATCATTAGAATCCTATTTTCAAGCCAAAGAAGGTAAGTATGGATTAATTGAGTTGAATCAACGATTCGGAGAGGCTCAACTACCCTCTTTTGAAATCGCAGATATGCTCAGAGAAGGTAAGAAAAAGACCCTTAAAGGTGATTTTTCATCTGTATTAATCAATCACCTGAACGATATTCTGAACAAAAATGAGCAGGCAATAATATTTCAGAACAGAAGAGGATACTCACCATACATAAGTTGCGAGCAATGTGCGCATATTCCTAAATGCACTAATTGTGCTGTGAGCCTAACATATCACCAATACAAAAAACAATTGATTTGCCATTACTGTGGTTATCATGAGCCTATGCCCAATGAATGTGAAGCTTGTGGATCAAAATCGCTTAAAACCATTGGTGTTGGAACTGAAAAGCTAGAAGAAGATTTGCAACTACTTTTGCCGGATGCTCGAATTCAACGTATGGATTTAGATACTACCCGAAACAAAAATAGTTACGAACGTATTATCACCGATTTTGAAAATCAGGAAATCGATATTTTGGTAGGCACACAAATGGTTACTAAAGGCCTGGATTTTGACCATGTGAGTTTGGTGGGTGTATTCGATATCGATCGCATGCTCCATTTTCCAGATTTCAGGGCGTATGAAAGAACATTTCAATTAACCACACAAGTAAGCGGCAGGGCTGGAAGAAGGGACAAAAAAGGCAAAGTTGTAATTCAGGCCAGAAACATTGAACTACCCATATTAAAAGACATTATTAGCAACAACTTCACTAAATTTTACAATGAGGAAATTACGGAAAGGGAGCTTCATAAATATCCACCCTTTACCAGGCTAATTGGAATTAGGGTAAAAAACAAAGACAAAAACCTTACACACAGAACTGCAAGCAGATTGAGCAACTTGCTAAGGGAACAACTGGGGAGCCAACGAGTGCTGGGACCGCAGGAACCTCTCATTAATAAAATACGAAATGAGTATCTTGTGGAGCTATTGGTGAAACTTGAAAGAGGCAGCATTGACCTATCGAAAGTGAAACGAATCATTGAAAAATGTGCAGAAGATATTCTAAATGAAAAAGACCTGAAATCGTCTAAAATAGTGTTTGATGTGGATCCGTATTAGTTGTTAGTTCTTGGTTATTGGTTGTTAGTTGTTGGTTATTGGTTGTTGGTTGTTGGTTGTTGGTTGTTGGTTATTGGTTGTTAGTTGTTGGTATTGGTGCTTGGTGCTTGGTTGTTATCATATTCTTGCGAATACTTAAGATGTAGTTTTATAAAAACCTAAAGCATTGAACTTTCAACATAGAACGTGAAACACATAACTTTACTACCTTTGCGCCCGATGAAATGGCGGTACCACATATTATTAGTTTCCACTGTTGCAATGCTATGCCTATTCAGTTGCTCGGAAGAAGAAATTCAAGCCGATGGCATTGAGCCATTTGTTACTGTTAAATTCATTAATCAGGATAGTATTGTTGCCCTCAATGCTGATATAAGTGTCATAAATGCTGATATTAAAGATATTGATGAGAGAATAGCTGAGATTGACAAGGCTGATAATCGAGCCGAACTCCGAGATGAAAAGGATTCATTGAATGATGTAAAATCAAGTTTAAATAAACAGAAGACAAGATTATCATCGATAAGGAGTAGAATAAATTCCGGGAAAATTATTTTAGCCTCACTATCAGGCACTGGTGGTACTGGTCAAATACTATCTGCTGATAGCGCCAACCAGCATATTTTTCCACTTAACTCAAACACAAGCAATGTTCGCTTTTTCACAGTAATATCTGGCCGGCTAGATACATTGGATTTTACTTATAATATCAATAATGAATTTATAGAAAATCAGCTAAGGGCCATAGCCTCTAACCTGGAAGTGAATTATTTCTCATTCGACTCTGTGAAACTGGAATGCAGAGATAGTACATGTATAAGCAATGACGCAGAACTTACAGCATACTTTTAACCTGGCAATTCTATTTTTACTTCTTCCGCTATCCGCATTTTGCCAGGATAGTGTTAGATCCGTAAGGCCTGATAGTATCAAAACTTTCGGGGCATTACAAAAGGTTGATAGCACCGAAACCGCTGGCGCATTACAAAAGATTGATAGTGTTGAAATAAGCACCGCCAATAGTAGTGACAGTACCCAAGTTGATGATGAACTTAAATCAGAAGAAAAGAATCAGATAAAAAAGAGAAGGACAAAAAAAGAAAAGCTTCCGAAAAGTGATACGGCCAGAATAAAAATTACTGGTGGGCCACAACTCTACCTGGATTATGGCAAACTAATCACCTTCCCTACTGATTTTGAGCAAAAATTTGAAATTGGTGTTGTCTATCAATTTAAAAATAGAATACAGCCCAATTTCCATTTTGGTATAGCTACTATAGAACCAGATGCTGCCATAGAGAATGGTACATATAAAGCTGAAGGCAGTTACTGGCGTGTTGGCGCAAATTACCTTGTTCCTATAGATAACATTAACCGACTGTTTATTGGAGTCAGGTATGCTCAGTCAAAATTTGATGACTCTGGCAGCTATGAAATAACCAGTGAACTTTGGCCTACTTTTACTGAAAGTTTTGCACGCACGGGTTTCGAAGCCAATTGGTTTGAACTCGTGTTAGGCTCTGAAAAAATATTCAAGAATGGACATCTACTATTGGGCGGTGAGACTGGTATTCGCTTTATTAACGAAAGGGAGAAGGCCGATTTTATTGATATTTATACAATTCCCGGCTATGGGCTTACTTCAGATGAAAGTAGCCCCTTTTTAAATTTGTATGTTAAATATCAGTTTTAACTAAAATCGTCCCAATCTTCATTCAAATGCAGAATAGCGTGGTGAGCCGTCATATCATATTGGCATGGCACAACTGAAACGTAATTGTTTGCAATAGCCCACTCATCATTGTCCTCACCTTTATCGTGATTAACAAAGTTGCCAGCCATCCAAAAATACCTGCGGCCATTGGGGTCATGCCTTTGATCAAAATCTTCTTGCCAAGTTGCGTTTGCTTGTCGGCATATTTTTATTCCTCGTATCGATTCATTTCTTTTTGGAGGGAAATTAACATTTAATGCAACACCTTTTGTTAGCCCTTTATCCAATACATTTTTGGCAATGCGTTTCACATATTCGCTTACATGCGAAAGATCAGCGTCAGACGAGTAGTCAAACAAAGAAAATCCAATAGCTGGCAATCCCTCTAATGCCGCCTCAATGGCTGCCGACATGGTGCCGCTATACAAAACACTAATGGATGTATTGCTACCATGGTTAATACCACTTACTACCAAGTCAGGTTTTCTATCCTTTAATACAAAATGCTTCGCTATTTTAACACAATCGGCTGGCGTTCCACTACATTCAAAGGCCTTCACATCACCAAACAAATCGTTTGGCTCCAACCTTAAAGTATTACCTATGGTTATGGCATGACCCATACCACTTTGTGGGCCATCGGGTGCAACCACCACTACCTCCCCGAGCTCTTTCATTACATTTACAAGTAATCTGATGCCTCTGGATGTGATTCCATCATCGTTAGAAACAAGTATAAGTGGTTTTGCCATTAGTTATTAGATGCGTTTTTTTCTTCGAATAATGAGTTATAATACAAGACTACCTTTAATAAATCGCCTCTTCTATCTGTTCGTATCTTTTTTTGTTTTATGAATTTTTTAATCTTGTCCTCCCGATTTTTAAATATCCATTCAAGATCTCGTTTAGACCCTCCAAATCTTTGTATTCCGCCTTTCGCATCTAAAAAATAATAAGTATATACTAACTCAAGCCTGCTATATGTTCCGGCAATGGCGTAAGGGTTATTAACTACTCTATATTCTACCCTTTCTCTACTTAATAAGCTAAAAGGCCGACCTTCATGAATTACCTCAAAAAGTATAGGGGCTTCATAATCATTATTCAAAGCGTATGGCAATGCATAAAACTCCCTGTATCTACTTACAGTCTTATCGAAAATTTCAAAGTACAATAACTTTCTACCCGTTAAGGCAAGAGCAGTTCTCATACCGTCTGCAATATATTCGACAATATCAGTTTCTTGAGAATACCTGATTTGCCCTCTTAGTGTATCACCTTCAATAGAAACTATTTTACCATCATGCCATACTTGCGATGGGAAATCCTGAGCCTGTGCTGTCAGGATTATGATGAAAAAGAAAAAAGACAATACGTATTTACGCACTATTTTTTAAGAATTTGGTGACCCATTTTATCCCTCTTTGTTTCGAGGTATTTGTGGTTGTGTTTATTTGGAGCAATCTCTATGCCGATATTCTCCACAATTTCAAGTCCGTAGCCAATTAACCCCACTCTCTTTTTGGGGTTGTTAGAAATTAATTTAATCTTTCTCACTCCAATATCTCTAAGAATCTGTGCCCCAACACCATAGTCGCGCTGATCCATTTCGAAGCCAAGTTTAAGGTTAGCCTCCACTGTATCTAACCCATCTTCCTGAAGTTTATATGCTTTTAATTTATTAACCAAACCAATACCTCTACCCTCTTGGTTCATATAAATTATCACTCCTTTCCCCTCATTTTCTACCATTTCCATGGCGCCATGAAGCTGTCCTCCACAATCGCATCGGCACGAGCCAAAAATATCGCCTGTTACGCACGAAGAGTGTACTCTAACCATAACAGTTTCTTCTTCACTCCACTCCCCTTTAACCAATGCAATGTGGTTTTCTCCGGTATTCTTTTGTTGATACACATGCAATTGAAAATCACCATGCTCGGTAGGCATGTGCACATCAGATACTTCTTTGGTAATAAGACTTTCTTTTTCTACCCTGTATTTAATAAGATCCTGAATACTTACCAGCTTCAGATTAAATTTTTCCGCTACATGCACCAAGTCTGGCAACCTTGCCATTGACCCATCTTCATTCATAATCTCAACCAAGACACCTGCCGGTCTAAAACCTGCCAGCCTGGCAAAATCTATGGCTGCCTCGGTGTGCCCGGCTCTTCTTAAAACACCTCCAGATTTAGCCCTTAATGGAAAAATATGACCTGGTTTGCCTAGTTCCTTTGGGTCAGTTTCAGGATCTACTAATGCCTTAATGGTTTTAAATCTGTCATGCGCAGAAATACCGGTTGTGCAACCATGACCAATCAAATCAACCGATACAGTAAAAGGAGTTTCGAAGGCAGCTGTATTTTTCCCTACCATTAATTCAAGGTCTAACTCCTCACACCTACTTTCAATTAAGGGTACGCAAATTAGGCCTCTACCATGTGTAGCCATAAAGTTTACTATCTCAGGCGTAATACATTCCGCAGCACAAATAAAATCACCTTCATTCTCGCGGTCTTCATCGTCTACTACAATGATTACTTTCCCGTTTTTTATATCTTCAAGGGCTTCCTCTATCGTATTCAGTTGTATGTCTTGCATGTTCTTTTTAAATATGCCGCAAAAGTAGCAGTTTTGATTGGTATTAGAAACTTACTTATTCAACACAATTGTTTAAGCAGATGTTCTGGATGCCGCATTTATTTAAGCATAATGATAGCCTGACGATAATTTTATAATTTTAAATATCATGAGCGCTGACGAATACATAAATCTAAACAAGGAGTATAAAGAGGAACTCACGCTATTGAGGGGAATTTTACTTTCCTGTGGCTTGAAAGAAACAATAAAGTGGGGCATGCCCGTTTACACAATTGGCGGTAAGAATATTGTAGGTATGAGCTCCTTTAAATCTTACTTTGGCTTATGGTTCTTTCAGGGCGCGCTATTAAAAGATTCTCACAATGTTCTAGTAAATGCACAGGAAGGTAAAACAAAAGCCATGAGGCAATGGCGCTTTACCAATAGCACGGAAGTTGATGAGGATTTAGTTAAGAGCTACGTGATGGAGGCAATAAAAAATCAGAAAGCCGGCAGGGAAATAAAACCGGAAAGAATGCCGTTGATTATTCCTGACTTATTGGTTGATGCATTAAATAGCGATGAGAGTTTAAAGAAAGCTTTTGAAAAGTTAACGCTTTCTAAACAACGTGAATTTGCCACTTACATTAAAGATGCTAAACAAGAGCAAACCAAATTAGCTAGATTAAAGAAAATTAAACCTTACATACTTTCTGGAACAGGATTAAATGACAAATACAAAAAGTAATATCAGGCCATATAAAAACGAAGATTTCGATCAACTCATTTCAATTTTCAAATTAAACACACCCACTTATTTTGATCCTAAAGAAGTGGTAGATTTTGAAAACTATTTAACACAAGAGCCTGACAATCATTACGTTATTGAAAGTGTTGGTGAAGTTAAAGGCTGCTGTGGCTATAAAATTGACGATAGAAATTCAGGTCATATTACATGGATATTTTTTCACCCGGATACTCAAGGAAAAGGTATGGGACAAGAAATTGTAAATTTTTGCCTCGATAAAATTGCCGAACAAGCCACTGTTCACAGTGTGATTGTAAGAACTTCTCAGCTTGCTCATAAATTCTTTGAAAAGTTCGATTTCAAACTTGAGTATATTAAAAACGATTTTTGGGGCAAAGGCCTTGACCTTTACTATATGACGAAAGTAATTTCTTAATTAGTCAGCTCTTCTTCCTGCATTTTCATTTCACCTACTGTCATACCTTTATCTCTGGCTTTTTTACGCTCAAGGCTGGCTTCATAAGCTGAAATTCCATGTAATTCAGAAAGGTAATCTAAATGTCCTGGAGAAGTAACTACCATAATATCATCTGGCGTTATGTCACTAGGTGTTTCGTACCCACAAGACTCTGCCAGCATTTGTGTTTCCTTATACAATGAGTCAGCATATTTAGCTACTCTTTTAGCTGCAGCTTCAATATCCAGTGCTTTTTCCAATCGTTTGTTTTGTGTGGCGATACCTGTAGGACAATGGTTTGTATGGCATTCTAATGCCTGAATGCAGCCCAATGCGAGCATGAATCCTCGTGCCATATAAATAGCATCTGCACCCAATGCCATCGCTACAGCAATTTCTATGGGTGTAGCAATTTTACCACTTGCAAAGATTATGACCTTGTCCCGAACGCCATGGCGTTTAAATGCCCAATCGGCCACAGCCAACGCTTGCTTCATTGGTAAACCTGAGTAACTACTCAACACATATGGAGCGGCACCTGTACCTCCATCTCCACCATCGATTACAATGTAATCTGGTCCTCTGCCCGGTTCATTTTTAATTTTTTCTGCAACAGCTTCAATTTCAGAAGTATGGCCTATAACCATTTTAATACCGGTTGGCTTCTTGGTAATATTTCTAACATGATCAATGAAATCAAAAAGTCCATCTACATCTGTAAATTCTTTGTGCCTTGCAGGGGCATAGGCATCTTTACCCATTGGTATTTTTCTAATCTTCGATATTTCTTCGGTAATTTTTTCCTTTAAAAGCATACCACCTTTACCCGGTTTGGCACCTTGTGCCAGCTTTATTTCAAACATTTTTACCTGCCGATGCTGCGCCATCTCTTGCAGTAAATTATCATCCATATTACCTTCATCATCTCTGATACCGTATTTGGCTGTACCTATTTGAAAAATCAAATCGCCACCTCCATATTCATGGCACGGTGCTAATGACCCTTCACCTGTATTATGCATGATGCCAGCCATTTGCGCGCCTTTATTTAAAGCTGCGTGTGCGCGATAAGATAATGCACCGTAAGACATGGCACTTATATGTACGAAATGCTTAAGCTCTACTGGCTCTACACCCGTGTATTTACCAATAATTTTAGAATATGTCTTTCCAGTTTCTTCGCCCGTTTTAATAGTAGTGTTTGTAAATGTGGCTGGCATAATTAAAGTTGTACCCACTTTATCCATATCTATCTGACTACCGAATCCAATCGTATTTCTTACGCCATTGGCAGTTTCATACACCCAATTTCTTGTTATTCGATTGTATGGCGTTTCTTCCTGATCATTTAAAAACAGATATTGGCGCAATAATGGTCCCATTTTTACCAGCATTTTTCTTCCCCAGATCACTACTGGAAACATACGCTGAATTGGATTCTCAGTCTGTCGTCTATCATGAATGAATAATATGATTATGCCTATACCAAGGCCAAAAAGCACGAACTCACCAGTAAGTGTGGCTGCCCATTTTAACACACCAACACTTTCAAGTGTGGCATTTTGTAAGTAATAGCCATAGGCTGCTGTGGCCATGCTCGTTAACAAACACCATGAAAGGGTGTATACATTAAAGCCCTTTAAAAATGCACTAAATGAGGGAGTGCCTGAGATGCTCTGTTGATGGAATTTTCTTTCTGAAGCCATGATATTGATTGATTTAAACTTATAAGCTAGTAGGATATTATCAGATAATCAAGCTTAATTAGTATTAAACACGACTATTGGCCAATGAATCTTGTGGTCTAGGCCCAATTTGTAGAGTAGATTTGAAAGTATTCAATAAAATAAATGAGAATGAAAGATCAAGAAATGTCTAATATGTCAACGGACGAGATAAAACAGAAAATATCGATTAATACCGGCATCAGTATAGGCTTTATAGTATTATTTGTATTTATACTTCTTTCATCAGGCTATTTGGTATTCATTAAAGGGAATATGGCATTTGTTGGTTTAATGGTAATTCCTGCATGCATGGCTCCAATTTTAATTTCAATTGGAAAAAGCAATAACAAGCTAAAAGAAGAGTTGGCCAAACGATCTTAACACTTAAAACTGCAACTGCATTTTCTTAACTCTATCTTCTAACTTTTCTGAGGTCACTTTTTCTCTCAATCGATCTACCATAATAGGAAAAGCAAATGGCGTTGGTTTTTGAGGTTCGGTAATCACTATTTTTTGATTGTTGATTCTTATTAGCGCTTGCCGGATACGGGCTTCTTCCAATTGAAAATCCATTACCTCTTCATAAGCCTGAAGTAGCAATAAATTATCAGATTCGTAGTCATTAAAAACATCAAAAAACAATTGTGAAGAAGATTGAATATGTCGGTCTTTAATCTGATTACCAGGATAACCCTTAAACACTAATCCCGATATTGATGCAATGTCTCTAAATCGCCTTCTTCCCATCTCAACCGAATTAATACCGGCCTGAATATCTTTCCATAGATCGTCAGTAGTTAGAATATCGGTTTCTACAGCTTCGTAAATGGGTATTTCCTTGTCTGAAAGCAACTCAAAACCATAATCGTTCATAGCTATACTTAGCGTGATAGGCGTTATTCGAGATAAACGCAAAGCGATCAATGCAGCCATTCCCTCATGCACAAATCGGCCTTCGAACGGGTACATTAAAACATGATAACCCTCGTCACTTTTAAAGTACTCAATAAGAAATTCATCTTTCGTAGGCAAATAAGATCGCTCTTGCTGAAGCTGCATCAATGGTTTGATAAACTGTAATTCAGGATCCATTAAATCCGGCTTAGTGAGTTCATGTAATTTCTTTCTAAGCATTACAGAAAGCTGCGATGATAGGGGCATTCTACCACCCTGCCAGGAAGGAACGGCCTTAGCCTTCTTATTGGTGTTCCTCACCTGAACATCCATCCCTTTTATTCTTACCAATTCTAAATTCCGGCCTGCAAACCAAAAAACATCACCCGGGTTAAGTCGGGAAATAAAATACTCCTCTACCGTGCCAATGTATTTACCTGATGTGTACTTAACCTTTAATGAAACATCACTAACAATTGTGCCAATAGACATGCGATGGCGCATGGCAATCCTACGGTCGTTTACTTTGTAGATACCATCCTCGAGTTCCACTTTTCTATATTCATCGTAAGCTGATAATGAAGCGCCTCCGGTAGTTATAAAATTGAGCAACCAGTGCCATTCATCTTCAGAAATACTATTGTATGAAAAGGTTGATTTTACCTCTTTAAAGATGTCTTTTGATCGGAATCCCTCCGAAACGGCCAGGGTTATCAGATACTGAATCAGCACATCGAAAGAACGCAGATAAGGGATTCTATCTTCTACTATCCCATCTTTAATGGCAGTTCTAAGTGCCGCTGCTTCTATCAGTTCGAGCGAATGAGTGGGAACAAAGTAAATTTTGCTTAACTCACCGGGCGCATGGCCGCTTCTGCCAGCCCTCTGCATGAACCTTGCCACACCTTTAGGGCTGCCCACTTGAATAATAGTTTCTACCGGACGGAAATCTACACCCAGATCTAAGCTAGAGGTACACACTACTGCCTTTAACTGGCCGTGATATAGTTGATCCTCCACCCAATCGCGCAACTCACGACTGATAGAACCATGGTGCATAGCCATAATACCTGCTAACTGCGGTGCCCGTTCCAATAATTTCTGATACCATATTTCAGCAAATGATCTAGTATTAGTAAAAATCAAGGTACTGTTACTATTTTC
>NZ_JAVJUY010000286.1:0-7205 GCF_040220315.1 Fulvivirga sp.
GTTTGTATTCCGAGTCATACTTACCATTACCTATATTCTCAGCAAATATGGTTGTAGATCTAAGCCCTTGAATTAAATTATCCATGGCAATGGCCATTTCTCCTATTTCATCATTATTAAATTTCTTACCCTGATCTTCTACCAATTCACCTTTGCCTAATTTGACCACAATATCCTTAATATAATTTATTGGATTTGTTATCGACCTGGCCATAAAATAAGCACTTAATAAACCTATTAGAATGATAATTGCACCCAGAATGATAGTTATACTTCTCAGCCTAACTGTTGCATCGGTAAGTGACTCATCAGACTCTTGCGTTACTTCCTGCTGCATCTGTGCTACTTTATCCAGTTTTTCAATGATTGATGCAGTCATTGGTATTACCTGACTTTCAATGGCATCTTCGGCCAATAATTTCACAAGAGGATCTTCATAATTCTCAAAAGTTACAAGTTGGCTCATGATATCCTTTTCTATTTCTAGGAGTGATTCAAACTCAGCCTTGACGGTATCTATCAAATATCTCTGGCTGTCAATCTCCCACGATTGTTGAAGCTCTTCTATTCGGTCTTTTAGTGCCGGATAATCCTGCGAATGCAATATCTTTAAAGCCTCCTTATCATCTACATTGTACTGTACATACACCCAGTTAATACTTAGCATCTTAGATCGTGTGACGAGCAATTTAAAGTCACTTATCGCCTCTTTACTTGGTCTAATAATTTCTGACGATTTCTTTACAACTTGATCTATACCGTTGCCTGTGATAAATATGACAGTAGCATTTAGTACAAATAAGATGATGAGAATAAGGAAACCTCCAAAAATTTTGTTTCCAATTTTTAGTTTAAACTTTCGCATATTTCGCTGATTGAGTACTTAAGTTTTAAATTACAATTGCCAGTCTTGATAACTCCGATGAAACCTTTAACTCCGCTTCATCAACTGATGATTTATTTAGTTCAAATGCTAATTTACCATTTCTCTCCACAAAATTAATTCCGCTACCTTCCATTCCTAACCCTTCCTTTTCAGAAATAATTAATGTGTTGTTTGATAATGCCTTTTCTTTTACTGAAGAAAGCATCTCGGATGCTGAATTAGCAATAAAGAGAATATTGGTGCCTGTAACATCACCCGGTCCATTAAATTTTTTTATTACGATAGTTCTTGCCCCAGCTTTTTTTGTTAAAGCCATTTTTTCAAGATGTTCAGTGATAGGGGAATCACCAAGAACGCCTATTGTAAAATCACCTTCATTTAATGGTGATGGCCATTGTACGTAACGAATAAAACTATATATGTAAACGGTATGTAGCTGATAACTTTGGGCACTTAAAACAACAAACCCCAAACTCATAAAAGCAGTAATTATCCATTTTGCGTAACCAATTTTCAACATACCAGTAGTAAATTAACCTGCAATAAATTTAATTTCAAAAATTAAGTTCAAAATAGCAATTATAAATCACAATTAGCTCGATTATAGCCTTTTAAATTTACTGTCAATTAGCAGACAATGCTCTGCACTTTCTATCAAAAGAAAAACTTTTTTACTATTGATCAGTTTACTGAATTAATAGAAAAAATATGTTTATGATTCGAAAAGCCCTATTATCTTTTGCATTGATTTTTAGTTTGGTATCCTGCAGTAAAAGTCAGAAAAATACGAAAAGCCTGGTAAAGAAAAGTACAGTGGATAAAATCCAAAAATCAGATGAAGAGTGGAAAAAGGAACTTACTGAAGAAGAATACTATGTTCTTAGAGAAAAAGGAACGGAAAGAGCATTTAGTGGGGATTTATGGGATAACCATGATCAGGGAACTTACTATTGTGCAGCCTGCAATGAAAAACTTTTTAGCTCGCAAACCAAATTTGAATCCGGTACAGGATGGCCTAGCTTTTATGAGCCAATAAATGAGGAAAATATAGAAATTGTAAAAGACATGTCTTTTGGGATGGTGCGTGAAGAAGTTGTTTGTGCTAGATGTGGCGGACATTTAGGCCATGTATTTAATGATGGCCCAGAACCTACCGGCCTACGTTATTGCATTAATTCTGTAAGTCTTGATTTTGAGAAAGACAACAAATAAAAAAAGGGCGATTATCTCGCCCTTTCTTATCTCTAAAGGTTGATTATTAACCTTTGTATTCATCTAATGCATTTTTGATTAAAGCCCTCAAGTGAGATTTATGTGCTCTGGATAAAGTATTGCCCGAACTATTAGTTGCTTTTCTGTCGATCGCATTCAAATTATACAAGGCCATTGATTTTGCATGATTAGAATAGCTACCTGACTTATCTTTTAAAAGAATCTCAATAAGCATTTTAGTATATTCTACTTGCAAATTCTGTCTGAACGTATTAACGCTTCCATTTATATCAGCATCAAATATGGCTGAGTTGAGGTCCACCATAAATTCCCCTAACTGGTATGAATTACCATAAAGTTCAGAGTCAACCAACCTCTGCAATGTGTTTTCATGCAATAAATGACTTAACACATCTTTTTGAGCGCTAAGAACAGATTCGTGTATTTTAGGATCTTCAGGTCCTCGATAGAAATTATAACCCCTTCTCTGAAGAGCAAGATAATTGTATATGTCATTAGATGTGTTGAAAGCATTTGGAGCAAACATGTATTTACTAATTCCATTCATTGCTCTTTTTTGCTCGGACTCGCTTACAGGAGTATATGGCTTAGTTGCTCCAGGCTGCCCTTGCATTGCTCTATCTACATAAATACCACCAATAAATCTCGACATTACTTCGCCTGCTTGTGCTCTTTGACGTGAAAGAATATAGTAAGCTTGTCTGAGTTCCTGATAAGATTCACCCGGATCATTATACTTTTCTCTAAGGTCCTTCATCAAATTATCTACAAGCTCAATTCTATCAATAGAATAAGTAATTTGATCATTTGATAAATCACCAGTGTTAATTCTCGGGTCGATTCCTCTGCTTGAGCTGCGCATGTCATCCGCATCATTACCAAACATCAACTCAGGCTCTGTAGATCTTGCCAAAAGTTTGTTCATTGCCTCTTCAGACATATCTGGGGTATAACCAAACTGAATAGCCCAAACATCATAAGGCCCTATAACAGTTGAGTAATAATGCCCTTGCTTACTTCTATCTTTGGTTACGTTTATAGTCGCATAATCCATGACAGAGCCTGTCAGCGCCTTTCCTTGAATAAATTCCTTATCGGCTAATTGCTCAGGCGAGTATAACTGTGAAGATTTCATATTATGATTCAAACCTAAGGTATGCCCTACTTCATGCATGATTAGCTCCAGCATGGCTTCATTTTTCATACCATCCAAATCTTCGCCATTTGTGGCTATAGCCATCTCACCAAATAAATTATTTTCTAACATCATGCTGCTATACATACAATAATTTTGCTCTCCTTCAGGATTCCAAAACGGAGCTTCTTTGTTGCTTACTTCCATACCATATAGTTTTGTATATCTTACTCTGTTGGTATGATGCACAAACTCTAACATTATATCAGCTCCAATAATCTGGCCTGTTCGTGGGTTTCTAAAGCTTGGTCCATACCCACCGAATGGAGGGTTTGGTGAAGATGTCCAACGCAGTACGTTATAACGGATATCCCCTGCATCCCAATCGGCTGTGTCGGGCTGAACTTTAACAACCATTGCATTTTTAAAGCCTGCCTTTTCAAAAGCTTTGTTCCACTCTAAAACACCCTGTTTAATTGACTCTCTCCATTCTAAAGGAGTCGTATTTTCAATCCACCAGGTAATTGGTTCTACCGGTTCTGAAATGGCTGCTTCAGGATCTTTTTTCACCAAATGCCATCTGTTAATCATATCCCTGTAGGCAATGGCTTCGGTTGTAGTCTGATCATCTACCTGAGTTGTAAAATAACCTACTCTTGGGTCATCAAATCTTGGCTCATAATCATTTTCAGGTACAGCTACCAAACTATGGAATACTGAAATACTCACATTTCTAGCATCGGCTATAGCATTAGAGCCGCCATTTAATACTGAAGAAGTGCTGTAAACATATTCAACTTTAAAGTCTACGTTTTGAGGGTATGACCTGATTGCCCTAACCTTGGTTTTCTCGCTCGACAAGCTTCCCAATTTAAAGGAAGTGGGCGACTGGCCAGGTAAGCTAGGTGGCTTAATTTGAGACCATGTTTCTTTCAAAAACAAATTGTCAGCCTTAATTAAGAAATTACCATCTTCCTCAACCTCTATTTTTTCACTGGCAAGAAGTGAATTACTCATATTAGCTTCCTGCGATCTGCTTAATGGATTTTCAGGATCGTAGTAAAAATTAGTGTTTACTTTAACGAACTCCAGCTCGTTGTAAAACTTTCTAATTTTAAAAATATCGGAACCTCTGTATGCTCCACGAAAAGAATAAGCTTCCAGAACACCATCAGCAATTTGGCTGAAATAGATATATTCTTTATCCAACTGCTCTTTATTTACCTCCATCATAATACTACCCGATGTTGTATCACGATAAAATGTAAATAGGCCCTCTATTTTATCATGCCCTTTTACCTTACTGGCTATGGTTGTTTTCTCTTCTGTTTTTGGTTTTTCTTCTTCGCCTTTCTTTTTCTTCTTTTTCTGCGCTTCTAAGGAGTCAAATGAAAAAAGGCATAAAGCACTTATAATGAGCACTTTAAATCTAAGTGTACTATTCATTGGGTTTGGGTTTAATTTGTCAACTTTCGAAGATAATTAAATGTGACCTTTTGGGGTATATTTGCAACCTCATAAATGACCATAAATGTGAAATACGACATTATAGTTATAGGAGCGGGTATTGTTGGGCTAGGAACGGCTCTCAAGCTACAAGAGAAAAATCCCAAGTTAAAAATATTGGTTCTCGACAAAGAAGAAGAGATCGCGAAACACCAAACCGGCAATAATAGTGGTGTTATTCATTCCGGTTTGTATTACAAACCGGGCAGTTTAAAAGCCACGAATTGTATCAATGGTTATCATATGCTGGTTGATTTCTGTCGAAAAGAAGACATCCCTTTTGAGCTATGTGGAAAGGTAGTAGTTGCAACTTCAGAAGAGGAAATACCTTTGCTGGATAACCTGGAGAAAAGAGGTGCTGAAAATGGACTGAAAAATATTAAACCACTTAACAGCGAAGAGCTGAAGGAATACGAGCCACATGTAAATGGAGTAAAGGGAATTTTCGTTCCACAAACTGGTATTGTTGATTATAAGCTTGTTTCAAAAAAGTATGCTGAGTTAATCCAGAATGATGGTGGTACTATCAACTTGGGTGAAAAAGTAGTCAACATAAAGACTACTTCAGGTGGTTGCGAGGTGGAAACAAGTAAGGCCAGTTATGAGTGTACTTTGGTAGTGAATTGTGCCGGATTGTATTCCGATAAAGTGGCCAAATTCACCAATCAGAAATTGGATGTGAAGATTATTCCTTTCAGGGGCGAGTATTATAAACTATCAAAAGAGAAAGAGTATCTTGTTAAAAACCTGATTTACCCTGTTCCTGATCCTAATTTCCCATTTCTGGGAGTACATTTTACACGAATGGCTAAAGGTGGTGTAGAGGCAGGGCCAAATGCGGTACTTGCTTTTCAGCGTGAAGGCTATAAAAAATCGGATATTAACATTGCTGAGTTAGCCGAATCTTTGGCGTGGCCCGGGTTTCAAAAAGTGGCTATGAAATACTGGAAAACAGGTTTTGGCGAGATGTACCGTTCATTCTCAAAAGCGGCATTTACAAAAGCATTGCAAAAGCTACTACCTGAAATTACAGAAAATGATTTGGTGGAAGGTGGTGCAGGTGTGCGCGCTCAAGCCTGTGATAGAAATGGTGGATTGATCGATGATTTTCTTATTTTAGAAAATGAGCATGCCATCAATGTATGTAATGCTCCTTCTCCTGCGGCCACATCATCCTTGGCCATTGGAGATACGGTTTCGAACTTAGTTTTAAAACGATTCTAAATGTTAACAAAAGAGGAAATTCAGCGATACCAACGGCACTTTCCTCTTCCTAATTTTGGAATTGAAGCCCAGGTAAAACTTAAGCAATCAAGAATTTTAATAGTTGGCTGTGGCGGACTGGGCAATCCCATTGCCTCGTATTTGGCTGCATCTGGTGTAGGCACAATAGGATTGATAGATAACGATATTGTTTCTATTACCAACCTTCATAGACAAGTACTTTACAATGAAGCGCATATCGGGCAATCAAAAGCCAGATTAACAGCCGAGAAACTTCAAAAGCAGAATCAGCATCTTAAAACTAAAGTTTTCGAAGAGCAATTGACATCGGATAATGCATTAGCCATTATTGCCAATTATGATTTAGTTATCGACTGCACGGACAACTTCTCTACTCGGTATTTGATCAATGATACGTGTGTATTATTAGATAAGCCATTTATCTACGGCTCTATTTATCAATATGAAGGGCAAGTAGCAGTATTTAACGTAAATAAGAGTGCCAATTACAGAGACCTCTATCCTACTCCGCCAATCCCTGAGAGTGTGCCTGATTGTGAAGTAGGTGGCGTACTAGGTACATTGCCCGGAATTATTGGAAGCATACAAGCCAATGAAGCATTAAAAGTTATTTGCAATATCGGTCAGCCCTTAATTGAAAAGCTTTTTATATTTGATAGTCAGTCGATGGAATCGAGGGTAATTAAAATTAAGAATAGCAATGCCCGAGATACTATCACAGAATTAATAGATTACGAAGAATTTTGTCACCCAAATAAGAATAAAATGGTAAAGGAAATAACTGTAAAAGAGCTACACACAATGATTGAGAACAAAGAGGATTTTCAATTGATTGATGTGCGCGAACCACATGAGGTTGAAATTGCTACACTGGATGGTGAGCTTATTCCATTAGGTGAAGTGCCACAGAATGAAGATAAAATTGCCAGAGATAAGAAAGTAGTGGTGCATTGCAGAAGTGGAGCTCGTAGCGGACAGGCCATTCAATACTTACAGGGTAAACTCGGCCTTGATAACTTATACAATTTAAAAGGTGGTATTTTGGCTTGGGCCGATGAGATTGACCCGAGTATGGAAAAGTATTAAAATCGAATAATGAATATTCGAGAGAAGGCCGATTATCTATTTAAGCACGGAGAGTTTATTGGCGACAGGCACGAACTGGGTGTAAAAAAGCTCTTGTACTCCCTCAATGGTAAG
>NZ_JAVJUY010000287.1:0-11115 GCF_040220315.1 Fulvivirga sp.
AACAATTTACATACAGTGTAAACATCCTACACCATCACTCTGTTAAGGGTGTGTAAACCAAAATTAATTTCATGTATTATTTAGAAATTGCATTAAAACTTATTGTAAGCCTTAGTATTTTAAATGTTTGGCTGCTAAGGGCAAACAAATCTACCCCCTACAGAGGTGGTAAGGCCAATAGTATAAAAGAAGAGTTTGCTGTCTATGGTTTGCCCGGCTGGTTTGTGGGCGTCATTGGTGCTCTCAAAGTAGGGCTCGCATTAGCATTAATTGCTTCTATCTGGTTTTTTGTGCTAGAGATGTATGCTGCACTCGGCATTGCATTTTTAATGTTTGGAGCGGTAGCAATGCACATTAAAGTGAATGATCCAATTATAAAGGCTTTTCCTGCGGCACTTTTTCTGCTTTTATCTTTGGCTATTTATTTCATTTGAAGTTGTAAGGCAAAAGCATAGAATAAATACGCATTAATAACCATAAATGCGAAAGACGGCACTGACTCCTTAAAAGGGTCATTAATCTTTAAACGGGTAATAAATCCTAGTAACATTAAAATTGATAACCCAAAAGTGGCCATCATCCCTAAGAGAGGTAGTTTCAACCCCATAAAAATACCTAATGCTCCTGCCAACTGTAACAAACCAGTAATTATTCGAAGGCGATCGTTCAATCCAAAACGTATAAACTCGCTCATCATTTTGTTAGAAAATAAACAAGTCAATCCGTAATAAAAAAAGGCGATTGCAGTAAAGCTTGCTAGCCAAAAAGTGTATTCCATATAGTTACAACCTGCCTATTCGATTTTAGTTTAATGTGGACCGTAGATTCATACTAATGTTAAAATTTCTCTCACATTAGGCATCGAACATTATAAACTCACTGGGTGTACCGATACTTTATTCGGTTAAAATGAATTCACTAAATTAATATTCAATATTTGCTGTGCTTTAAGCTAGTACCTGAAGTCAATTACTATACTTTTAACTTTTTATCACTTAGTTTAACGTATTGCTTATTTACAAGCAGTATCAACACACCAAATGAAACAGCCACTACAATAAGTAAATTGTTAACAATACCATCAATACTGAAGGAAATCCGAATCAGAATGGTTGAAATGATGAAGCCTGAGTTTCTAATAAACAGATGAAATTTAGTAGTGTGAAAGAATGAAAATAGCAGGAGCAAAACGTCTGTTAATATGAGTAAGGTAAAGAACTCATCAAAGAAAATGTTGTTAACATTCATAAACTCTATGCTTTCCGGATTATCAGTAGTAAGTATTGTAAACAATTCTATGAGCCAAACTGATAAACTGTAACATGCCATTATCACAATGATAGGAACCAATAAAGTGGCCATTGCTTTTTTTCTGGCTATAAAATGTTGTACCTGCTCGGGGAGGTTTTTTATCTTCTTTGTTACTTTTTTATCGTTGAGCCTGTGAAATACATAAATCAGGGCAAATAGGAGGAGAGCAGTTATAATGTCGTAAGTAAAAAGTAAATCATATTTGTCTTCAAACCAATTGATTGATAAATCGAGATGAGCAATATCCTTGAAAATGCGCCTTATCACGATTAGAGTAATTATTTCATACTGCTTGGCGATATAATCGGAAGTGGATTGAGGTATATGATATACCAATAAGTAAACTTCAAACAGTAGTATAAATGAGAATGGGGTGTAAATAGCAGAAATAGGATTGGTAAGAAGTTCCGATTCTATGGGTAGATGTAACAGGTCTAAATTGACTAATCCGATTAATACCAAATGTAAAACAAACGAGGTAATGGAGATCCAAATGATTATTTTTTCTGCCCGTTCCTTTATCTCCTCTGAAAGTAGGGATTGATAAAGCCCATTGAATTTGCTGTTATTCACTAATATCCAACAAAGAAATGCCTTAATTGTTAACCGTAGAAAAACCAGATGTATGCGATAGATACGCAAGCGAATACCCGGCAACGATTTTTTACCCTAAAAATTATAATTCATTAACGACCAAACCAAAAGATGAAATCCATGGCTACGATCATCAGACTGCTTTTAACAGTAACGCTTTACGTGTTATTCATAAGAACTGAAGCACAGGAGTATGAGCCTGGCTATATCGTATTAAATAGTAAGGATACTGTTTTTGGTTTTGTGAAGGACCGCACTGAATCACGGCTTTTTGAAAAGATAAAATTCAAAAATGAAGCAGGTAAGGTGAAGCGTTACAGCGCTTCTGATATTCTGGGGTATAAAGCAGGTATAAATCACTATGAATCGCTTTGGTATGCAGAGGAAAGCCAATTTTTTAAATTTAGCTACTACAACAGGCCAGAATATGGAGAAAAGGTATTTTTAAGAGTGTTGGCTAAAGGATACTTATCTTGTTATGCCAAAGAATTTGTGCATGATGATAACGATTATCCTGACGAGTTTGAACTCTTCTTGCGCCAGGGCGAAACTACCATGCAGCGCGCCACACAAGGAATCTTTGGTCTAAAGAAGAAAAGCCTGAGCAAATACTTCTGGGATTGCCCAAAACTGGTGGAAAAAATAAACAACCTAGCAATAACCAATCCTCTGGATGTAGTTACATACTATAATGAGTTTTGCAGCAGATAGCATTTAAAATAGCATCGATTTTTGAGCGAGGATATACTAGTTTTTGGCTATGTGAGCCTTGTAGTGATATGAGTTGAATCAAATTACATGTTGACGCTGCTCATAGTGTATCGTCTATTTAAATAATATCTTCATGTTTAATAATGCTATTCCCTTTTCATAGTATGTGAAAACTATTTGGATAGAGATAGCCATCATGCCAATAAATTATTACCGTTATGCTTGGAACCTTAAATAGAAAACAAATAGACAATGTACTTCATAGCCAAGTGGTAGGAAGGTTGGGCTGTTATTCAGACCGCGTTTATGTTGTTCCTATCACCTATGCCTATGATGGTGATTACATCTATGGACATACCATTGAAGGCCTAAAAATTCGTATGATGCGCAACAATCCCAACGTATGCATTGAGGTAGAGCAAATTGAAAATTTAGCACATTGGCAGACAGTGATTCTTTGGGGCACTTATGAGGAATTGAAAGGTGACAATGCAGAAGATGCCTTACAACTTTTGATTAATCGCACCCAGCCGCTCATGACTAGTGAGACAAGCCGGCCTAAGCACGGACTAGACCGTGCTGGCGGCATGAGGCGCACCGATAAAAGAACCATCACATTTCGCATTAAGGTAGAACAAGCCACTGGACGCTATGAAAAGCGATAGAATGTCTAAAATCAATTGCCTTTTTCTTTTTCCAGCTTTTTAAAATAGCCTTTCAGGAGCCAGTGGTGTTGTAACGCCTCCATGCTTTCATCAAATTTAGCAGTTCCTGTTTTTACCTTTTCCATTGATTGCTGCAGGTCTGCATTAAAGGTACTATCACGAAGTATTGTGTTGATAGCATTCTGGTCCTTCTGTTCTAAAAGTTGATTGAGTTGTTGCGAAGTTTGATACAACTCTTCCGTTGATTTTTCGATATTTTCCACTGCATGTGCTATACGACCTGTATAAGTGGTGTCCATTAATAAAGTATTTACAAGACCTTCACCTTTTTTCCATCCATCTACCATAGCATGGAATTCATTTGTTACGGAAGCTGCATTGGCGGCAGTTAAATGAATATTTTTAAGCGTAACCTTTAAGTCTTGCGCTAGCAGACTGTCCTTCATTAGCACACCAACAGCTCCTTTGCCACGATTCACTCCTTGTGTAATTGCCAACAACTCTTCAATGAGCAGGGCAAGGTTTTCATTGGAGCTATTCAGGGTATTGATGATGTCATCAGTTTTTATTTTCTCATAACTGACAATCATATCACCATCTTCAACGGTCGGTTTCTGGCTATTGCCCGGATCAATATTTACGAGCATATTTCCCATTAAGCCATCCGAGCCTATGGTTGCAATGGCGTCTTTTTTGATAAATTCCTGCACCTGTTCTTTAATCACCATCACTACCCGTATTGTAGAATCATCCATGATGCTGATATCTTCTACGGTGCCTACATTAATGCCTGAGAACCGTACATTATTGCCCGGCTGCAACCCATTTACCTGTTTAAAATTGGCATGGAGTCGAAAGTTTTTACTAAAAAGGTTCTGCCGATTACCTATACTGTAAATGCCTATGATCAAAATTGCGAGACCAGTCATCACAAATATTCCTAGTTTAATTTTTGTAGTTGTGTCTTTATCCATAGCGATATTATTTAAAAAATGCCTGTACTTCCGGGTCTGTTGAATTAATCAGTTCATTATACGTTCCCTCAATGTAATTAATTCCATCTATCAGAAGCACAATTTTGTTGGCGGCAATCCTTGCGCATTGTACATCATGTGTAATCATAATAGATGAGGTCTTATAGTTATTCTGGATTGCCAAAATCAAGTGGCTTATTTCTTTCGAGGTGATTGGGTCTAGCCCGCTGGTGGGCTCATCATAGAATATAACCCTGGGGCTAATAATCAATGTTCTGGCCAAAGCCACGCGCTTTTTCATTCCACCGGATAATTCTTCCGGCATCAGGTTTTCAGTGCCAGCCAAACCAACGCTATCTAATACTTCTGCAACCTTCTTTTGAATAGTTTCACCTTTTAATCTGTCTTTATGACGCCTTAGTGAAAATTCAAGATTTTCCCTTACCGTCATGGAGTCATACAACGCACTGCCTTGGAATAGGAAGCCAATATCAGTTCTGAGTATATCCAGTTCTTCCTGTGATAAACCTGAAATATTTTTTCCTAGCACTTGTGCCATGCCCGAATCGTAGGGCAGGAGCCCCACAAGGCATTTTATTAGTACCGATTTTCCAGATCCTGATTTACCTAAAACGGCAACTGTCTCACCAGAATATACTTTCAGATTAAAGCCTTTGAGTACATGGTTATCACCGAAGCTTTTTCTCAGGTTTTCGATTAGAATATCGGGCACACCTGCATAATCTTGGAGAGGTTTATCTTCTGTTTTCTTTGTTGCTATATGCTTACTATCAGAGCTCATAGAAAATGTCTGCAATTAAAACGGCAATGAAATCAACAATAAAAACAAGCATAGAAGACAATACAACGGCTGTGTTAGCAGCTTTACCAACACCTTCGGTTCCTTTTTTTGAATAATATCCCTTATAACAACCTACAATGCCTATTACAAAACCAAAGAAAAAGCATTTGGTTAATGCCGGAATGATATCCCCGAAACGCAAATAAGCAAATACTTGCCTAAAATAAAGCTCCCAACTTACATCGCCTTTGGCATGCTCTACCAACCAAGAGCCAAAAAGCGCAACCGAATCCGCCATGATCACTAAAATGGGTAGCATAAGCGTTGCAGCCATTACCCTTGTTACTACTAGGAATTTAAACGGGTTGGTACCTGATACCTCCATAGCATCAATTTGTTCTGTTACTTTCATAGAACCAAGTTCAGCACCAATGCTTGAGCCTATGCGCCCGGCACAAATTAAAGCGGTGACCATCGGCCCTATTTCACGCACAATGGCGATACCTACCATCGATGGCATCCACGATTCTGCACCAAATTCAATGAGTGTGGGCCGGGTTTGCAAGGTAAGTACAAGACCCATAATAAACCCTGTGGTAGCTACCAGGGTGAAAGACTTGTTGCCAATAAGAAAACATTGCCTTAAAAACTCTTTAATCTCAAAGGGAGGTTTAAAACCTACCTTAAAAAACCTCCATGAAAACTGTGCAAGAGAGCCCGTTTCTTTAAAAAACTCCTTAAGGGAAATAGGTAATAGGTTAAGTATCATCATACAGTTTATATAACTAAATTTAGAGCTAATAAAATGATATTGGTCTCATAGACATCATCATGAAAGTTGATTTTTATCATATCTAACGCACTTCGAAAATGGCTTTTGGAGCATAATTAAGATACCATTTGACGCTGCTGATTCGTAAAACATATACAGCATGGAGCACTTAAGAGCTATCTGGAATGAACTTACATCAGGTTACACCAGCAATAACGCACTGGTGGATACGATGTGGTTTGACATTGAACGAAGGTATTGCGGTAAAAACAGGTACTATCATAATCTTTCACATTTGGAATATATGGTAGAGAAAGCAATAGTGTGCAAACAGCATCTTACAGACTTTGATATCATTATGTTTTCAATCTTTTATCATGATATTATCTACAACATTAGCCGAAAAGATAATGAGGAAAAAAGTGCCGACTTTGCCGTGGGGCAATTGAACAGGCTAGGGGTGTCTATCGAGAGAATAGCCAATTGTAAGCGTCAAATCCTTGCCACAAAGGAACATGCGACTGATAAAGACGAAGACACTAACTACCTTATCGACTTCGACCTGGCCATATTGGGAGACACCCCGGAAAAGTATCAAAAATACACCGATAACATAAGGAAAGAATATTCCATCTTCCCCAACTTCCTTTATAAAAGGGGAAGGAGAAAGGTTATCGGACATTTTTTAAGTAGTGACAGAATATTCAAAACTGCTATGTTCTACCAGCATTACGAGCAACAGGCACGAAAAAACCTAGCCATGGAATTAAAAAAATTAGTTTAAATGGCATGCATAATCACCCATTGGCCAACGTGTTTCTTGTTCCTTTATTTTCTTCTTATTTCTTGGCATTATCTGAGTCTTCGCCTCAATAAGTTCATTGGGGCAGGTCTTTTGACTATCGCTAGTTATCAGTATTGGTGGGAGGAAAGCTGTTAAGAATGTCAATAAAATGCAATTAATAGTATTATGGTTATCTAAAGAAATACCGTCAGTTTATAACTCATAAAGTTCATTGATATCTATCATAAATATTATTGATAATCATTCATAATTTATTAATCAAATTAAGCGTAAAATGTAGTCATAAAGACAGCGGAGTTACATTCAATCAACAATTAAATAATAGCATTAAATACCAGTCATTAGTTATTCTATATGACCACATTGCACTTACACTATGAAAACAATACTATTTCCAACAGATTTTTCCGAAAGAGCCAATAAAGCACTTGATCAGGCCATTTTTTATGCCCAAGTATTCAAGGCAAAAATAATCATCTACCATACCTATCATCGCGATGCCTCTAATCAACACAGTGATAGCAAATTAGCTGTTGAAACGGGCATCGACCATAAATTCAAAAAGTTGTTAAAGGACAATGAAGGGTTGGCAACATTGGAACATGAGTTTCATAAGGAGCTTGGCGTTACCTACGAAAAAATACCCAAATTCGCTCACGACATCAATGCTGATTTAATCATTATGGCAACAAAGGGTGCCAGTGGGTTTGATGAGTTATGGGGTACAAAAACGGCTGCCATTGTTAAAAGGGTGGCTATTCCTATTTTGGTGATTCCTGATAATACCACTTTGAAGCACATCAAAAAAGTAGGTTTAGTCAGCGATTACAGTAAGGAAGTAGACTATCACAGTCTGGATTATTTACTCGATATTCTCAAAGTGATGAATTTGGATATTGACGTGATTACGCTCAACAGAAGCGAAAAGCCAATGAATAAAGAGGAAATGGCTTATAGGCTACTCGTAAGAAAAAAATTGGAGTCTGTGCCGAGTACTTTTCATTTCACTTTTAATAACAATGTGGATAAAGGAATTATAGACTATTCAAAATCCAATGATATAGGCATGATAGCCATTCTGCCAAGATCGTATGGGTTCATAGAGACTATATTTCATGATAGCTTAACTGAAAAAATGCTCTTCAGAAGTCCAATACCTTTACTAATACTTAAAAGCAGAAAGAGCTATGAATAATCTTGAAGCACTTACTTCCAAAATATATGAAGAAGGTCTTGAAAAGGGACATGAGGAATCTAAAAGGATCATCGCGCAGGCGGAGAAAGAAAGTAAGCTATTAGTAGATAATGCTAATAAAGAGGCAAAAAAAATACTTTCAGATGCTCAGTCGGAAGCGGACAGGATATCAAGAAGCTCTCAAATGGAAATGGAGCTCAAAGCCAAACAGCTAATAAGTGATCTTAAACAAGAGATTGAAAGTATTTTATCCGATAAAATCTTAGCGTCTGCCATTAAGAACAGCTTTGCCGATGAAGACTTTTTAAAGTCAGCGATCTTAGAAGCCGTAAAGAGTTGGAACCCCATTGACGATGTAGAATTAACACTTCCTAAAAGCCTGGAAGAGCAGCTGAAGGCAAAATTTACTTCAAGTATTCGAGCACATTTGCCAAACCTTCAAATAACTTTTGGAGAGCGTTTAAAGAAAGGTTTTAGCATTACTAAAAAATCAGAGTCCTATAAACTCTCTTTCTCGGAAGACGATTTTATAGCTCTTTTTTCACCCTATCTTAGTGACCGAACGCGTTCCTTACTTTTCACTGAAACGAAGTGAGTTATTATTATCTCATATCGAGTCTTGCTGATTTAAGCCCTGATGGAGATAATAAGAACATTGACTACGAAGGAAGTATTGATTTAATAAAAAGAAACTTACTCCCTTCAGATAGGCAGTTATTCAATTACTTGCTGCTGCCAAACGACAACAAGAACTTACTCAATGTATTGTTCTCAAAATTCCATAATATCCCCTATGAAGGCTATATTTTTCCGGCCGTATATAGTGAAGATCAAATAAAAGACTATTCCAAAAACAAAGAGACTTTTGTGAATTATCTGGGTGAATTTATTCAGAAATTCGAAGACCAGTTTACACAGATGTCACCTGCAGCACTGGAAAAAGCCCTAAATCAACTTTTCTTTGAGGAGTTGATCAATCAAGATGAGTTTCTGAGCTCGTATTTCCATTTTGAAAAAGAATTAACGGACCTTTTTGCCTCTTATAATTATTCCCATTTCGACATCTTAACCCTTGAGCCTGAGGTTTCAAATGCACAATTTTTACAACTAGGGAAAGGTAAATCAATTCCTGCAGCACTGCTGCGTAGCTATCCTTACCTAGAAGAAATTAGCGAGGCAGTGGCCGCTCAGCAACCTCAGGAAATTCAGAATCTGAGCAATCGAATAAAGTGGGATTATCTAGAAAATATAAAAGGATTTTTCGGTCGGGAGCAAGTATTTGTATACACATTGAAACTGATGATGGCGTATCAAGCACAATTACTTGATGCTGAAACAGGACTTGCCCGCTTCGAAATACTCAAGGAAAATACTAAAAATAGAATGCAATCACCTCAAACTCAACCCACATGACAGAAGGAAAAGTAGTTGGTGTAGTAGCCAATTTGATATTTATAAAATCTGAAGATGCAGTAACTCAAAATGAGATCTGCCTTGTTCATAGTGAAGGAAAAGAACTTAAGGGCGAGGTTATTCGGATAAAAGATGACATAGCCTATGCGCAGCTCTTCGAATCCAGTCAAACCATAAAAATGGGTTCTAAAGTGGTCTTTACCGGCCAGATGTTGGAAGTAGAACTGGGACCCGGCATACTTTCTAAGCGTTATGATGGTTTGCAGAATGACCTGACTAAGATGGGCGGGTTATTTATTGATATGGGTGAAGCTACTGCACCGCTGGATGAGGATGTTTTATTCTCTTTTAAGCCATTGGTAAAAGAAAATGATATAGTTCAGCCAGGCGATTGGTTAGGGAGTGTTCAAGAAAATTGGATTGATCATAAAATAATGGTGCCTATCAACTTCAAAGGGGTTTTTAAGGTCAAGTCTGTGGCTAAGCATGATGACTATAAAATTTCTGATACCATGGCAGTGCTTATAGCAGATAATGGTGAAGAGCATATATTGACCATGAAGCAAAAATGGCCAGTGAAGCTCGCCATGAAAGGGTTTAAAAATAAGATGCGTCCTTATAAAATATTACAAACAGGACTTAGGGTCATGGACACCTTTAACCCTATAGCAGAAGGGGGAACCGGTTACATACCCGGACCCTTCGGAACTGGAAAGACCGTATTACAGCAGGCCATTGCAAAAAATAGTGAAGCTGATATTGTAATCATAGTGGCTTGTGGCGAGAGAGCAAATGAGGTGGTGGAGATATTTACAGAGTTTCCTGAATTGAAGGATCCGGTAACTGGCAGGAAACTAGATGAGAAAATCACCATTATTTGTAACACCTCCAACATGCCTGTAGCGGCTAGGGAAGCCTCTGTTTATGTAGGAATGACCCTTGGAGAATACTATAGGAATATGGGTTTGAAAGTGCTAATACTCGCAGATTCTACCTCCAGATGGGCGCAAGCGTTGCGTGAGATGTCTAATCGAATGGAAGAACTGCCAGGGCCAGATGCTTTTCCAGTAGAGCTGCCGGCTACTATCGCTAACTTTTACAGCAGGGCAGGGTTGGTAGAACTTAACAATGGACAAAGAGGATCTCTGACATTTATTGGTACTGTTTCACCAGCCGGAGGCAATTTTAAAGAACCAGTGACAGAATCTACCAGTAAAGTAGCCCGGTGTTTTTATGCACTTTCTCAAAAGCGGGCAGATGCCAAGCGCTATCCGGCCATTGATTCACTAGCTTCCTATTCCAAATATATGGACTATCCGGAATTCATAGCTAATTCTGATGCTACCATCCAAAAAGACTGGGCGCAATTGGTTTCTAAGACTAAAGACTTGGTAAGAAACGGCATTGAGGCGCGTGATCAAATTAATATACTGGGAGATGATGCTGTGCCCATTTCTTATCACATCAGCTTTTGGATTAGCGAGCTGATTGACTTTGGTTTGATACAGCAAGACTCGTTCGATGATGTGGATATGAATACGCCTCTAAAGCGCCAGCAGTATATGCTTAACAAGGTAATGGACATAGTAAATACAGCATTCGATTTTTCAAGTTTTGAAGAGGTGTCTGTCTTTTTCAAAAAATTGATTAATCTGATCAAACAGATGAATTATTCTGAATTTGAATCAAAAGAGTTCAAAAGCCACGAAGAGCAATTGAAGGCCATTCTTTCAGAAGAAAAGAGAACTGAAAAAACTGAACTAACTGAAATATGAAAACCAAAGCATTTCAGCGTATTTATACTAAAATAGCCAAGATTACAAAGGCTACCTGTGAAATTAGCGCTACAGGAGCGCGCTATGGAGAACTAGCG
>NZ_JAVJUY010000288.1:0-1756 GCF_040220315.1 Fulvivirga sp.
AACAATTAGTCGCAATTAAAAGGCCGGGAACTTCATTGTTCTCGGCCTTGATTTTTCTTTGCGATATAAAAAAAGAGGATGACCTTTTGAGACACCCTCTTTTTATCTGAGGACTGACATGCCCTGCGGAACATGTCGGGCAGCTGGGATTAGAGCCTGTTGAACGCTATTTTGTGAATTATTGGATCGATTTCGCATTCTTCTGTTGACGAAATTAACCTATTTGGATATTTGGTGATAAAAAGAGTTCCAGTCCATCGTTCAGGTGACAGTTCGGTAATCTGTACCATAAATCCATTGTATTCAAAAGAAAGAGGTATGAAAAGATTGGACGCGTGAATCAAATTTATTTCTGTTGAGAGTCCTATGTTGTCTGATTCTATCTCGATATGCACCTTGTCAATCGTGATCTTTTTCCAATCGTAAAATTCCGAGTTAATGGAGTCGAGTTGCCAAGTGTTAAACAAGTCTTTTGAGTCTTTTATATCTATTTGTTTAGCTCTTACCATCGTTAGCAGTTCTGTCCTCGATTTGGTAAAATGTTCGAGTGTCAAAACATTTCTAGAGTTGTCAATGATACGTAGTTCCCTACTATGTTTGGCTGATCGTTCATTTAATGTCCCAACAAAATCTTGCCATCCCGACCGGTAAAAAACAAAGGAAGAATCAGAATCAATGAAGACTAGCCCACGTCCATGAGTACATGAATTAATGTCATCTTGTTGAAGTTCAATCTTCCTTACAATCCAAGTGCCGTCCAAAGATTGAGCCTCGGAAGCAAGTTGGTTCAGAATACAAATAGCAAAGAAGATTCGAATTCCCATAAATAGACTCTAACGACCAAAACAACAGTATTACTGTCATTTCCTTATATCTTATTTCTTGTTAATTTTTTCAATACCAGCAACTTATCCGCTTTTAAACGAAAATGAATGCATAAAACAGACACGTTACGTGTATTGCCCTCCTAAGATAAGACTTTTCATTATTTGAAAGTGACTTTTTTGAAGATGATGGTTTGTGTGAGAAACATTCAGTGCCTAAACTTTCCTCCACCATGGCCTGTCCCCTCATTATGACACACTCTCGCATGAGGTCTGTGGTGATAGACCTGGGAAGAAGTTGATCTTATTGTACACCATGTCACCTTTTTGTCTGTACTGATCCTGCACATGCATCTCCTTCTTCAATTCCAGTGAGCCATGTCCTGAGTTTAGTAGTTCTTTCGTTCGTTAGTTCGGTCATATAGGTTGAAACACACGTAGGTTGAATACTTCCGTACCACCCAGGTTCACGGTCAGGATATTTCATTTTCAGCTCAGAGTCTCTAAACTTAATCCAGTTACGTTGAGATGTTCGAAGTGCTTTCAGAAAAGTTGGATCATCAGCATAATCCTTGATTATCTGTTGGTAAATTTTGTTCAATTCAGCATCTGCCACCCTGTAACCCTCTGCTGCAACCTTATTCATCTCGGCCTGAGTTTGGCACTTTGCGGTTCCAGCGACGAAAAGGATTATGAGGAAAGTTGTGAATAAATGTCTCATCGTCATAATTATTGTAGTCCTACCTCTTTTATTACAAAATAGCAAAATCTGCTATACTAGCTGTGCTTGAATATTTATCTGATGAAGGGATTAGGAAATCCTTTTTATCAGAAGTGCGACATTGTCTAGCTGACTATGCCGGACACCCGGGATAACCTCTAATCACTCTTCGGACTTGGCCGTAAGAAAGTCATTAACATTTAACCAATGT
>NZ_JAVJUY010000289.1:0-9174 GCF_040220315.1 Fulvivirga sp.
CCAGCGTAGCTCCCAAAAGCAGAAACAATGTTAATATGTGTCCAATTTTGTTCATTAATTACTTGTCATCATTAATCAAGGTATAAAACCTCTCTATAGCCACTTCTTTATCAAGCGCTGATTGATTAACCAAATGAAGTACAAATTGATTCGCAAAATAAGGGGCTAATGATACCCCTTTAGTTCCAAGACCATTAAATATACCTACATTTTCATAATTTGGATGCATTCCAATAATAGGTTTTCTGTCTTTTGTTGCTGGCCTAATACCAGATATGTGCTCAACAACTTTATAGTTAACGCTAATAAGTTCTTTTAGTTTCTGCTCCAATAGTACCCTTGCTTCCATTGAAGGCTCTGTTGTTAAATCATAGTTGTTGTAAGTAGAGCCCACTTTAAAACGGTTTTTACCAATCGGTATTACAAATATTCCTCTGTTAATTATCAGATCAGTTTGCATATTAGCTTCAATGGTTAGAATATCTCCTTTTACCGGCTTAAATGGAAGCCACTGAAAATATTTGTTTTTGGTACTTGCTACGCCTTGGCAAAAAATTATTTTTGAAGCTAATTTACCTTTATACCTTACCTCTGACTCACTTAATTTCAATTCCTCCTCGTCAAATTTTTCTTTGTTAATAGTAAAATTATCTGCTTTCAATAGCACTTCTGTCAGGTTTTCCAGGAACACAGGCACATTCAAAAACCCAGACTTTTTTAATTCTATTCCTCCAAACAGATCATTTACAGCGTTATTAATACTACTATAATGAATCTTGCTTATATAAGGCTGATAACTTTCATCAGCAGAACGTGCCGACCACTCATTTTGCTCCTCTGTTGAAATAAATGGCCTGTAAATTGCCTTATCAACAAAAAACTTCTCATCTGAATGTGCCTGAATTCCTCTGTAGTAAGATTCTAAATAGGGAAATAGGACATCTGCCTTCCAGGTTTTAACCATCTTCCGACCAGTAACCGGATTGTACAACCCGGCAGCTATTTTTGAAGATGATTGCCCATTTTGATCATCGAACAGCAAAATGCTTTTGCCAGATTGAATGAGATGATGCGCCAAGATAATTCCTGCCAGCCCTTTTCCTACTATTATAAAGTCAAAATCCTTATTCAATCTTAGTGTTGATAAAAGTGTAGTTTTGCAAATTCAAAGTTGAACAAACAATACCACTATTGAAATGATTCAAGTACAGTCTTTTACATTCAACCCTTTTTTAGAGAATACTTATGTGTTATATGATGAGACCGGTGAAGCCATAGTGATTGATCCGGGTTGCTACGAAAATTACGAAAAAGAACAGCTTAACACATTTATTGAAGATCAAAACCTGACAGTAAAAAGATTAATTAATACACATTGTCATATCGATCATGTTTTTGGTAATGAATTTGTAAAGAAAAAGTACGGAGTTAAATTGGAAGTACATCTGTCTGATGTTGAAACACTAAGAGCAGTTAAAGCTTATGCACCTAGTTATGGATTCCAGCATTTTGAAGAATCTGAAGTAGATTCAAATCTTGCAGAAGGTGATACAGTTAAGTTCGGTAATAGCGAACTTAAAGTTCTATTTGTTCCTGGTCACGCCCCTGGACATATTGCTTTATATAGTAATGCAGATAATCTGTGTATCAATGGTGATGTATTATTTATGGAAAGTATTGGAAGAACAGATTTGCCTGGTGGTGATTTTGATACACTCATCAAAAGTATTCATGAAAAACTCTTTACATTGCCAGATGAAACTGTAGTATATTGTGGCCACGGCCCTGAAACTACAATTGGCCACGAAAAACAAAACAATCCTTTTTGTGCCATTAGAAACTAAGCATGATTAAGCATATACCAAACCTGATCACCTGCTCTAACCTAATGTCTGGCTGCCTGGGCATAGTCTTCGCTTTTCAAGGTAAATTGGAATGGAGCATTTACAGTATTTGGGTAGCCATGGTTTTTGATTTTCTCGATGGTTTTACGGCACGTATGCTAAAAGTTAGTTCTGATATAGGCAAGCAGCTGGATAGCCTGGCTGATATGGTAACCTTTGGACTACTTCCAGCTATTTTTCTATTTCATTTGTTTAGTGATGATGCAGGTTACTTATCCTATTTATCGTTTTTAGTAGCTGTTTTTTCTGCCTTGAGGTTAGCAAAATTCAATGTAGATGATTCGCAGAGCGATTCGTTCGTAGGTATGCCAACACCTGCTAATGCACTATTCATTTCTTCATTAGTATTTGTATTTCAATCCTATCCTGGAATTAAATCGAATGAATTATTGATGGTAATCACAATTGTATGCTCACTTTGGTTAGTAATGCCTGTACGGTTATTGGCATTAAAGTTTTCTGGGTTCAGCTTTAAACCTAACGTATTCCGTTACTTGCTGATTCTGCTATCTTTATGTCTGATTGTTGTTTTTGGACTACTTTCTTTTCCATTGATTATTCTCTCTTATTTAGTTTTATCGATTATTAACAACTTGTCTTTGACTAATAATATCGTTGGGATATAAACGTTTGTTTACTATTCGGTGTTAATTTGTACTAATAGTATAATTGTTCCCTAATGAAGAGAAGAGTACTTTTCTTTTTATCGCTAATTTCATTCTCCACTTCAGCCATTTGTCAATCTGTTTTTTCAGATGGAAATTGGTATAAAATAAGAATTAATGAGCGCGGTGTATATCAACTGAGCTACCAGTATTTAAGAGATAATGGGGTTCCGGTTGATAATATCGATCCCAGAACGATCAAAATTTATGGTCAAAAAGGAGGCATGCTCCCTCAAAGTAATAGCGAAGAATGGCCTATTGATCCTGTAGAAATTGAAATTCAAGTTATAGGGGAATCTGACGGAAAATTTGATAATGCTGATTATGCCTTATTCTATGCAGAAGATGGCGATTCCTTTGAATATACATCTGGCCAATTAGAGTATGAGCATAATATTTACTCAGACCATAACTTTTACTTTCTCACGTATGGCGGAAATCAGGGTAAAAGAATGTCAAGTATTCAATCTTTAAGTGAGTTTGGGCCTGTAGTAAATACTTACAATAGTTTCAGTTTTTATAAGGAGGAGAATAACAATCTATTAACTTCTGGCAGAAACTGGTATTCGTTCAGATTTAATACAGTAACATCCCAAATTATAAATTTCCAGCTTCCGTCAATTATCACTGGCAGTGAAGTAAAAATCACTACTAGGGTAATGGCTCAGTCTTTTGAAAATTCAAGTTTTAATATTTACGCCAACTCCTCGTTATTGGGAAATGTAGAAGTAGAGAGTGTTCCTGATTTTAATCAAAGGGTGTTTAGATACAGTATAAAAGGAAGAGAAAATCAACAAACATTTACAGCTACACCTGGTAATGGAAATATTGAAGTAAATGTTGAATATAACAAAAATTCTACTCACTCAATTGGTTTTTTAGATTTTGTACAGGTTGAAGCTGAAAGCAGCCTTAACTTTTCTGGTGATCAAATACAATTCAGATCACCAGAAAGTATCAATCATTCAATAACTACTTTTGAAATCAGTAACGCTGAAAGCAACACGAATGTATGGAATGTAACCGATGCATTTTCGCCAAAAATTCAAAATTATAGCCAATCGGGATCAGTAATAAGTTACAATGCCGGCTCAGAAACATTGCAAGAGTATATCGCTTTTGAAACTTCTGAAGCCAATACACCAGCAAACATTTCCTCATTGAGTAATCAAAATTTAAAATCGAATACAGATATTGAGTTTTTAATAATCACACATGCTTTATTCGAATCAGAGGCAATTCGTTTAGCTTCATTCAGAACAAACAATGACGGTTTAACTTCAAAAGTTGTATTAATTGATGAGGTGTACAATGAATTTTCAAGCGGTAGACAGGATATTACTGCCCTTAGAAACTACGCTAAATATTTGTATGACAATGGCTCATTAAAATATTTACTACTGTTTGGTCGAGGGTCTTACGACTATAAAAACACAATTAACAACAATACGAACTTTGTACCTGTCTATGAGTCTAGGAATTCGCTTCACCCTTTAGATACTTATGCATCAGATGATTATTTTGGTTTTCTTGAAGAGGATGAAGGGGAATGGATTGAAGAGAATGGCGGAAATCATACAATCGATATAGGAATTGGTCGATTTCCAGTTACCACTGAGGATGAAGCCAAGTCAATTGTCGATAAATTAATTTATTATGCTACGAGTGAGGCTACACTGGGCGATTGGAGAAATGATGTAATTTTCGTTGCAGATGATGGGGATTTCAATCTTCATCAAAGACAGTCAGATGAGTTAACCCAATTTGTAGATACAACTTATTCAGCTTTCATACCGAATAAATTTTTCCTGGATAATTTTAAACAGGTATCCAGACCAAGTGGAGAAACCTCACCTGCCGCAAGTGAAGCTTTAACGGAAAGTGTTGAAAAAGGAGCTTTGATAGTGAATTTCACAGGCCATGGTGGTGAAAATGGATGGATGCAGGAACAAGTATTAGACTTAGTTCAAATTCAAAACTGGGACAATTATGATAAACTTCCTCTGTTTGTTACTGCAACTTGCGAATTCGGCAGGCATGACGATCCGCAAAGAACATCAGGGGGAGAGCTGCTTGTAACCAGCAATCAGGGAGGTGGAATTGCCGTGGTTAGCACTTGTAGACCTGTGAGCTCATCATCAAATTTTGCACTTAATAAGGCATTTTACGATCACATTTTTGATAAAGAAAGCGGAGACTATTTAAGGCTCGGTGATATTTTTATGGCCACAAAAAACGAAAGCATCAATCTTGCAACAGACTCTAGGAAAGTAGGTAATAGAAATTTTGCGCTATTAGGCGATCCAACGCTCAGATTGAATTATCCTAAACAGGACATAAGTATAACGGGCATTAATGAAATTGGTGTAAAGAATGATACTCTCAAGGCACTAGGCAAGGTGAAGCTTTTTGGTCAAATTAATACTTCCAACGGCTTGCAAAACCAATCGTTTAATGGTGAAGTAAGTTATGTTCTTTATGATAAGCCCGTTTCAAAAACCACTTTAGGCAATGAAAATTCACCCTATACTTATCAGGATAATGAAAACATTGTTTTTAAAGGCTCTTCGACAGTAACTGGTGGTGAGTTTCAAGTTGAATTTGTCGTGCCAAAGAATATATCCTATGAAGTTGGTAATGGTCGCCTTAATATGTATGCAACTAATGATCAATTATTGGATGCTAATGGTGCGGACATCTCATTAAAAATAGGTGATTCAAATCCAACACCACCAACTGACAATAAGGGGCCATCTATTAAATTATTTATGGGCGACTCGCTTAATACTTCATTGAGACAGGTTAGCCATAATACAAATTTAGTTGCCATCTTAGAGGATGAGAATGGAATTAACACTTCTTCATATACTATCGGAAATAGTATCATTGCTACACTGGACGATGAAATAGAATACAATCTAAATGCATATTACAGAGCAGATAAAGATTCATATCAAAGAGGGGTTGTGACATTTCCATTTAAAAATCTTTCAAAGGGGAAGCACACAATAAGGTTAAAAGCATGGGACACATTTAATAATTCATCTGAATCGGTTATTTCATTTGAAGTAGCAGACCCTAATGCAATGGTTATTTATGATATTTACAATTATCCCAACCCATTTAATGATTTTACTACCTTTGGCTTTTCCCACAATAAATCGGGCGATGATTTAGAAGTGGAGTTGCAAATATTTTCACCCGTTTCAGGGCTAATATTTACCAATGTTTTTAATATAGATAACTCTCAATCAACTGTTGAGTTTTATAATTGGGAAGGCAGAAACATGAATGGTGAAAAATTGAAAGGTGGAATATACATTTATAGACTAAATGTTCGTTCTAAACGAGATGGAGCAAAAAATAGTGCTCATAAAAAACTTATTCTTATTAATTAAGTACCTTTGCAGGTCAATATAATGTTAAATGAAGAAATTTAAATTTATATCAATTGTTGTACTAATGCTTTTTAGTATAACAATAATGGTTGCCCAAGGCACTACCCCACAAGATCCTATTGGCCAGAGCGATGATAGAAGAGTTATTACCACAGCTGTTCCTTTTTTAACTATTACTCCCGATGCAAGAGCTGGCGCCATGGGCGATGCTGGTGTAGCAACTTCTCCAGATGCTAATGCTGTTTACTGGAATCCCGCTAAGTTGGCTTTCATAAATAATGATGTTGGCTTTTCACTTTCATATACGCCTTGGTTAGGTAAAATAATTAATGATATGTCAATAACTTATTTATCTGGTTATTACAAGTTTACGAAGGAGCAGGCAGTTGCAGTATCAATGAAATACTTCGACCTGGGAGAAATATTCTTCCGTGATGGTGAAGGCAATAGTACCGGTGATTTCAACCCAAGAGAAGTAGCATTTGATGCTACATATAGTAGAATGCTTTCCCAAAAATTAGGAGTTGGTATAACTGCTCGTTACATACATTCAAACCTTACCGGAAATTTTAGCTCACCAAACCCCACAACTGGTGCGGATGCAAAGCCAGGCAACAGTGTTGCAGCTGATATTGCAGTATATTACAACAAAGATTTATTACTTAGCGGTACAAACTCTAACCTTGCCTTAGGTGCCGTAATTTCAAATATAGGATCTAAGCTTACATACTCTGACGAAAACAACAGGGATTTTATACCAACTAATCTTCGCTTAGGATCCGCTTTTACCACAAATTTAGACCCTTACAACAAAATAACGTTTGCACTAGATTTCAATAAACTATTAGTTCCAAGCCCACAAAATGATGGTAGCGAAAAAGATGAATCACTACTAAATGGTATTTTTGGTTCATTTGGAGATGCTGAAGGTGGTGGAAGTGAAGAACTTAAAGAAGTAACCATTTCTGGGGGAGCGGAATATTGGTATAATGATACATTTGCAGCAAGGGTTGGATATTTTTTAGAGTCCGAAGAAAAAGGAAACAGGAAGTATTTAACAATGGGTCTAGGTTTCAGGTATCAAGTTTTTGGTGTTGATTTCGCGTATTTAATACCTAAAGAACAGGAACATCCATTGGCAGAGACTTTGAGGTTTACACTTTTATTCAACTTTGAAAAGAAAAGTCAAGAGGAACAATCCGTAACAGACTAGTATGTTAAACAGGAAAATAGCCCCTGTTTTATTCAAACCTGCGCAATTAGTATTTCCCGAGCCGGAATCAATCCAACTTTCCACTGGCCTTAAGGTACACCTCTTTCAGAATAGAAATGTAGATGCAATTAAAGTAGAATTCATATTTAGAAATGCAAGTAGCTACCGTGAGCCATTAAACGGTATAAATCTTCTAACTTCGAAATTATTGATGTCAGGAACAAGTAGTAAATCCTCTAAAGAAATATCTGATGGATTTGCTAGACTAGGTTCCTTTATTGAGGTTAATCCCTCTTTTGATTATACAACAGTTGATATACATTGTGTAAAGAAAACTCTCTTCCCTACACTAACTCTTTTTTCAGAAATACTTAGAGATTCCAACTTCCCTGATGATGAAATAGGTTTACAAAAGAGTATTTTGATAAATAATTATAAAATTCAACAACAGAAAAACAATATAGTAGCTTCAAGATTATTCCGTAAATCCCTTTTTCCAGAACACCCTTATGGTCAATCAGTAATCCCACAAGACTTAGAAAAGATTGATCTAAAAAATATAATTGAATTCTATAAAAATAATTGGAGTTCTTTCGAGATTATTATCTCTGGTAATATTTCAATTGATGAACTTAAAAGTTTTGAAAAAGACTTTACCTACGAACCGCACTTTGCCAATTATCTGGAAACATTTACCTATTCTAAAAAAGTTTTGAACAATCACCGACCCAATTCGGTTCAAACATCACTCAAAATAGGATTGCCAACCATAAACAAATCTCACACCGATTATACTTCATTACTCTTTACCAATTATGTTTTAGGTGGCTATTTCGGCTCCAGACTGATGAAAAACATTAGAGAAGAAAAAGGTCTAACTTATGGCATATATTCTAGCATAGTCAACCTACAACATGCTTCTTATTTTACAATTACAAGTGAAGTATCCTCCAAGAAAAAGGAATTAGCAATTGATGAAATAGTAAATGAAATTAAAATGCTTTCTTCAAGTCAAATACTAGACGAAGAGTTAATAACAGCTAAAAATCATTGGATAGGATCATTTCAAAATGATTTAAGCTCTCCCTATTCTTTAATCGAGAAGTTTAAATCATACTATCTATATAATTTAGAGCCAAATTATATACTTGATTTCTATAATTCTATCAACAAAATAAAACCTCATGACATTATTGATGCCAGTAAAAATTATCTTAATACAAATCAAATGAGTTTAATTAGTGTTGGTGGATAAATTTCATCTCCCAGTATAGTTAGTAGTTACTATAAATGAAAAAACCCTTAGTGTTTTACTAAGGGTTTTGATCTACAGGTGTAGATTAATAAAATCTGGCAACGACCTACTCTCCCACATATTATTGCAGTACCATTGGCGCTGATGGGCTTAACTTCTCTGTTCGGAATGGGAAGAGGTGGACACCATCGCTATAGTCACCATAAAGCCTTGCTGCGATCTTTTATCACAGATAATGTTTTATTTTTTATCTTCTTCAAACTCTGTTGAGCATGTCGAAGGGTTGACATTGTGTTATGAAAGAATTTATGAGGACATAGCCCTAGAGAAAGTTTACAGGTAATTAGTACTGCTCAGCTTTGACATCTCTGCCTTTACACCTGCAGCCTATCAACGTCATCGTCTTTAACGTCCTTTTAAAGAAGTCTCATCTTGAAGTGGGTTTCGCACTTAGATGCTTTCAGCGCTTATCCCTTCCTAACATAGCTACCCGGCGGTGCAGCTGGCACCACAACCGGTACACCAGAGGTTAGTCCAACCCGGTCCTCTCGTACTAAGGTCAGATCTTCTCAAACTTCTTACGCCCACAACAGATAGGGACCGAACTGTCTCACGACGTTCTGAACCCAGCTCGCGTGCCACTTTAATGGGCGAACAGCCCAACCCTTGGGACCTTCTCCAGCCCCAGGATGTGACGAGCCGACATCGAGGTGCCAAACCTCCCCGTCGATGTGAGCTC
>NZ_JAVJUY010000290.1:0-24792 GCF_040220315.1 Fulvivirga sp.
GGTAAAGTATTATCATTCGACATGAAATAGCCTATAATTACAGCAGTAGCCACAGCAGCGAACAATGCAATGAGCCTTCTATTCATTTTACTTAAAATAGTATTCTGAATACTGCTTGCACGCGTTCTATCTAACACAGAATCAAAATCTTTGAAAGACTCAATTTCTGAATCAGATACCTTAATTTTATTATCAACTATTTTAACTCTCATGCCACTTTCATCAATTTTCTCAACCTGTCTAGTGCTCTATATAATCGTACTTTGCTATTGCCTTCAGAAATGTTCAACACCTCGCCTATCTCATTAAATTGAAGTGATTCAAAAAACCGTAGCTCAATGATTTCCAAATCTTCTTTTTTGAGTTTTACCAAAGCGTTCTTCAATAAGTCTTTATGCTCCTCCCCATAAATGGCTATTTCCTCAGATAATATTTCGTAATGGCTATGATCCATTACAACCAGCCGTGATTCTCCAGTTTTTCTAAAGTGCTCGTTACACTCATTTAGTGCTATTCTAAACAGCCATGTATATATTGAGTATCCTTTAAACTTGAATTTTTGAATATTAGACAGTGCTTTAAAAAACACATTGGATGTTAACTCAGCAGCCATCTCTTTATCTCCAACTCTGTTAAGAATTAGATGGAAGACCTTTTTGAAGTATCTATTATAGAGAGGTTCAAACTTTCTGGGATCTTTTTTAGCCTCTTCAATGGCCAACTCTTCCGATTGCTCGATGATCAACTTTTTAGAATATGATAACAGTTCACTCAAATCTTATTGTAGTCTTCTATTTTCATAAATGGAGAAAGTGAAAAAAAGAAACAGTTAATTTAAAATTTATTTTCATTAGATATTTTCAATTTTTTATTCCCTAACAAACTTTCATAATTTGCACAGCCTTAAGTAATATTTATGAAGTCGATCAATTTCACTAAACATATACTGCCTCATTTAATTGCAGTGCTAACATTCCTGATTGTTACAGTCATATTCTTCAATCCTATATTTTTTGATAATAAAGCGCTCGAACAACACGATATAAACCAATGGAAGGGTGGCGCGCAGGAACTGATTGAATTTAGAGAACAAACTGGAGAAGAAGGGCTATGGACTAATTCTATGTTTGGAGGAATGCCAGCCTATTTAATTGATGTAGACTGGAGTGATAGCATTGTTGGCAAATTCAAGCAAGTGCTATCTATTTTTTTACCGCACCCGATTAAAAATATATTTCTAGCGTTTGTCAGTTTTTACATTTTACTACTTTCTTTCAAAGTAAGGCCTTACTTAGCAATAGTGGGAGCGCTGGGATTTGGACTCTCCACTTATATGATAATAGGTTTAGGAGCCGGACATAATTCAAGGATTGGCGCTGTTGCTTTAATGCCAATGGTTTTGGCAGGTATCCATTTGGCTTTTAGAAATCGACTTTTTCTCGGTTGCGGGGTAACTGCCCTTGGTTTGGCATTACACCTAAGAGAAAATCACTTACAAATTACCTATTACTTATTATTGATTGTATTGATTTATGGTGCTATAGAGTTAATTCAAGCTATTAAAGAAAAAACTCTGGCTGACTTTGCTAAAAGGCTGGCGGTACTGATTTTAGCAGCAACCATTGCACTTGGTACATTCATAGGCAAATTATGGACAACTCATGAATACAGTAAATATTCGATCAGAGGAAAATCCGAATTAACACAAGTACAATCTTCAGGAGAAAAATCCGGTTTAAGTAAAGACTATGCTTTTCAATATAGCAACGACCCCTGGGGACCAATGACATTGCTAGTGCCTAACTTTTTGGGAGGCGGATACGGACAGTTCTTTGTTCAGGAAGAAGACAGCGAAACTTTAAAAGCTCTTCAAAGAGCTGGGGACCAGCAAATGGCGAACCAATTAGCCAGATACAGTTCGAGTTATTGGGGTGAAAAGCCACCAGCACCTTATTATGTGGGAGCGATTTTCTGCTTCCTTTTCGTGCTGGGTTTATTCTTCGCTGAGAAAAAGTATGTGATCTGGCTAAGCATAGTATCTCTTTTTGGAATCATTTTGAGTTTGGGAGATAGTTTTGCCTCCTTCAACTACTTCATGTTCGATTACTTTCCCGGCTATAATAAATTCCGGTCTGTAACCTTTACCATGATAATGCCTTTTATTGCATTTCCACTTTTGGGTTTTGTTGGCCTGGAGAACCTGTTGAAATCTGATCAAAATAAAGAGGTAAAGAAAAAGTTATATATGGCATTAGGCATATCTGGTGGGCTTTGCTTGCTAATAGCCATACTTGCCGGAATAGCTTCATTCACAAAAGGCGGTGAAGAACAACTACCTGTTTGGTTTACTAGTGCTTTAAAAGCAGATAGAGAAGCACTTATGAGAGCCGATGCGTTAAGATCAATGCTATTTATTCTCTTAGGAGGTGTGGCTATTTACCTTGCATATCTTAAGAAGATAAACTTTGGGGTTCTGGCTATAACCCTTGGAGTATTAGTTCTTCTGGACACTACTTTAATTGACAAGAGGCACTTTGGTGAAGAGAATTATAGACGCTCTTCCGATAGATCGTTCATCGCACCTACTGAAGCGGATAAACAAATACTGAAAGATAAATCTCAATACCGTGTTTATAATTTACAGTCTGATGCCATGAGTGAAGCAAGAACTTCTTACCATCATCATTCTATTGGTGGATACCATGGCGCTAAAATGAGAAGGTATCAGGATTTTTACACTAACTGCATTGAAGGTCAACGTTCAAAGCTTATAAGTGGAGTGCAAAATGGAAATATGGATTTTTCTAATTATGGAGCGATCAATATGCTGAATGCCAAGTACCTCACATTTGGTCCGGATAAAGGTGATTTTATTATAAATGAAAATGCACTAGGTAACGCCTGGTTAGTTGATGTTGTTAAACCAGTTAATTCACCAGATGAAGAATTGGAAGCAACTTGCATGGCTTCCACTGATAGTGTCGCTGTTGTAGATGTATCCAAATTTGATGTAAATAAATCCACCTATAGTAATGCAGGAGTAATAAAACTATATAGTTATGCACCTAATAAATTAGAATATACTGCCGAACTAGCTGATGATGGTTTTGCGGTTTTCTCAGAAATCTACTACCCTCATGGGTGGACAGCAACAATTGATGGAAAAGAAACGGAAATAAAACGAGCAAATTTTATTTTGAGAGCATTAGAAATTCCGGCTGGTAAGCATGAGATTGTATTTGAATTCAAACCAAAAGCCTATGCTGTTGGTGATACACTCATCCTCATTTCGTGTATCCTTCTACTGCTATTGGTGCTTGGCTCAATTGGTTATTCTGCAAAGAAATCACTTTCGCAAGTTGGCGAGGCGGATGAGTAATGGTGGATGCGAATAATGAACAAATACATAGGCAGGATGTGGATATAAATTACTCAAGTTATCTACCGATAATTTCTTCAAAGCATTTTGCAGCGACAAAGAATCAAAAGTGGTTTTAGCGTAATCATCTGCCTCAAATTCATTTTTCCTGCTTAACATATTGCCAAGTATTCCTAATACTGTAGAAATTGGTGAATATAAAATTCCAAAAGCCAATAGGTTTAAATGAATGGCCCACTGGCTGCCTCCTAATGCTATTGATGTTTCTGCATTAAAAATTAGTAAAGACATAATAAATAACATCAGCCCTATCTGGCCGATTGAAATAAACAGTCCGGAAATGATGTGTTTCTTTTTGAAGTGCCCCACTTCATGTGCCAAAACAGCTACCAATTCATCAATACTATGATTATTAATGAGTGTATCATAAAGCACAATTTTCTTGGTTCTGCCAAGGCCAGAGAAGAAGGCATTGGCTTTACTCGATCTTTTAGACCCATCTATCACATAAATATTATCCAAAGGAAAATTGACAGAATTAGCATAGCGAATAATGCTATTTTTCAATTCACCATCTTCCAGGGGTGTTAGTTTATTAAATAATGGTAGAATTAATGAGGTGTAAAATAAGTTAACAAACAAGATAAAAACCGCAGCAATTATCCAAAAGTAAATCCAGAAATTACTTCCCAAACTCTGTATTAAGAAAATAAGTGCCGAAAGTAACAAACCTCCGATAATGGCAGATAGTAGGTATCCCTTAATTTTATCCAGAATAAACGTTTTTACAGTAGTCTTGTTAAAACCAAACCTTTCCTCTATAACGAAAGTAGAGTATAAGGAAAACGGCAATGTGAAAATATCAGCAAGTACATATAGCACTCCAAAATAGGCCAATGATAACAAAAGCTCAGACTCAATCAGTGGTCTTAAGATGGCATCCAGATAGCCGAATCCTCCAAACCATAAAATAGCTACCGAAGCCATAAAGCTAACAGACGAACTAAGAAACGAGAAGCTACTTCTGGCTCTTTGATAATCCTGTGATTTAGCATATGTTTCCTTGTCATAAAACTCTCTGGCTTCAGTTGTAAGCTCTCTTTTTCTCGCTTTTAAATTAACCAGGTCTAATAGCTGATTAAATATAAAGTCAAAAGTGACTATTCCGATGATTATATAAAGAATTGATTCTGAACTCATTGGTTTATTCTAATATGAAAATGATTCCCATTTTAAATATATTTCCCATTTTGAGACTAAATTTAAAATGAATTTATCTTAAATAACTGATTTTCAACGATTTATGATTATTGGCATACATATAGCAATGTATCATGCAAAGTAATGAAGATTATGAACACCATAAAGACCGAAATGAATAAAATCATAAAGAGTGATTTATTCTTTGTGCTAGTTATCTTTTTAATTGGCCTTCTTACCTTACTATTCGAACTTTTGTAGTAATACCACGCACCTTTCTGTGCTAAAGAGAGATTCCTATTTAGAATCTTTCGAAATAATAATTCAGATTGTTTGATATTGCTTTCAAATGTAACTTTGACCACGTCTCATTGTTATACATTTAATAGAAATAAATCATATGAGTTGGTTCTCAAACGCAATGTCAAGTACACTAGGAAGAAAAGTAATTATGGCACTTACGGGCCTTTTCCTTGTTACATTTTTAATTGTCCATCTTTCCGGAAATTTTCAGCTTTTACTGGATGATGGTGGTAAGGCGTTTAACATTTACGCCAAATTCATGACAACTAACCCTGTCATTAAAACAACCTCCTACTTATTGTACGCAACCTTCATAGTCCACATAGTTTGGGCTATTATTTTAACTGTGCAAAATAAGGCTGCTAGACCAGTTGGTTATGCAAGTGAAGATAATGCCAGCACATGGAGTTCAAGAAACATGGGTGTTTTAGGTACTATTATTTTTATTTTCCTTGTGATCCACTTAAGAAGTTTCTGGTACGAAATGCATTGGGGTGGAATAGGCACAAAAACATACGATGGTGAGGTTTACAAAGATCTATACTCCGTTGTAAATGCATCCTTTTCTGAATTATGGTATGTTGTTCTATATACAGTAGCTATGGTGGGCCTTATGTTTCACCTATACCATGGGTTTAAAAGTGCATTTCAAACCCTTGGCTTGAACCATCCTAAATATAATGGGTTAATTAAAGGTGTAGGTTATGGCTTAGCAATCATAATTCCGGCATTATTTGCCGCCATTCCAATCATTATGTTCTTAAAATAAATACAATCTAAAAACTTATATAAATGAAGTTAGATTCTAAAATACCTGAAGGACCGCTGGCCGAAAAATGGTCGAAGCACAAATTCAATGTAAAACTGGTTAATCCAGCCAATAAGAGAAAGTATGATATTATTGTTGTAGGTACTGGTTTGGCAGGAGCATCAGCAGCGGCCTCATTTGGAGAATTAGGTTATAACGTAAAAGCATTTTGTTTCCAGGATAGCCCTAGAAGAGCACACAGTATTGCGGCTCAGGGTGGAATCAATGCGGCTAAAAACTATCAAAATGATGGCGATAGTGTTTTTAGATTATTCTACGATACAATTAAGGGTGGCGATTACAGATCGAGAGAAGGTAACGTACACCGGCTTGCAGAAGTAAGTGTAAACATTATTGACCAATGCGTTGCTCAAGGTGTTCCATTTGCCAGAGAGTATGGTGGTTTATTAGCTAACCGTTCATTTGGTGGAGCTCAGGTGTCCAGAACATTTTATGCTCGTGGCCAAACCGGACAGCAATTATTGTTAGGTGCTTATAGTGCTTTAAGCCGTCAAGTGGCTAATGGAAAGGTTAAAATGCATACTCGCGAAGAAATGCTCGACTTGGTAATGGTGGATGGAAAAGCAAGAGGCATTGTAACGAGAAACTTGATTACAGGTAAAATAGAATCTCACAGTGCTCATGCAGTGGTTCTGGCTACAGGTGGCTATGGTAATGTATTTTACCTATCAACCAATGCTATGGGTTCGAACGTAACCGCTGCATGGAGAGCGCATAAAAAAGGTGCATTTTTCGCTAACCCTTGCTATACTCAAATTCACCCAACGTGTATCCCTGTTTCTGGCGATCATCAATCGAAATTGACCTTGATGTCTGAATCATTACGAAATGATGGTCGAGTGTGGGTACCAAAAACAAAAGAGGATGCTGAGAAAATCAGAAAAGGTCAATTAAAACCAACTGATTTGCCAGAAGATAAAAGAGATTACTATTTAGAAAGAAAATACCCTTCATTTGGTAACCTTGTTCCTAGAGATGTTGCCTCAAGAAATGCGAAAGAAGCGTGTGATGATGGTCGAGGTGTGAATTCAACTGGCTTGGCCGTTTATCTTGATTTCGCTGATGCTATCAAACGTGATGGTGAAGATGTGATCAGTGCTAAATACGGTAACTTGTTTGATATGTATCAGCAAATTACTGGCGAGAATCCATATAAAACACCTATGAAGATTTACCCTGCGGTTCATTATACAATGGGTGGTCTTTGGGTAGATTATAATTTAATGACTACAGTGCCAGGCTTATACGCCATCGGTGAGGCTAACTTCTCCGACCATGGTGCAAACAGACTTGGCGCCAGTGCCTTAATGCAAGGTTTGGCAGATGGTTACTTTGTGATTCCTTACACTATTGGCGATTATTTGTCAGGAGTTCCTTATGACAAGGTTTCAACAGATCATGAGGCATTTAAAACTGCTGAGAAAGAAGTTTCTGATAGAATTAATAAGTTACTTTCAATAAATGGTAATAAAACTGTAGATGAATTCCATAAAGATTTAGGCCACATCATGTGGGAGTATTGTGGAATGTCTCGTAGCGAAGTCGGCCTGAAGAAAGCCAAAGAAGATATAAAGAAACTTAAAGAGGAGTTCTGGAGCAATGTGAAAGTTGTTGGAGCTAATGAAGAGTTGAACATGTCGTTAGAGAAAGCCAACAGAGTAGCGGATTTCCTTGAATTAGGTGAGTTAATGATCGATGACGCACAAAACAGAACAGAATCGTGTGGAGGTCACTTCAGAGAGGAATCTCAAACAGAAGAAGGTGAAGCGAAACGTAAAGATGATGAGTTTAGCTATGTTGCAGCCTGGGAATATACAGGCCCTGAACAACCTGAAAAATTAAATAAAGAAGATCTCGTCTTCGAAAATGTTAAATTGACACAACGAAGCTATAAATAAGTGTTAAGTGAACCGTTAAACGAAATTAAATCTTTTGAAGATTTGGAATGTTGGAAACATTGTAAAGAATTGAGGTCTTTTACAAAACCCATAATTTCTAAATTTCCAAAAGAAGAGAAATTTAGATTATATGATCAGATAATTAGAGCAGTAAGATCAACTACAAACAATATTGCAGAAGGTTATGGACGATTTCATTATCAAGAAAACATTCAATTCTGCAGAGTAAGTAGAGGTTCTCTATTCGAGCTAATTGATCATTTTATTATTGCAGAAGAAGAAAATTATATTTCTAATGAAACTTTGTTAGAAATAAAGTTAAAAATAAATAGGTGTTTGGCTATACTCAATGGATATATCAACTATTTAAGAAAGGCCAAAACCGTTAACAATTAACTGTTAACCTAAAACACATGAAGATAAAATTAAAAGTCTGGAGACAGAAAAACACTCAAGATAAAGGTGGATTCCAAACTTACGATTTGGATGATGTATCACCCGACATGTCTTTCCTGGAAATGTTCGATGTGCTAAATGAAAATCTTGTACGTGAGGGCAAAGACCCAGTTCATTTCGATCATGATTGCCGTGAAGGTATCTGCGGAATGTGCAGCATGTATATTAACGGACATCCACACGGGCCAAAACAAACAACTACTTGCCAACTTCACATGAGAAGTTTTAAAGATGGAGATACAATTACTGTTGAACCATGGAGAGCCAAAGCTTTCCCTGTTGTTAAAGACTTAGTAGTTGACAGATCATCATTTGACAGAGTTATGCAGGCTGGTGGTTATGTTTCTGTAAATACTGGAGGGGTACCTGATGCCAATGAAATTCCCATTCCGAAGAAAATAGCTGATGAAGCGTTTGACGCAGCTACTTGTATTGGTTGTGGGGCATGTGTTGCGGCTTGCAAAAATGCATCTGCCATGTTGTTTACCAGCGCCAAAATATCTCAGTTGGCCATGTTACCACAAGGCCAGGTGGAAAGAAAGACAAGAGCGGAGAAAATGGTAGCTCAAATGGACGCTGAAGGGTTTGGTGCATGCACCAATACTGGAGCTTGCTCAGCAGAGTGCCCTAAAGGAATTAGCTTAGAAAATATAGCTCGAATGAATAGAGAATATTTAAGCGCTAAAGCAAGTTCAGATAACCTCTAAACGAATGAAATATATAATTAGCGGGCTGCTGTTGATATTCTCAACAGCAGCTTCTTTTTGTCAGTACAATAACTTTAAAAACGTTTCCCTTGAAATGGAAACGGAAACTGCTAAAGGCGGTTATGTGAGCAATGTGCTTGCTAAAATAGTGTATGGTAATGATGGTAGCATGGTGTCATTCTATAAGTCACCAAAAGAATACATTGTTTTTAATAATGCTAAAGGAGAAATTAAGATTTACGACCCACAGAAAAATACCGTTCTCCAGCAACAAAATTATTTCTACAGTACAGAAACTTCACAATTCTACTTCTTTCTTAACAACAAAAAGTCAGATTTGGGCTTGAATCAAATGGGCTTCACTCAATCTAATGTTAAGTTTGAAGAAGGTTTGATGATTACTGAATGGCTACCCCCTACTCAAATGGCTACTCAAGTTAGTAAGGTGGAGTTGGTTCATGAAAATGGCGACCCTATTTATATTGCCTATTTTGATAATGAGAATAATGTATCAACCAAGTCATTCTATTATAATTATGTAGATTTGGCTCCAAGGTTAAATTTTCCGTCATCCATTACTCAAATTAACTATACCACACCCACAGATTCTACCATAACCAGAACTACATACAGTAACATTAAATTAGACAGGCCGGAAAATCTGGAGTCATTAAATTTTAAAATACCCAATGATGCTAAGAACATTAACTAGTGTCATATTTTGCATATTTCTCTCATCGCAGATTGTACATGCACAATCAAAAACAGATTTATTAAAGCTAACAACACATGTACCTCAAAGCGAGTTACCCGATCATTCCTATGAGAAACATGCAAAAAAGAAAGTAAGCGTCTTCAATGCCATAAATCCATTATACTGGACTTATAAAGGTGGGTTAGCCTTCTATCAGGAGTATATTTCATCGCAGCTATCCAGTACATGCATTTATGCAACAAGTTGTTCAAGATTTGGAAAAAAATTGTTTGATGAATACGGTCCAATAAAGGGAGTATTTTTATCCGTTGATCGTATTGGAAGATGTAACAGACTTACTCATTCGCAGGCACTCCCAACCTCAATGAATGAGCAAGGTAAGATCATCGAATTTATTGAAGATTATTCAAATAAGCATTAATGCGATTATTATTTCTTTGCGCATTTTTAGTTTCAATAGCTCATTCAAGCTTAAGTCAGCAACTACACAAAGAATTAGAATTTTTGAATTATTTAATTAATACCAGAAACTATAATGATGCTGAAGAATTACTAAAAAATATTAAACCAGATACACAAAGCGAAAGGGATAGTATCAATTACTTAACAGGAAAAATTCATTACCTGAATCAAAATCTCGACCTGGCCGTTGACCATTTTAATTCATTAAGTAACAGTAGAATACTGCCTATATACACATACGGCAAATTTTATAATGCCTTGTGCAAAGCATATCAGGGAAAATATGAAAGTGGACTCACGGATTTAAATATGCTTAACATAAATGACAGTCTTTTAATAAATCTCAAAAAACTAGAATTGGGTGGCATGTATCTACTCCAAAGAGATTTGAATAGGTTCAATAGTGTTTCTGAATCTTTTCGAGGAAATTATTATCAAACATCAACACAGGAAAAGTCCCTTCTTCAAATTGGTAAAGATATTAGTGAACGGAAAGAAAAATCGCCATTTGTGGCCGGTTTTATGTCAGCCATTATCCCAGGGTCTGGTAGAATGTATGCAGGAAAAACAGGTATGGGAATTGCCACCCTATTAACAACTGCCATTCTAGGCTTACAAACTTGGGAGGGATATGATAAAGATGGTATTGACAGCCCCAGATTTATCATTTTTGGCTCATTATTTTCATTGGCTTATGTTGGCAATATATGGGGTAGTGTGTTTACAGTTAAAATTTCTAATAATGACTTTAACCAAGCAGTTAACAATAAAATACTTATTGACCTGCATATTCCTTTGCGTAATATCATCGATTAACGCTCAGTTTAGACATGCAGATAGCATCGCGGCATTGGGTAACAATAAGTTAGCCCAATTAGAATATGAGCGTATTGTTTTTAAAAATTTAAGCACTGAAATTACCAATCAGGCTTTGCTAAAAAAAGCTACTCTACATAAAGAAGAAGGCGACTATTCTTCAGCTTTAAATACACTGAATAGGGCTAATCTGTTTATCGAACAGAACCAGACAAATCTTGAAATACGCAAGCAAATAATAATTAATGCATACCTGGCTGGCGACTACCCCAATGCACTTTCTCAGCTTAAACAGACCGAACACTTTTTTAAAGATAATGGCTATAGTGATGTTTTGTTTATGCACGTTTTAGTACTGAATGAAATGCGCAGGTGGGATGAGGCAAGTCAAAAATTAGCTGAATACAAACAGCAAAACCCTGAATTTGAATTAGAAATAACCAAAGCCTATCATTTTCTCGAAGACACTAAATTAAAAGACCCTAAAAAGGCTGAGACACTTTCATATGTTTTACCTGGAGTGGGTCAGATGTATGCAGGTTACTTCTTCAAGGGTCTGGTATCTTCTACAATACAGGCTTCTTTAATTACATTTGGAGCATACAGCTTGTACGAGGGCTACTTTTTTACAGGTGCTTTAACTGGCATCGGGTTGTTTTATTCTTTCTATTCGGGTGGTGTGAGACACGCGAGCTATTTGGCTAAAAAGAAGAATGAAGAGTTAACAAGAAAATATAATGATCCAATAAAAGACACCTTATTGGAGTTTGAGATGAGTAAATAAAAAAACCTCGCTCAATAAGCGAGGTTTTTCTATATCGTTCAGATAATCAATTACCACATAATAAATGCATCGTTATCAACATACTTGCTGATATCATTCATGTTAATCAATAATGCGATAAAGTCACCTAAAGGCAAGAGACCGAAAATACCACCACATGTTAGTAAGTAACCAACAATTAGTACAGGTCTTCCACCTAAATAAACTCTGTGAATTGCAAGACCGCCAAGTATCCAGTCTAATAATAGGGCTACCCAAACATTTTTGTCGTCATTTGCAGCGCTAACTGAAGTTAAGTCCATCATGTTGACGTCAGACTCTGTAGAAACAACATTGATTGAGCTTTCGAACACCTGATCAATTGCAGCTTCATCAACTTTGTATTTATTTGCTGATGCAAATGAATTTGCTGATGCGATAAAGGCCATCAACATAGTAAGTAAAAGTACTTTTTTCATAATTGATTAAATTTAAGTTTTAATTCTAACCTAAATAAAAGAATTAGTAGGTTAATTCCAATTATCAATCACAATTTGTTTAGATTATAAATTATTGAAATACATATATATCATTCTCGTTTTCGTAAGTAATCAGACATTTGGGCAATCAAAATTTGAATCGGATTTACTTTACAATTTAGATTTAATCTATCAAATGGACTTCGATAAAGCCGATGAGTCCATCAGTGAGTTTTATGCGACATATCCCAATAATACCGCTCGCCATTTATTGAAAGCATATTACATAAGATGGAAGAATTACCCGATAGTTCAGGGTATAGAAAAAAGTTATGAATATTACTCTTCTATTCTCGATTCTGCTAAAAATGAAGCCAAAATCAAACTTTCTATAAATAAGAATGATCCAGAACATTCGTATTACTACATGGCTGCTCATATTATGCAGGCCGAATTATATGCCAACAACGGACATATGGTAAAGGCGTCTTTCGAGGGGAAAAGCGCTTTTTCGTATATTAAAAAGGGTTTCGAATGGTGTGATAAATACCCTGAATTTTTAACTACAACGGGGTTATATAATTACTATATTGAATTTTACAGGGAAAAAGGATTCTTTTACCAATCACTACTCTGGCCTTTTTCAAAAGGCGACAAGCAAGCAGGTTTAGTATATTTAAAGAATGCAGGTAAGTCTGCTGTTTTTACTAAGGTTGAAGCTATTCAGTATTTAGCTCACTTAAATTTTAAAATGGAAGACAATCCAGATACTGCATTAGAATACATTGACGAACTCATAAGTCTCTATCCAAATAATTCAATATTTAGGGATTTGCACATAGAAATTCTATTGGAATTAAACCAACTGGATAAAGCTCAGGTGTCACTAAACCGTCATGAAGTAGGTGATAACCCTTACCTGCTACCTAGAAAGCATCTATATCAAGCTGCTATTAAAACAGGGTTAGGTGATCTCACTAATGCAAAAAAAGAAATCAAACAAAGTATTAATGCCCTTAATCAATTACCGCTAGATCAAGATCATCATTTAAGTCTCGCCTTTTATTACCTAAGTGTTATTGAAAAGAAACTAGGGAATATTGATTTAAGTGAAGAAGCCCTTTCTGAAGCAGAAAATTACGTGAAATACCCTTACATGTTAAGAAAAATCGAAAGGTATACTCAGCAATAAATAATCTTAGCCGATGAATGTTCTAATCATGTTGTTCTGCAATTATCTAATTAGAATGACATATTCTTACCTTCATTTTACTGATCATTAAACGATCTTACCATAAGTTTGCCTATATAAAATTCAAACTAGTCACCTTCTTTTATGGCTATAGAAAACAAAATAGTAATAACATGTGCACCCAGAATTGTTCCAATACTGGCCAAAGAACTCACTAGCCTCAAGTATACAATTGTTGAAAAAGACAGGCTGAGCATTACTTTGTTTGGCAGCTTTAATGATTGCATGTATTTGAACCTCCATTTGCGCACAGCCAATAAAGTATTATATCATCTTAAATCATTTGAAGCAAAAAAACCGGATGATCTGTATAGCCAAATGTCAGAAATACCTTGGGAAAGGTACATTCGATCTAATGGGTATGTGTGTATCAACGGCTTTGTAAAAAATGATTTTATAAAAGATACCCGATTTGCCAACCTAAAGGCAAAAGATGCCATAGTTGACAGAATTCAAAAATTAAAAGGCCGTAGGCCAGATTCCGGGCCCGATCAATCACAAACGATGATCTACCTCCATTGGAAAGATAATCAAGCCAGCGTATACATTGATACTTCTGGCGAAACTATCGCCAAACATGGATACAGAAAAACACCTTTTAAAGCCCCAATGTTAGAATCTCTTGCTGCAGCATGCATCTTAGAATCAAATTGGGATAGAAAATCTCCTTTTATTAACCCAATGTGCGGTAGTGGAACACTGGCAATTGAAGCAGCCTTGCTGGCAATTAATAAAGCTCCCGGCCTTATGAGATCCAATTTCGGATTCATGCACATCAACTTATATAATGAGTTTGAGTGGAAGAAGATGGTGAAAGAGGCTCAAAGTCAGGTTAAAGAAAGGCCTCTAAAAATATATGCCAGTGATTTAAGCTCGCTGGCACTTAAAGCAGCCAGAGCCAATGCAGAAATAGCTGGAGTAGATCACCTAATAAAATTTGAGCTTTCAGACTTTCGAAAACTGGACTTACCAGATGAAGAAGGAGTAATCTTCATGAATCCCGAATATGGACTAAGGCTAGGCGAATTGAAAGAGCTGGAACAAACGTATTCGGAGATTGGTGATTTTTTTAAAAGTAAAGGTCAGGGCTATACGGGCTACGTGTTTACCGGCAACTTAGATTTAGCAAAGAAAATAGGTCTGAAAACAAATAGGCGCATTGAGCTTTTCAATGCCAAACTGGATGCACGTCTTTTAGAATATGAACTGTATGCAGGAAGTAAAAAAAGTGGTAAATTACCTTCATGAGAAATAAGCTGCTGAGTTTATTACAAGGTTTTTACTACTCCTTTCCTATTCAGTTATTCATTAACCATTTGAGAAGAAATCATATTCTTCTAATTTGCTGGTTGGTACTGTTCGCGATGGTATCTGGTAACTTAGGTCAATATCTTGGTATTCCTTATTTATTTCTCGACCCTGTCTATCTTAATAAGGTAAGCTTTCTTTCATTTTTTTTAGTGGGCGTCACGATTGCAGGTTTTAGTATCGCTTTTCATATTGCCACCTATATCATTGATGGGCATCGATTCTCTTTTATCGGCACATTGCCTAAACCTTTCACTGTTTTTAGCCTGAATAACAGTATAATACCGTTCGGTTTTCTGGTTTGCTATGTGAGTTTTATCATTCAATATCAGGTAAATAATGAGTATCAAGATTTTGACAAGCTTACCCTGCTCATCGGAGGCTTACTAATGGGCTATATATCTATGACCATTTTACTTTTTGGATATTTCTGGTTTACCAACAAAGATATTTTCAAGTACGTGGTGTGTAAGCTAGACGAAAAACTAAAGCAAAACATCAAAGCTACCAGAGCAAATGCTATGAAAAAGCTTGATATAGCCAAAAAGAAGCAATTAAGGGTAGAAAGCTTCTTAAATATAAACTTTGCATCAGAAAGGGTTGATGATTATAAGGGCTTTTATGATAAGGCCACTGTGTTGCAGGTGTTCGATCAGAATCATTTCAACCTGGTTATTATTCAGGTGCTTATTTTTATTGTTATTCTGGCAATGGGCATTTTCAAGGATTATGAAGTATTTCAACTTCCCGCAGCTGCCAGTGCCGTACTGTTCTTTACTGTATTTGTGATGTTTTCAGGGGCATTTAGCTATTGGTTTGGCAATTGGTCAGCCACAGCTGGTATTGGACTTTTAATCTTACTCAACATACTTGTAAAACAGGACCTTTTTCATAAAACATATAGAGCCTTCGGAGTTAACTACACAGTAGAAAAGGCTCCCTACAATATCAAATCAATTATCGATTCCAATAACCCATCAACCAGAGAACGCGATAAGAAGGAAACCACGCTCATATTAGAAAATTGGAAAAGTAAATTTCCAAATAATGCCAAACCAAAAATGGTACTTGCATGTGTGAGCGGGGGTGGGCAACGTGCTGCTATTTGGGCTCTGAATAGCCTTCAAACAATGGATAGCGTTACCAACGGCAAATTGATGGATCATACTATGCTCATTACAGGGGCATCCGGTGGTTTAATTGGTGCGAGCTACTTCAGGGAAATTTATCTCCGCTATAAGCAAAACGAACTTAGTAACCCTTACTCCCAGGATTATATTGAAAGAATGGGAAGCGATAACCTGAATGCCATCATCTTTAGCCTTTTGATGAACGATCTTTTTTCAAGTTTCCAAAGCTTTGAATACAATGGAATTGAATACCCGCAAGATAGAGGCTATTCATTTGAAAATCAGCTAAGCAAAAACACCAATTACTTTTTAGATAAGCCCCTTAAAGCTTATTATCAACCTGAGTTTAATAGCACCATTCCTATGATGGTTTTGGCTCCTACTATTATAAACGATGGAAGAAAACTATATATCTCGCCACAGAAAATGTCGTATATGATGAATTCACTCGACTCCAGCTACATGCGTGACAAAATAAACGGAGTTGAATTCCTAAGATTTTTTGAAGATCAAGGTGGTGAAAACTTACGCTTTCTAAGTGGCTTGAGGATGAGTGCTGCCTTTCCTTATATTACCCCCAATATCTCTTTGCCAAGTGACCCGCCACTCGACATTATGGATGCTGGTGTAACTGATAATTTCGGTATCTCAGATGCAGTTCAGTTTTTATTTGCCTTCAAAGATTGGATAGCGGAAAATACTTCCGGTGTGATCATTCTTTCTATTAGAGATTCAGAGAAAGATGGACCCATAGAGCGTAGAACTAACTTATCGTTAGTTGATAAATCAACCCTACCAATAAGTAGCATCTATCAGAATTTTGAAAGCTTGCAGGATATCACCAACGACAATAAAATTGAATTTGCCAGATCATGGTTTGATGGTACGATAGATCGGGTTGATATTCAATATGTACCACGTGAGTATATTGCCGAGAACCTGTCGAAAAAAGATAGTTTAAAGCTTGACAACGTTAAACGAGCATCCTTAAGTTGGCGATTAACAAGTCGGGAAAAACAAAGTTTGATACAAAATATTAATACAAGGAAAAATCAGGCATCCATATCAAAATTAGCTTCACTGCTAACATCCGATAGCGCTTCCACTAACTAATGATTGTTAGTAAAATACTGTGATTATAAGTACCTTTGCATCCTAAATTTTGATTCATAAAAAGAGATTCAAATGCAGGATAAAGCACCTTATAAACCTCAAAATAAAGTACGAATTGTAACAGCAGCCAGTCTGTTTGATGGACATGATGCCGCTATTAACATCATGCGTAGAATCATTCAGGCTACCGGTTGTGAGGTTATTCACCTGGGGCATGACAGAAGCGTTGAAGAGGTGGTTAATACTGCCATTCAGGAAGATGCACAGGCCATTGCCATGACTTCTTACCAGGGAGGCCATACAGAGTACTTTAAATACATGAAAGATCTATTGAAAGAAAAAGGTGCTGATCATATTAAAATATTTGGTGGCGGAGGTGGTGTAATCCTTCCGGAAGAAATTGAAGAATTACATGCCTATGGAATAACAAGAATTTACTCTCCGGATGATGGCCGCTCAATGGGCTTGCAAGGTATGATCAACGACATGATTGAACAGTGCGATTTCCCGACTGGTAAAAACTTGAATGGTGAAGTGTCTCACCTTTCGAAGAAAGACGTTAGATCCATTGCCAGATTAATTTCTGCCGCTGAAAACTTCCCTGAGGAAGCTAAAAAAGATTTTGAAGAAGTTCATAAAATAGCTGATGCTATCGAGACACCTATACTCGGTATTACGGGAACCGGTGGTGCCGGAAAATCATCTTTGGTAGATGAATTGGTTCGTAGGTTTTTGCTTGACTTCCCTGATAAAAATATTGCTATTGTTTCTGTAGATCCATCAAAGCGTAAAACAGGTGGTGCTTTATTGGGTGATAGAATTCGAATGAATGCCATAAAAAATGACCGCGTTTATATGCGATCTTTGGCTACAAGGCAGTCTAACCTTGCGTTATCAAAGCACGTAAATGAGGCTTTGCAAATTCTAAAAGCAGCTCACTATGACTTAATCATTTTAGAAACTTCAGGTATTGGGCAGTCCGACACAGAAATTACCGACCATTCTGATGTGAGCTTATATGTGATGACTCCAGAATATGGCGCTGCAACCCAGCTCGAGAAAATTGATATGCTTGACTTCGCTGATGTTATTGCCATCAACAAGTTTGACAAAAGAGGTGCACTAGATGCTCTTCGAGATGTTAAAAAACAATACAAGCGCAACCATAATCTTTGGGATGTAAAAGAGGAAGATATTCCGGTGTTTGGCACAATCGCTTCCCAATTCAACGATCCGGGAATGAACAGATTGTATGTGGAAATTATGCGCAAAGTAGTAGAAGTGACCAATGCAGACTTGAATTCCACTTTTGAAATTACAGATGAAATGTCTGAGAAGGTGTTTGTGATACCACCAAACAGAACACGTTATCTGTCAGAAATAGCTGAAAGCAACAGAGCTTACGATTCATGGGCAAAGAGCCAGAGTGAAGTGGCTCAAAAGTTATTCGGTATTAGAAAGTCTATTGATACACTCAAAGAATCTACTATTGAGGATAAAGACAGACTGATTAAAGGCCTTGAAGAAACGTATGAGAAAATCAAATTGGACTTTGATCCAAGAAATCAAAAACTGTTAGAAGGCTGGGCATCTAAAAAGAAAACATATACCGATCCTGTTTACACATTTAAAGTGCGAGATAAGGAAATCAATATTAAAACACACACTGAATCTCTATCACATTCTCAAATACCCAAAGTCGCTTTACCAAAGTTCGAAGCTTGGGGTGATGTACTACAGTGGAGTTTACAGGAAAATGTGCCGGGAGAATTTCCTTATACTGCGGGTATTTACCCATTCAAACGTGAAGGTGAAGATCCCACAAGAATGTTTGCTGGTGAAGGTGGTCCTGAAAGAACCAATAGAAGATTCCATTATTTAAGCCTTGATACAGATGCAAATAGACTTTCAACGGCTTTTGATTCCGTAACGCTTTATGGTAATGATCCTGATCACCGACCAGATATTTATGGTAAAATTGGCAACTCAGGTGTTTCTATTTGCTGTTTAGATGACGCTAAAAAGCTATATAGCGGATTCAACCTTGCAGATCCTATGACTTCTGTGTCCATGACCATCAATGGCCCAGCACCAATGCTGCTCGGATTTTTCATGAACGCTGCTATTGATCAACAGTGCGAGTTGTACATCAAAGAAAAAGGTCTGGAAAAAGAGGTTGAGAAGAAAATAGCTGCGATCTATAAAGAAAAGGGAGTTGAAAGGCCAGCTTATCAGGGCAAACTACCTGAAGGAAATGATGGTCTTGGACTGATGCTTTTGGGAGTAACTGGAGATCAGGTTCTGCCGAAGGACGTGTATGAAGACATTAAGAAAAGGACACTTTCTCAGGTAAGAGGAACAGTGCAAGCTGATATTCTGAAAGAAGACCAAGCTCAGAACACTTGCATTTTCTCCACAGAATTTGCTTTGCGCTTAATGGGTGATGTACAGGAATACTTTATTCAAAATAATGTCAGAAACTTCTACTCAGTTTCTATCTCGGGGTATCACATTGCTGAAGCTGGCGCTAATCCAATTACCCAATTGGCATTTACATTGGCCAATGGCTTTACTTATGTAGAATACTACTTGAGCAGAGGGATGGACATCAACAAGTTTGCTCCTAACCTTTCGTTCTTCTTTTCTAATGGTATTGACCCTGAATATGCTGTAATAGGAAGAGTGGCTAGAAGAATTTGGGCAAAAGCAATGCGTGATAAATATGGCGCTGATGCTCGTTCGCAAATGTTGAAATACCACATTCAGACATCAGGAAGGTCGTTACATGCTCAGGAAATTGATTTCAACGATATTAGAACCACATTACAGGCACTTTACGCCATTTACGATAACTGTAACTCATTGCACACTAATGCTTATGATGAGGCTATTACAACGCCAACAGAAGAATCTGTGAGACGTGCTATGGCTATTCAGCTAATCATTAACAAAGAACTAGGCCTTGCTAAAAACGAGAACCCGCTACAAGGCTCTTTCATTATTGAAGAGTTAACGGATTTAGTTGAAGAGGCGGTACTCACAGAATTTGATAGAATTACTGAAAGAGGTGGTGTATTAGGCGCAATGGAAACCATGTATCAAAGAGGTAAAATACAAGATGAGAGTCTGCACTATGAAACACTGAAACACACCGGAGAATTTCCAATTATTGGGGTTAATACCTTCTTGAGCTCAAAAGGCTCACCTACCATAACTCCTAAAGAGGTAATCAGGGCAACCAAAGAAGAGAAGGAATACCAAATTACAATGTTGAACAACTTACAGAAAGGTAACGCTGACAAATCAGAAAAGCATCTGAAAGACATTCAGCATACGGCTATTCAAAACCAAAATATATTTGAAGAATTGATGGAAGCTTGTAAATACTGCTCCCTTGGCCAAATTACTGAAACCTTGTTTCATGTTGGTGGACAGTATCGAAGGAATATGTAACTAATTCTAGGCTCTAAAATAGCTTACATTATTGTAGATCATTTTTTCTGAACAACTATTTGTATAATCAACCTTACTAAGGTTTAAAACCTTAGTAAGGTTGAGTGCACTTTCATGCTTGTTAGTGCTCCTTAGATCATAGTTGTTTTAATTAGTTCAACGTAAAGCTGTTTTTATACTTTAGTTCTTGTTCTAAAATATACAGGTTGAACCTGAGCCGATCTTTCAAGAATCTTTCTTTTTTCTCCTTAGCAATAAGTCGCAAATATTTAAGCCTATCCGTATTGTCAAGGTTAAGAGTATTAGCTATGTCATGAATGGTAACTGCCGAATCATAACTACTCCCCGCTATTTCCTGATATTCTCTGTACTCATTCTTTAATTCATCACTTGCATAATTGCTGGCAGGTGGGTCGATAATGATACTATTGCCACCTGCATAAAGTTTATCCTTGTAATGCTTATGATATTTATCAAGAATAAAAGTGCCAGTACATTTCACAACAATATCCGATTCACCGGTAGAATATCTTTTCAAAATACTTTCCAGTTTTACCAGTGCCCCTACCCTGTCTGCATTTATCGGAGCTGCATACAAAATACCAAATTCAATATCAGAAGCCTCCATATCTGTTAGCAACTGTCGGTATCTTGGCTCAAAAATATGTAGTGGTATTAATTCAGTTGGCAGGGGTAATATATTCAATGGAAATATTGGTATTGTCCTTTTTTCACCCATATAATTATAAACATACTTTACCTAATTAATGTTGCGATTGTTTTATATTGCTCTTTCCGAATATTTTAATTACTTTAATTTTTTCAGGAATATTTATTAAATATAAATCAGCTTGACTCTGGAGGTAATCGATAAAAAATCGTTAAAGGTGGTGTTGATAGATGATGACGATATCTCGAGTTTCATCTATCGAAAAATTATTGAGAAATCAGGCGTTAGAAGCGATCATGTTAAAACCTTTTTAAAAGGTGAAGATGGGTTAGCCTATCTATCGAATACAATATCCAACATTGATGAATTTCCCGATCTCATACTATTAGATATTAACATGCCCGTAATGGATGGATGGGGCTTTTTAGAAGCTTATGGCGAAAAAATATGGCCACATCTCGAAAAAAGAGTTGTATTGTGTATGCTCTCTTCCAGTGTATATCAAGAGGACATAAAAAAGGCTTACAGCTACACGCATGTAAATGATTATGTATCTAAACCTCTAACCACCAACACTTTAGAGAATTTACTCGCCAAACATTTTGGTGACTAATAGGCCACAAGAGAATTTATATTAGTAGTAAATGGTGCAAGAACAGCTTTCCCATTTAAAAAAGTGAGATCAATTAAAAAAGAAAAGCCTTGAACCTCAGCACCCAATTGTTCCACAAGAGCAGCGGCCGCTGCCGCGGTACCTCCTGTTGCTAGCAAATCATCATGTATCAGTACTTTCCAATCTTTTTCTAAAGCATCTACATGTATTTCCATTGAAGCACTACCGTATTCCAAATCATACGAATGTTTAAGGGTTCGAAAAGGCAGTTTACCTGATTTCCTCACAGGCACAAAAGGAATATTTAACTCATAGGCTAATAACATACCAAACAAAAATCCCCTTGACTCCACCCCTACTATTGCATCAAGGTCGTCATATTTGTATCTATTTGTGAGCTCCTCAGTAATATCCCGGCAAAGTTTGGAATCACCTAAAATGGGAGTTATATCCTTAAATGTAATTCCAGGTTTAGGGAAGTTATCTACATCACGTATTTTAGCTTTGAGTTTTTCAGATATTGGATTCAAAACAAGATTATTAAATGAAAATTACAACTACCTACACAAGCGATTACGAATATACTTCTACCACCGAAGAAGGCCAAACAGTTAAAATAGATATGAAGGATTCCGGTAAAACCGACATGTCGCCCATGCAATTAGTATTAAGTGCCTTGGCAGGTTGTGTGGCTGTGGAAGTAGCATTGATGATACAAAAAAGAAGAAAAAAATTAGTGGATCTTAGAATAGAGGCCGATGGAAAACGAAGAAATGAAACCCCAAAAGGTTTTACTGATATTCACTTGAAATTTATATTGGTATCGCCCGATGCTAATTTGGAAGAACTTGAAAAGGTGACCAAATTAGGCTTAGAGAATTATTGTTCCGTAGGAAATTCGTTAAAGGCCAACGTTACATTTGACTGCGTTATTGAAAGGCCGTAACTTGATAAAAAGTCGTAGTTATGAGGAAATTCAAAAGGTTTACAAGCAACTACCAAATTAAAGAGAAAATAATTCTAAGAGATTTTCTTGCGTTGGAACGTACCACATTGGCAAATGAACGAACCTTCTTTGCCTACATCCGCGCGGGTATCTATTTATCATTAGCCGGCATCGCTATATTAAAATTGAAGAATTTTGAATCTTTGAGTTGGTTGGGTACGGTACTGTTTATAATTAGTGGCTTTTTCTTTGTGTTCGGAATCGTAAGATATCAGTTGTTACAAAAGAAGCTTAACAAATTTTACGACCTTCTCGATGAAGAAAAGCTGTTAAAAGAGCTTAAAAAGGATAAATCAAGGGGATCAGAAAGCTAGAGAGTATCCAAAAGAGAAGATTTAAACCACCTCCCACTTTAATAAAATCAGAAAACCGATAGTTACCTGCACTGTAGATCATTGTGTTTGTCTGATAGCCAATAGGCGTCATAAAACTGGCACTTCCTGCAAAAGCAATGGTGAGCATTAGCGGTGTAGGGTTAAGTTCCATTGAACTTGCCACCGAAATTGCAATGGGCACCATCAACGCCACGGATGCATGATTGCTCATGGTTTCTGTGAGCAAAGATGTGAGCAGATAAAACATAGAAACCATTAAAATCGGTCCACCATACGTGCTTACCAGCATGAGCAATCCATCACCCAATGCGTTAGCCAGTCCACTGCTAATCATTGCCTTACCTAAACACAGTGATCCCGCCAACATGAAAATCACTTTCCAATCGATAGACCGGTACGCATCCGTCATGGTAATTATTCCTAATAAATTAAGAACAACCACCCCGGCAAGTGAAGCAACCACTATTGGCATAATACCAAAGGAGGCAAGGGCAATTACCGAAACAATAACTGCTGACACCATTAATAGTTTTCCTCTGTTTATTTTATCAACGAATTTCTCTCGTAGGGATATGAATGGAGCGTTCTGAAATTCCTGATCGGCCTGAATTAACTCATACCCCTTTTCGTTGGTGAGCAGTACGAGCACATCCCCCGACTTAAGCCTAATATCTTTCAAATCATCAAATTTCTTTTTACCACGGTGACGAATGGCGATAATAGAAGAATTGTAGTGATCAAGAAAATTGACTTTTGATAGCTTTTTACCAATCAGTTCAGAATTAGGCAATAATACAATTTCCATTAGTCGGGTTTGCTCTTCAGGAAACTCACTCTGACCCTCAGTATCCGCTAATTTTAAAAAATCGTTTTTAACGAGTTGGTGGATCTTTTTGAAATCACCTTCAATAAGAAAAACATCATCATTCATTATCTGATGATCTGACTTGGCCTCGGTTTTTGATTTACCTTTTGGTTTAAGTGCTCTAACACTAATACCATCAGAGCTAAACAGGCTTTCTACAGATTTCTTTTCATCTTCAGATTTCGCTGTCATTTTCACTTCTGCCAAATACTGCTTTGCCCCTTCTTGTTCATTTAGATGATTTTTAGAAATTCTGTCGGGAATTAGTTTATTACCTACAACGATTAAATAGACCGTACCAGCTACAAGCAAGATAACGCCAAGAGGCGCCATTTGAAACATTGTAAAGCCTTCATAGCCTTCTTGCACAGCCATACCACTCACAAGCAGATTAGTGCTGGTACCAATTAAGGTGCAACAACCACCAAATATTGATACAAACGACAACACCATTAAAAATCGTGATGGTGACTCACCTATCTTTCTTGACGCACTATTGATAATGGGTATAAATGTGGCAACAATGGGTGTGTTGTTCACAAATGCCGAGGTTCCACCGATAAAAGAAGCAAAACTAACTACCGAGGTTGCATAACCCTTATTTAATAGCTTAACAACAAATGGTGCCAGATATTCTATCACCTTTGTTTTAACCAATGCATGGCTGAGAATAAACATAGCCATTACTGTTAAAGTAGCTTCGTTAGAAAACCCATTTAAGCCATCCTCAACTGTAATTACACCTGTAGACACTAAAATAACAATAGCACTTAATGCTACCAGGTCTATTGAAAAGTACTCTTTAACAAAAAGAAAAATGGTTAGAGTAATGACCGCTATGGTGATGATCATATCGTATGTCATACTGCTAAAACTAGGAAATTAATTCCTTTTCTCAGGTCGAAGACGATAACTTAATGATCTATCAGCACTCCATTTAATATTACACTCTCCACCACATCACTTCCAAACGAATATGGAATAAATGCATAGGATGGAATTTCTTTAGTGATGAATAAATTGGCCGGTTTACCTTTAGA